>NZ_RBXL01000001.1:4664506-4971007 GCF_003634315.1 Thiocapsa rosea
CGCGGAGGAGTCCAAGCGGGCACCGATCCCGCGGCGAGCCTGACCGTCCGACCGACCGCGTCAGGGCTCGCTTGGCCGCACCGGATGCCCGACATCCTCCACCGCCTTGGAGGCAACCTCGAAGGTATCCCTGGAGAGCTCGTCGGCCGCGAGGATACGCTCGATCTCGGCGCGCATCAGCGTCTGACGGCCCGCGTCGTAGCGACGCCAACGGATGAGCGCCTTGAGAAGCCGTGCCGCGATCTGCGGATTGAGCGGATCCAGCTCGAGGACCCGGTCGGCAAGGAATCGATATCCGCTGCCGTCGCCGGCATGGAAACGTGCGGGATTGGCGGTGCAGAAGGCGCCGACGAGGCTGCGCACCCGATTCGGATTGCGCAGCGAAAAATCCGGGTGCTGCAGCAGACCGATCACGACCTCCAGGGTCCCCTCTCGGCTGCTGGTCGCCTGGACGCTGAACCATTTATCGAGCACCAGCGGCTCCTTGGACCAGCGCCGGTAGAACGCCTCGAGTGCGGGCGGGCCTTCCTCGCCGCCGTGATCCACGAGCAGACGCAGCGCGGCGATCGCGTCCGTCATGTTTCCGCCATCGGCAAATTGCGCGCGACAAAGTGCAAGACCCTGCGCGTTGCCGGCCGCCATGAGGTAGCTCAGGGCGAGGTTCTTGAGCGCACGCCGGCCGATCGCATCGGGTGTCGGTGCATAGGGCTCGGTGTCGGCGTTGTCCAGATAGACGCGCAAGAGCGCCTCGGCGAGACGCTCGCCGAGCATGCGTTTGAGTGCCGTGCGTGCCCGGTGAATCCCCTCCACATCGACGGTCTCCATCTGGTCCCCGAGAAAGGACTCGGAGGGCAGCGTCAGCACCTCGGCCAGCAGTGCCTTGTCGGTCTCGGGATCCGTCAGTGCACCGCGAAAGGCCTCGACAAACCGCCCCGGAGCCTCGGCCGCAGGATCCGCAATCATTGCCGACAGAACACGTTGCATCAGGATGCGCGCGGCATTCCAGCGGGAGTAACCATCGCTGTCGTGACGCAAAAGAAGGAGCAGGTCCGCGTCGTCGTAGTCGAACCGCGGCTGCACCGGAGCGGAGAATCCCCGCAGCAGAGACGGCACCGGCCGCACGGGAACATCCACGAAGCACAGCCGCGTCTCCCAATTGCGCAACTCCAGAATGCGCGTCCCCGGATCCCCTGCGTTCGGCTCGCCCTCGAGGCGCAGCGCCAGCTCACGTCCCTGCGGATCCAGCAGTGCAATCGCCAGCGGAAGATGCAGGGGATCCTTCTCGGGCTCTCCAGGCGTCGGCGCGATCTCTTGTCGAATCAGGAGGCTGTAGGACCCGCGCTCCGCATCGTAGGTGGCCTCGATGTGCAGACAGGGGGTCCCGGCTTGGGAATACCAGCGACGGAACTGCATGAGGTCGCGCCCGCTCGCATCCTCCATGCAGGCGACGAAATCATCCGTTGTCACGGCGTGGCCGTCATGGCGCGTGAAATAGAGATCGGTGGCCTTGCGGAACAGCTCCGGGCCGAGCAGCGTCGCCTGCATCCGCACCAGCTCCGCACCCTTGTTGTAAACGGTCGCGGTGTAGAAATTGTTGATCTCGACATAGGCGTCGGGCCGCACCGGATGGGCCATCGGACCGTTGTCCTCGGGGAACTGATGCGCCTGAAGCAGACGTACGTCAGCGACACGCTTCACGCCTCGCGAGCCGACATCGGCCGAGAACTCCTGATCACGATAGACGGTGAAGCCTTCCTTGAGACTGAGCTGAAACCAGTCGCGACAGGTGATGCGGTTGCCGCTCCAGTTGTGGAAATACTCGTGCGCGATGACGCCCTCGATGCCCTGAAAATCATCGTCCGTGGCGGTGTCGGGGCGAGCCAGCACGAACTTGTCGTTGAAGACATTGAGGCCCTTGTTCTCCATGGCGCCCATGTTGAAGTGACTCACCGCGACGATCATGTAAACATCGAGATCGTATTCCCGCCCGAAGCGCTCCTCGTCCCACCACATCGCCTTCTTCAGCGACTGCATCGCATGGTCGCATCGGTCCAGGTTATGCGGCTCCACGAAGATCTGCAGCACGACATCGCGGCCGGATGCCGTGGTGAAGCGATCCTCGATCGCACTCAAATCCCCCGCAATCAACGCGAAGAGATAGCTGGGCTTGGGAAAGGGGTCCTCCCAAGAGACCAGATGTCGGCCATCCTCGAGTAGACGCTCCTCGACCCGATTGCCGTTGGACAGGAGCACCGGGAAGCGATCGCGATCGGCGACGAGGGTGGTCCGATAGCGGGCCATGACATCGGGGCGATCCAGAAAATAGGTGATGCGCCGGAATCCCTCCGCCTCGCACTGGGTGCAGAGCATGTCGCCGGATTGGTATAAGCCCTCGAGGGCGGTGTTGAGGTTGGGATGGATGCGAACCCGTGTATCGAGCCGGAAACGGTCCGGAACCCGTTGCAGGGTGAGCGAATCGGGCTCCACGCGGTACTCGGCAGGCAAGAGGCTGTGCCCGTCGATGGCCACCTCCTCCAGATCCAGTTGCTCGCCGTCGAGCCTGAGCGTGCCGTCGCCGCGGGTTGCCGCCGGATTACGGCGCACCTGCAGGCTGGCCTCCACACGGGTGCGATCCGGGTCTAGCTCGAATCGGAGATCGACATGGTCGATCAGGAATTCGGGCGGACGATAGTCTCTGCGATGGATCGGGTGCGGCGTGTCGCGGTACATGATGTTCCTGCTCCAGGTTCAAGGTCGGGTTGACGGCCGGCACCCCGGACGGCGAAGCTTCGCCATCATCTCCAAACCGTCGATAAACGTCCACCGTATGCAAGGTGAAGACCGCGATGCCTCATATCACCATCTACACCACCATGATTTGCCCCTACTGCTCCCGCGCACGACACCTGCTCCAGCGCAAGGGTGTCGACTTCGAGGAGATCTCGGTCGACCGCGATCGCGAGCAGATGGAGATCATGCGCCGGCGCAGCCGCCGGCATACGGTGCCTCAGATCTTCATCGACGATCGCCATGTCGGCGGTTACGACGATCTCGCGATGCTCGATGCGCGCGGCGAACTCGATCCCTTGCTCGTTCCGGCGGATGCGCACGGGGCCGATCCGCGAGGTACCGATGAGTGAGGGCAGCGGCTCGCCGGAGAGCGTTCGTCTTGATAAATGGCTCTGGGCGGCACGCTTCTTCAAGACCCGCCACCTCGCCGTCGAGGCGATCAACGGCGGCAAGATCAAGGTCAACGCTCAACGCGCCAAGCCGGCGCGGGCAATCGCGATCGGAAACCGTATCGAGATCCACAAAGGCGGTCTTGTTTGGGACATCGAGGTCCTCGGCCTGAGCAAGCAACGACGATCGGCCAGTGAAGCGGCCTTGCTCTACAGCGAAGACGAGGCGAGTCGACTCAAACGACAAGAGATCGTGCGCGAACGCCGCGACACCGGTGTCGATGCGGGCGACGCGTCCGGGCGACCCACCAAGCGCGATCGCCGCCTGATTCAGCGCTTCAAAATTCCTACCGATTCAGGGAGTTGACAGCCACTTGGACAGCGATGCCTTTCGTCGAACCTATCGCGCCATCAACGAGCGTTACTGCGCTTACGAGAAAGGCATCCTGACCAATCAGTGCAGCTGCTCGGAGGCCGAGAAGTTTTGTATCGCCGAGCGCGAGGGCGTGCATTGCCGCTCCGACGAGGCGCAGGAGACCTGTATCGCCCTGCTCGACCTCTTGCGTCGGCAAGCCAGATTCGCACTCAAGACCGACGACCGACAGCGCGCGCTACCCCATGCGAAGGCGATGCGCCTGCAGATCGGCGGACTGCGCGGCATCGCCGTCGCACTCGACCCCGAGGCCCCTGCCCCCACCGAGATCGCCGACGTGCGCGCCCTGATCCTCGCCGCCATCGCGCGTTTCGGCGCCATCGAGCACCTACCCTTCCCCCAGATCATGCAGCAAATCGCGGCCTATCGAGCGCGCCGAAGACGCCGAGGATCCGACACCCCCCGTTAAACCGCGCCCCACGCGGCATGCAATGTTTTTGGATGGGATCCGCCCCGGCACAGTTGACGACCGCTGGAGCCGGCGCGGTTTAAAACCGAAAAAATAAACAACGTAGGATGGGTAGAGCGAAGCGAAACCCATCCTTCCCGCTCCGACGCTCAAACAAGAACGCCCGTAGAGCGAAGCGAAACCCATCCTTCCCGCTCCGACGCCAGAGCCGGGGAAGCGCTGTGTTGCAAGTTGGAGGATGGGTTTCGCTTCGCCCTACCCATCGACGACGGGGCCTGTATCCGAACCGGCGAGTTCAGGCTCACCCGTACCGAACAGCAGCACATGGGTTCCGACAGGCGTGCGATCGAAGAGCTCGATCAGCTCGGGGCCATGCATACGGATGCAGCCGTGAGAGCGCGCAACGCCCAGCGGCTCGGTCTCCGGGCAACCGTGGATATAGATAAACCGGCGCAGCGTATCCACACAGCCGCCCCGGTTGCGGCCGGGCTCGCACCCGGTCAACCAAAGGATCCGGGTTAGAATCCAATCACGGTCCGGATGCTGCGCGGCGAATGCACTGTCGTAAACCTCGCCGGTCGGTCGACGTCCCCGGAACACGGTCCCGATCAGGCATCCCTCGCCGATGCGAATCCGCACCCGGTGCAGACCCCGCGGCGTGCAGCCGCTGCCGTGCTGCTCCCCCGCACCCTTCAGTCCGGTCGATACCCGATACTCGCCCAGTCGCCGCGCCCCCTCGTAGAGACCGAGGGTCTGGCGGTCGATATCGATCAGGATGTGTCTCGAGTGCCACCACATCTCGGCGTCGCGCTGCAGCCTCTTCACCATCGGCTGAACGGATGGCGCGCAAGGTTCGAGTTGAAGTAACGCGGATCGTCCGAGACCTCTACTCCCGCCCAACCCGGCAGCTCGAACGGTTCCTCCTCGCACGTCAGCTCGATCTCCGCGAGCACCAGTCCGGCGTTCTCGCCGGCGAAGACATCGACCTCCCACAGATGGCCGCCGCACCGCACCCGATGGCGCACCTTGTCGATGACCGGCAGACTGCTCAAGGTTTCGAGCATGACCCTAGCCTCCTCGATCGGGATCTCATACTCGAATTCGGAGCGGGTCACACCCGTCGTCCTGCCCTTGATGGTCAGGAAGCCGCGATCCCCCTTCGCCCTCACCCGGACCGTGGCACGGCCCGCCTCCGCTAGATAGCCTTGGAGAATCGGCTCGCGGTCCTCGACGCTGTCGCGCCAAGATGCGTTTTTCACCAAAAACTTACGCTCGATTTCAAGGCCCATAAACCGCGCCCGGAGTGAAAATATGAAACTGATCAGGGTTCACATGCCCCGAGCAACCAAAAGCCTTTTACTCGGCGCGGTCTAAAACGGACAAGCGCCGTATGGCCGAGCGCACCGCAGTCAACCAGCCCCGGCGCCGAGCTCGGTGGACTTCGCTCTCGCTCGTCCACCCTACCGGCGGGGGATGACCCCATTGACCCTACTAAAAATCCCTGAATCGCGTCAGCTGCGACGAACCATGGCCGGACGCACATTCGCAAGGTCCAACAACCCCAAATGCCGCGCCGAAGACGCGATTCAGCCACGCTCGAACAGGGCCATCGACTCCACATGGGCCGTCTGCGGGAACATATCCATCACGCCCGCCGAAACAAGCCGATAACCAAGCGCATTCACGAGACGATCGGCGTCGCGCGCGAGGGTCGTCGGATAGCAGGACACATAAAGCACCCGCTCCACCCCGAGCCGCGGTAGCCAATCAAGCACGGCGAGCGCGCCGCTGCGGGGCGGGTCCAGCAGCACCTTGGTGAAGCCCTCGCGCGACCAGGGCTCCTGATCGAGCGCGCCATAAAGATCAGCCGTATAGAAACGTGCGTTCCTGATCTTGTTCAAGTCCGCGTTCGCCTGCGCGCGGGCCACCAATCCGGCATCGCCTTCCACCCCGACCACCGTCTCGGCCTGACGGGCGAGCGGCAAGGTGAAGTTGCCCACTCCGCAGAAGAGGTCCAACACACGTTCGTCGGCCTGGACATCCAGGAGTGCGAGCGCTTGGTCGAGCATCGATCGGTTCAGCTCCAGGTTGACCTGGGTGAAGTCGGTCGGCTCGAACTCGATCCGAAGATCGTAGCGCGGCAGCCCGTAGTGCAGGGTGATCCCCTGACCGGGCAGCGGCCGGATGCTCTCCGGCCCGGCCTCCTGAAGATAGATGTGGAAACCCTCACTCTCCCCGAGCGCCTCGAGCACGCCCAAATCGGCCGCACTCGGCGGACTCAGGGCGCGGAACACCAAGACCGGCGGTGTGTCGCCCATCGCCACCTCGATCTGAGGCACCTGCTCGCGGATGCTCAGGGCATCCACTGCGGCGCCGATCGCCTGCAGATGCGCCCCGACACTCGGATGAAGCACCTCGCAACGGCCGATGTCGGTGATGAAGGCATTGCCTCGCTCGCGAAAACCGACGAGCGTTCGGCCTTTCTTGGCCACATAACGCACACCGAGCCGCGCCTTGCGCCGGTACCCCCAAGCAGCCGCCGTCAAGGGCGCAAGCCAAGTCTCCGGGGTCACCTTCCCGATACGCGAGAGCACGTCGGCAAGGCTGTCCTGCTTGGCGCGAATCTGGGCACCTGCCTCCATGTGCTGCAGGCTGCAACCCCCGCAGACGCCGAAATGGCTGCACTTGGGCTCCACGCGCTCCGGCGACGGCCTCAACACCTCGACGACCACGCCTTCGTCGAAGCGACGCTGGATGCGCGTATACCGGAAACGCACCCGCTCACCCGCCAGTGCACCGTCGATAAAGACCGCCTTGCCGTCGAAGTGCGCCAATCCGCGACCCTCGTGGGTGAGGCCCTCGATCTCGGCCTCGACAGGCTCCTGCGGAAGAGGTTTGCGTTTTCTCGACACGGACAGCGTCCTCGACACTCAAGCAACAGAACAAGAAAACCCGGGGTTCCCCCTAGGCCGGAAAGACCCCGGTCGACAGATACCGATCGCCGCGGTCGCACACGATCGCCACGATGACCGCGTCGTGCACCTCCCGGGAGAGCTTCAATGCCGCGGCGATGCAACCGCCGGACGAAACCCCGGCGAAAATCCCTTCCCGTGCGGCCAGCTCGCGAGCGGTCTGCTCGGAAAGCTCCTGAGAGATGTCGATGATGCGATCCACGCCGGCAGGATCGAAGATCTTCGGCAGATAGGCCTCGGGCCACCGCCGAATCCCCGGAATGCTGGAACCCTCCTCGGGTTGAACGCCGACGATCCGGATCGCGGGATTCCGCTCCTTCAGATATCGGCCTGTCCCCATGATGGTCCCGGTCGTCCCCATTGCACTGACGAAATGCGTGACCTCTCCGCCGGTATCGTGCCAGATCTCCGGACCTGTCGATTCGTAGTGAGCGGCAGGATTATCGGGATTCGAGAACTGATCGAGCCGTATCCCCTCCCCGCGCGCCTCCATCGCGTTCGCCAGATCGATGGCCGCCTCCATGCTCCCGGCCTTCGGCGTCAGGACGATCTCGGCCCCGAAGCTGCGCATCACGCCGCGCCGCTCGGCACTCATGTGCTCCGGCATAATCAGCACCATCCGATAACCCTTGATGGCCGCCGCCATGGCGAGCGCAATGCCCGTGTTGCCGCTGGTCGCCTCGATGAGCGTGTCGCCGGGTTTGATGGTCCCTCGCTCCTCGGCACGCCGGATCATGTTCACGGCGGGTCGGTCCTTGACCGATCCTGCGGGATTGTTGCCCTCGAGCTTGGCGAGAATGAGGTTGTCGGTGGCGCCGGGAAGGCGTTGGAGTCTCACGAGCGGCGTGTGGCCGACGAAGTCTTCGATCGTTGGATAGGGCATCTTCTGCTCACATCGGCATCGCGCCGCGGGATGAGATTGGCTGTGGTCATTTTGCACCAGCATCGAACATCGACCAAGCTGCAACAGCATTCGGCCGTCTCTGCCTGGACGTTGCGGGCCGAATACCTTTAGAGTATCGGCTTGGCGGAGACCTTTTTCGGACGGCGATACGTATGATCGATCAACGCTCCAAGCTCGACAGCTTACCCGCTCGAGACGACGCCGTTGCGCTCGCGAGTGCGGGCGGAGACGCCGATCTCGCTCGTGAGTTGCTGGACGTCTTGTTGGCGGGGTTGCCGGCCGAGATCGAGGAGCTTCGCGCCTGCATTGCGGAGGCCGATTGGAGCGCGCTGGCCGAGCACGCGCATCAGGTTCGCGGGGCAACCCGATATTGCGGCGTGCCGGCGCTGGATGAGGCGATCGAAGCGCTGGAGCGTACGGCACGACGGGGCGATCCGGTACTCGTGACGGGAGACTTCGCCGCTGTCGAGTCGCAGGCGAGCCGACTCCTCGAAGCACTGCGCGCGTGACAGAATTCACCCGCCGGATGCCTGCGGTGGAGGGAGTCGCGATCGGATCACGAAGTGACACGGTTTCGGACATACCGACGTTTTTTGGCGATCTCCAAAGCCGGAAAGAATCGTCCGGGTCAATCGGCGCAGGTCTTCAGGCACGCGGTTCGACGCCCCGCAGATGAGGTATTGCGCCGTAAAGCGGCCGCCTTAGCGTCAAAATAACCGTTTACACTCTAAATGCTCGGGTATCGCACCTCGATTTCCATCTTGGCGCAAACCTTGCGTGCAGAGGCGTATCGTTTAGAACAAGTCGATAGTCGCCCGATCCGAGGTCGATCATGTTTCCGGAAGAACTGTCCGCGAGGTTGCTGAAGAGCGTGACTGAGGTCGACCCGAACGCAGTAAAACAAGGAAACCTCACAGGCGACGACCCAAGTCCGAAGACCCGAAAACTCTCCGATCAAGCGCTGGCGGTTGCAGAGAGTCTTAGGACGTCCACGATCTCAGCATCCGTGTTGACCGGAGTCGTCCGTTTTGTCGATGCGGTTATTGTTGCATCGCTCGGAGCACTTACGCTGCTTTTCACTTCAGATGGGCTCGCGGTCCATCCCCCCGCCGTTCTCGGGATTCTTTTCGGCGTGGTTCTAGTCACGCTGGTGTTTCAGGCGGCGGACTGCTATCAAGTCTTCATCATGCGCACGCTGCTCCCGCAGCTGACGCGAATCATGATCGGCCTCTCTCTGATCTTCGGGGCCTTCTTTGCGGTCCCGCCCCTGTTTGACTACACGCCCAGAATTCCGCCGGAATGGCTCGGGTTTTGGTTCGGCCTGACGCTTTTGGCGCTGCTCGGCATGCGGCTCGGACTCGCCCTTCTACTGCGTCACTGGACCAGAGCCGGCCGCCTGGAGCACCGTGCGGTCATCGTGGGCGGGGGCGAGGCGGCCGCCGATCTCATCCGCGATATCCAGAAGCAACCGAGCCAGGCGACACGCATCTGCGGCATCTTCGACGACCGCAAGAACGACCGATCGCCGGCCATCGTCGCGGGATATCCGAAACTCGGCAGTGTCGCCGACTTGGTCGAGTTTGCCCGCATCGCCCATGTCGACATGCTGATCGTGACGATTCCGATCAATGCGGAGCGGCGGCTCCTCGAATTTCTTAAACAGCTCTGGGTCTTGCCGGTGGATATCCGTCTCTCGGCGCATACCGCGAGTTTGGATTTTCGTGATCGCGCCTCCTCGTTTATCGGGGGCGTACCCTTTGTCGACGTCGTGGACAAGCCGGTCGCGGACTGGGATGCGATTGTCAAGCGGACCCTGGATCTGCTCGTCGCCAGTGTCGCCTTGATCCTCTTCTCGCCCGTCATGCTTGCCACGGCGCTCGCGATCCGGCTGGACAGTCCCGGCCCGATTTTCTTTCGTCAAAAACGCTACGGCTTCAATAACGAGGTGATCGAGGTTTTCAAGTTTCGATCGATGTATCACCACCTATCCGATCCACTCGCCAAGCACGTCGTCACCAAGGGCGATTCACGAATTACGCGGGTCGGGCGCTTCATCCGGAAGGCATCGATCGACGAGCTTCCGCAACTCTTCAACGTCTTGAGTGGGGAGTTGTCGCTGGTCGGGCCGCGCCCTCATGCGGTGAACGCGCATACGAACGAACGTCTTTGGGAGCAAGTCGTAGATGGTTATTTCGCCCGACACAAGGTGAAACCAGGCATCACCGGATGGGCCCAGGTCAACGGCTGGCGGGGCGAGGTCGACACGCCCGAAAAGATTCACAAGCGGGTCGAGTACGACATCTACTACATCGAGAACTGGTCGATCCTATTCGACCTTTACATCATGTTCAGGACGCCTTTCGCCCTCTTCAACACCGAAAACGCCTATTGACCTTGCCACGTTGCCCCGGCCTTGACCGGAAAGCAGGGTCAAGAAGCTGATGGACGCCTTTCCGAGAGTCGATGCCCGAGTTGGCTCGTGTCAACCCAGCTAAACCGCGCCGGCTCCGACGGTCGTCGGAGCCGGCGCGGCCAAGTCAATCCAACACACTACGCATACCGCGCCGGGCGCGGTTTAACTCGCGCTATCATCGCCCCGCTTTCAGGCCCTCAGGGCCGCCGCGCCTCGGCCGCATCCACCGTCTGGAGTGTCTTGGCCAGTCCCGCCACGGCCGCACCGATATTACTGAGCTCCGCGGGCAAGATCAGGGTGGTCCCGGACTGGGCGATGCGGCCGAACTCGCGCACGTACTGCTCGGCGATGCGCAGACTCACGGCATCCTTCCCGCCGGGCTTCTCGATGGCCGCGGCGATCCGCTCGATCCCGATCGCGGTCGCCTCGGCGAGCATCTGAATCTCGCGGGCCTTGCCCTCGGCCTCGTTGATCTGCTTTTCCTTCTCGGCTTCCGAGAGATTGATGACCTGGATCTTCTGGCCCTCGGAGATATTGATCTTCTCCTGGCGCTCGCCCTCCGAGCGCGCCACCACCGCCCGGCGTTCGCGCTCTGCACGCATCTGCTGCTCGAGTGCGTCGGTGATGGTGCCCGGCATCACGATGTCCGCGATCTCGTAGCGCATGACTTTCACGCCCCACGGCTGCGCGGCGTCGTCCAGTGCGCTGACAACCTCTTCGTTCAGCCTGCTGCGCTCCTCGAAGGTCCGGTCCAGCTCGATCTGTCCGATGATGGAGCGCAGCGTCGTCTGCGCCAGGCTCATGGATGCGAATCGATAATCCGTAATGCCGTAGCTTGCCGACTGGGGGTCGATCACCTGAAGGTAGAGGACGCCGTCCACGCTGACGGCGATGTTGTCCTTGGTGATGCACTGCTGTTTGGGGACATCGAGCGCCTCCTCCTTGAGCGTATGCCGGTAGGCGACCCGATCCACGAAGGGAATCAGGATATGGAATCCGGCATCCAGGGTGCGCGAATAACGCCCCAAACGCTCGATGATATAGGCCGAGCGCTGTGGAACGATCTGTGCCGTCTTGGCCAGCGCGATCACGATCACGGCCACCGCGACAAGCGAAATCAGGGTGCTGATGCTGAGATACATGTCGTCCATCGTGCCGTTTCTCCTCTAAACCGCGCCCGGCGCGGTATGCGATGTTTTTGGATGGGATCGGCCGCGGCAGACTCGACGATTGCTCGAGCTGGCGCGGTTTAGACGAAAAAGGCAAAACCGATTCTTCCGAACAACGCACCGCGCGGCCGGACTCAGGGCTCGGACGTGCTCGGAGGCGTTGCGCTGACGTGCAGGACAAGCCCTCGCCGGCCGATGAGCCAGACCGTGTCGCCCGCGTGGACGGGATCCGCCGACTCGGCATTCCAGCGCACACCGTTGAGGGTCACGAGACCCGCGCCACGGACAAAATCGGTCTGTGCCCGTGCGCGCGTGCCTTCGGGCAACACCTCGCTGCCGCTCCCGCCCGTCTCCACTTGACCCCGGAACCAGGGTTTGAGGCGATGACGCGCGAGCAACAAGAGCGCCGCACCGAGCACACCGAACAGGAGGATCTGGGCGGGCGGATCGATCGGGACCTCAAGAAACAGCAGCAGTCCGATCAGTAGCGCGGCGATCCCGAAGAAGACCGCAATCACGCCGGGCAGCGCAAGCTCGGACAGGATCAGCAGGACGCCGATCAGGGTCCAAAGGGAGGCAGGGGTAAAGGTCCAGTCGATCATGGGCAAGGCTCGGGCCGATCGCTCCATCCGTTGTACCGAGCGAACTCTACCATCCGGACGAGTGCTTGGCATACGTCGATGCCCAATCAGGCATCATTCGTCATTTCGGCCATCGTGGCACTTGGCACGGAGCGCAAGGGGCATGCGTGACACCGCGGAGCGGATGTCACGAGGCTCTTGAGGTTTGTGTGGCCCGTCTAGTGGAAACATTCAGACATTCCGAGACCCTCCGAGACCATAGTCGTTGTCGTTGTCGTAATCGTCCATCGATACGATTACGACAACGACAACGACAACGACAGCGAATGGTTCGCAGATCAATCGAGATCCGGTGTCTGGCCTGTCGCGATGTAGACGACACGCTCGGCGAGATTGGTGGCTCGATCCGCAACCCGCTCGTAGTTGTGGGCGATCGACAGAAGCGACACGCCGACCTGCGCGTCGTCCGGATTGGAGCGAATCCAGTCGAGGATCTCTTCGATCAGGACCCGCTCCGCGTTGTCGACCTCGGTGTCACGCCCCGCAGCGGCACGCGCCATCGCCTCGTCGGCGTCTCGGGCATAGGCCGTCATTGCCGCGACGAACATCGCAGTCGCCGCATCGCCGAGATCCACGCAACGCGCCACCGCCCCCTCGGGAAGCGATCGCGCCTCGCAGCGCATCAGGATGCGCGCGATGTCGGCGGCATAATCCGCGATGCGCTCCATCTCCGAGATCATCTCCAAAGATGCACCGATCACGCGAAGATCCGATCCGGCCGGTCTGTAGGCCGCCAAGACGACGAGCGCCTGCTGCTCGAGTGCACGGCGCTCGTGATTGATCTCGGCATCCCCGGAAACGATCGTGCGTGCCAAGTCGAGGTCATGTCGACGCAGGACGTCTAGCGAGCGCTCCAGTGCCTCTCGGACCTGTTCGCCGAGGGAAAGGATGCCCGCCTTTAATGCCTCGCGCTTCTTGTCCAACAACAGGTTGGAATTCGACATGGTCAAGTCTCCGTCAGGGTTCGATCGGGTCGTGCGCCGGTGGCGCGTCCCGAATCTACCCGGAAAATCTGACGATTTCGTGACCGCAAGCAACTCATTGTATTTTCTCTATCTGAAGCGCGTCCCCCACACCGTCTGTCAAGCAGCACACGTCGGAGCCAGCTCGTATGGCGTATTTACCCTGTTGGAGGCGGTTTAGAACGCTTGCTCGATCGGCCCCATGCGAAGACCATAGCCCCGAAGTCGGCCGTTTCGTGGAAGCGGATCCCGCATCATGAGGAAATGACGCATGTTCGAATCGACAAAGGTGGGGCGCTCGGTCAGCAAGGATGACTTCAAAGAGCAGCAGGAGGAGCTGCGCACCGAGCTGCTTTCGGCGCAACGCGACCTGAAGGACTCCGATATCCCGGTCGTCGTTCTCATCTCCGGCGTCGAGGCCGCAGGCAAGGGCGAGGTGGTGAATCGACTGAACGAATGGCTGGATACGCGCGGCGTTCAAACCTTCGCCTTCTGGGACGAGACCGACGAGGAGCGCGCACGTCCACGCTATTGGCGCTTTTGGCGCTCCATGCCGCCCCGTGGGGAGATCTCGATCCTCTTCGGCGGTTGGTATCAGACCCCGATCGAGCATCGGTTCCAGGGACATTGCAGCGACGCGGAGCTCGACGGGGAGCTCAACCGCATCGTGGACTTCGAGCGCATGCTCATCCAGGACGGCGCACTCATCCTGAAGTTCTGGTTCCACATGTCCGAAGAGGACCAGAAAGCGCGTCTGAAGGAACTCTCGCGCGACGACAAGAGCCGCTGGAAGATGCTCCCCGACAAGAGCAAATTCTCCGAGCAGTATGCCGCCTTCGAGCAGGTTGCAGAGCGGGTCATCCGCTACACCGACCGGGGTGTTTGCCCCTGGTATCTGGTGGAGGCCGAGGACCGGCGCTACCGCGATTTGACCGTCGGCAAGACCCTACTGCACGCCATCCGTTCGCGCCTGGGCGATAACCCGCCGGACGAGCGCAAGACCAGCGGCGGCAGTCCGGAGCTGCCGAGCGGTGCGAACGCACAGATCACGCTCCTGGATCAACTGGATCTCTCGCTCGCCTTGGACAAGGACACCTACAAGGCGGAGATGAAGCGTCTGCAGACCGAGATCAACGAGCTGGCCTGGAGCGCTTACAACCAGAAGCGCTCGACCGTTCTGGTGTTCGAGGGTGTCGACGCCGGGGGCAAGGGCGGCGCGATCCGCCGGATCACGACCGCGATCGATGCGCGCCTCTATCGCGCCATTCCGGTCGCCGCGCCCACCGACGAGGAGAAGTCACACCACTATCTTTGGCGTTTCTGGCGCCACATCCCGCGCGCGGGCTACATCACACTCTACGATCGATCCTGGTACGGACGGGTTCTGGTCGAGCGAGTCGAGGGCTTTGCCGGCGATGCCGAATGGCGACGCGCCTACTCGGAGATCAACCGCTTCGAGGAGCAGCTGGTGGACAGCGGCGTGATCCTGCTCAAATTCTGGATCCACATCAGCCAGGACGAGCAGCTCAGACGCTTCAAGGATCGCGAGAGTGTCCCGTACAAACAGTACAAGATCACCGACGAAGACTGGCGCAACCGCGAGAAATGGCCGCAATACAAGGATGCGATCAACGAGATGGTGGTGCGCACCAGCACCAAGCATGCGGCTTGGACCCTGGTGGAGGGCAACGACAAACCCTATGCGCGGATCAAGGTGCTCAAGACTGTGTGCGACACCGTGCGGGAGGCGCTCAAGCACGACCCGGAACCGACGGCCGGTTATCTACCCTGCGGCGATAAACGGCCCGAGCAGATGAAGAAGGGGGCGAACGGCAAGTCCGATTCGTGAGCCTTTGTGACGCGTAGGGCTCGGCACTGCGGCCCTACGCGATGGCGAACAGCCGGAAGTAATTCGCGCGTGTGACCGCGGCAATCTCCGCCGGATCCATTCCGCGCAGCTCGGCAATCCGGTCTGCGACATGGGTGACCATCTTTGGCTCGTTGGGTTTGCCGCGATGGGGCATGGGCGCGAGGTAGGGCGAATCGGTTTCGATGAGCAGGCGATCGAGCGGGACGCGGCGCGCAACCTCGCGCAGCTCCTCGGCGTTCTTGAAGGTGACGATCCCGGAAAAAGAGACATAAAAACCCAGATCCATGCCGGCCTTCGCCATCTCCCAATTCTCGGTGAAGCAGTGCAGTACCCCGCCGACGGCATCGGCACCCTCCTCCCGCAAGATCTCGATCGTATCCTCGCGGGCATCGCGCGTGTGGATAATCAGCGGCTTGCCGCACGCGCGCGCCGCGGCAATGTGGACGCGGAAACGCTCGCGCTGCCGAGCCGGATCCAGATCGCGATGGAAATAGTCAAGTCCGGTCTCGCCAATGGCGACGTTTCGCGGATCGGCCGCCAACGACACCAACCGTTCCGCGGTCGGTTCTTCGCCATGCTCCTGGTTCGGATGCACGCCCACCGAGACGGCGACCTGCTCGAAGGGATCGACCAGGCGTCGCATGTCCGGGTAGTGCTCCAGATCGATCGAGACGCAGAGCATGTGCGTGACGCCCGCATCGGCGGTCGCCTGCATGAGCCCGGTGAAGTCGCCCTCGTATCGACGAAGATCCACTCGATCGAGGTGACAATGGGAATCGACGAGCATTCGCTCTCCTGGTGCAGTGCGGCAGATGTGTCGAGGCCGTTCGTTGTCGTTGTCGTTGTCGTTGTCGTAATCGTGGTCGTTGTCCTATCGATGGTCGACTACGAAAACGACAACGACGATGATCTCGGACGGTCTCGGAATCTCTGCACCGCTACACCACATGGTGTGGCCTACATGGTGTGAGTGGGACGATCCGAGTTGAGCGCGCCGACGAGATAGTCCTCGATCTTGCGGCGCGCCATGCCCTTGTCCTGGTCGCTGAACTGCACGCCGACCCCGATCGCACGGCTGCCCTCGGCACCCGGCGGCGTGACCCAGACCACCTTGCCGGCGACAGGGATGCGCTCGGTCTCCTCCATCAACTGCAGCAGGAGAAAAATCTCGTCGCCGAGCTGATAGCGTTTCGTCGTCGGGATGAAGAGTCCCCCGTTTTTGACGAACGGCATGAAGGCGGCATAGAGCGCAGCCTTATCCTTGATCGCGAAGCTGAGGATACGCTGCTGTCCCGCAAGGGATCCGGTGGATGCGCCCGGTATCGCCATGGGTCAAGATCTCCTGAGGGCTTGCCCCGCACCGACACGGAGCCATTCGATCGACAAGGATTCCAGCATAAGCTGGGGATTCGCCCTGGTTTCCACCAGAGCACGGGCACGTAGGACGCGTTGCAGGAGTCGATGGAGCGAGGCCGGCTCCAGACGCCGCGCGAGCGTACACAATGCCTCGCGTTGATCCGGATTGTCGAGCCGTGTCGGGTGCTCGCATGCGGCCAAACGCACCAAGTCGACCAGCCAGCCGGACAACCAATCCAAGCATAGCCGTGGTCCGAGGCTGTTCCAAGCCGATGCCTCCGCAAGCGGGTCGCGCTCGCCGCGGGCGATCGCGAGGAACCCGGCGATCCGCTCGCGCCGCTGCTCGAGCCGGGCGTCTTCGAACTCGTCCAACGCACGCAGAGGTCCGCCATGCGCGAGACAGAGGCGCAATGCGGACGTCTCTCGGGGGATTCGCCCGGCCAGCCATGCGAGCGCATCCGCCGTGGACGGCGTCGGGATGCGGATCGGAGCGCAACGGCTGCGAATGGTCGCCGGCAGGCGCCCGGGCTGCTCCGTCACCAGGACGATGAGCGCGGCACCCGGTGGCTCCTCGAGGGTCTTGAGCAGGGCGTTCGCCGCCGCGGCGTTGAGATGATCCGCAGGATCCACGAGGGTCACCTTCCACGCGGCCCGGCTCGGTGTCAGTGCGCCCCGCTCCACGAGCGCGCGGATCGCCGCGACCGGGATCTCTTCGGATTTCGCCTCGGGATCCGGTCCGACACGCAGCAGATCCGGATGGCTCGCAGCGGTGATCAGGGCGCAATCCGCGCAGCGTCCGCAGGCAAGTCCGTCCGCCGTGGGCGTGCTGCACAGCATCGAGCGGGCCAGCAGCTCGACGAGATGGCGCTTGCCGATGCCGCGCGAACCGCTGAACAAAAGGCCATGCGCGAGTCGCCCGTCTCGGCGTGCCTGATTCAAACGCTCCCAATCCTCCGCCAACCAGGGCAAAGGTGCATCGAATGCGAGCGGTGTCGGCTCGGTCACACCGCAGCTCCGTCACCTGACGCACCGGCGGTCTCGTACCTCCGGCTCTCGACGAGGGCAAGCAAGGCTTGGCACGCCTGCTCGGCGACGGCGCTCAAGGGCGCCGCCCCATCGATTAGACGATAGCGCTCCGGGCTCGCGTGCGCCCGTTCGAGATAGACCGCGCGTACCGCCTCGAAGAAGCACAGGGTCTCCGACTCGAAACGATCGGCAGCCCCGCGACCGCGTGCACGCGCGAGCCCGAGCGCAGGCTCAAGATCGAAAAGCAGTGTCAGATCCGGCCGCAAGTCGCCCTGAACCAGCGTCTCGAGCACCGCGATGCGCTCCGGATTCAACCCGCGCCCTCCACCTTGATAGGCGTAGGTCGCGTCGGTAAAGCGGTCGCAAAGCACCCAGGCGCCGGATTCCAGTGCAGGTCGGATCCTCTTGGCGAGATGCTCGGCGCGTGCCGCGAACATGAGGAGCAGCTCGGCGGTCTCGTCCATCCCGGTGTTGGCCGAATCGAGCAGCAAGGTGCGGATCCGCTCGGCAATCGGCGATCCTCCGGGCTCGCGCGTCGTCACGACCGCGATACCCAACGAGGACAGAAGCGCCGAGAGCGGGGCGATGTGTGTCGACTTGCCCGCGCCCTCGATGCCTTCAAGCGTAATGAAGCAGCCTCGCCCCGGTTTCGGATTCAGCGCGGTCGAAAGGTTCATTGCTCACCCAGGATATAGCGACGAACCGCCCGGTTGTGCGCGTCGAGCGTGGCGGAGAAGACATGTGTACCGTCGCCGCGCGAGACGAAATAGAGGCTGTCCCCGTCGGCGGGGTTGAGGACCGCATGGATGGCGGCCCGCCCGGGCAAGGCGATGGGTGTCGGCGGCAGGCCGTTGATGACATAGGTGTTGTAGGCGGTGGCCTCGCGCAGATCGGCGCGTCGAATGCGACCCTCGTAACGCTCGCCCATCCCGTAGATCACGGTCGGATCGGTTTGCAGGCGCATCCCTTTGCGCAGTCGGCGCACGAAGACACCCGCGATCTCCGGGCGTTCATGCGCGGCACCCGTCTCCTTCTCGACGATCGAGGCGAGGATCAGGGCCTCGTAGGGACTGTCGATCGGGAGCCCCTCGCGGCGCTCCGCCCACTCCTCCCCCAGCACCTGTTCCATGCGCTCGAAGGCGCGCTGCAGGACCGACAAACGCGGCGTGTCGCGCGGAAAGCGGTAGGTGTCCGGAAAAAGGCGCCCTTCGGGATGCTCGCCGGGTCGACCGAGCTTGGCCATCAGGTCCTCGTCGGACAACGTCGAGAGCTCGCCCGTAAAACGATCCTGTGCCTCGATCGCCGCGACGGCCTGCCGAAAGGTCCAGCCTTCGACCAACGTGACGGGATGCTGCACGACCTGGCCAGAGGTGATGCGCGCCAGGACATCGACCGGCGTCATCCCGGCGCTCAACTCGAACTCGCCGGCCTTGACGCGCGCCTGATCACCTTGCCGGTAGGCCAAGGCGATGAAGTAATAAGGGTGTTTCAGAATGCCCTCGTCGGTCATCCGACGCGCCAATCCGCGCAGCGAGGTCCCGCGCGGGATATCGAGGATGGTGCTCTCCTCGGGCAAAGGCACCGGCTCCCTGAGGAAGGCGCCGTAATCGAGCCAAAGACCGGCGCCGATCGCACCTGCGGCGAGCACCAGAACGAGTAAGACGCGTGCAATCATGGATCCGGCCATTCAGGTGTCTGCGCCGCTCGACGGACGGCGCTCAAAAAATCGAGCGGAAGGCGCTCGGTGTCGAACCGCCGATCTGCAAGACGCGACACCGGCCAGACGCCGATCCGCGCATTCGTCAGGAAGAGCCCGGCCGCCTCCTCGAGCATCCTGCGCGTGACCGGTCGCTCGACACAGGCGATCCCGGCCCGAGCGGCGGATTCGAGGACGAGCGCGCGCACCGTTCCGGCGATCCCGCTGCGCGACACCGACGGGGTGACGAGCGCGACACCGTCCCAAACGAAGAGATTCGTCATCGTCCCGCCCACCAGGTTCCCGACCTCGTCGCACATGAGACCCTCGGCGATCTGCGGATCATCCCATTCCCGACGGGCAAGCACCGCATCCAAGCGGTTGAGATGTTTGATCCCGGCCAGACAGGGATTCACGGATGCGGGGGTTTCGCAATAGCGGATCGCGACACCGCCGTTGACACCGTCGTTGACATCGTCGTTGACACAGGCGTCGGCAGTCGGTGACGAGGCATAGGACAGCAGGATGCGACGGGGGTGCGGCGAGGCGGGAGGCCGGTAACCGCGACCGCCGACGCCGCGGGTGAGGATCAGTTTCAAAACGCCGTTATCGAGTTCGGTGCCGATCCGGACGGCCTCCTCACGCAACACCGATGGAGGTGGCCTCGGGAGCCCCAGCCGATCGGCGCCGAGCGCGAGACGCGCCATATGACGATCCCAGAGACAGGGCATGCCGTCGCGAATGAGAATGGTCTCGAACAGTCCGTCGCCGTAGTGCAGTCCGCGATCCCCGACGGGGATCCGGTCGTGCTCGCGCCCGTCCACCAAGACGCGCCGGAAACCGGCCCCAGCGACGCCCTCGTCATCCGACGGATCGGCAATCGGAGACGAAGGCAACGAGCCGACCAAGCGACCTCGAGGTCGACCTTAAAGTCGACGAAAGGCCAGGGTGCCGTTGGTGCCGCCGAACCCGAACGAGTTGGTCAATGCGAGATCGATTCGCATCTCTCGGGCGGTATTGGGGACGTAATCGAGATCGCAATCCGGATCCGGCGTCTCGTAGTTGATGGTCGGCGGTGCGGTCTGATCGCGCAGAGCGAGGATCGTGAAGATGGCCTCGGCGCCCCCGGCAGCACCCAACATGTGCCCGGTCATGGATTTGGTCGAGCTCACCGGGATCTCGTAGGCGCGCTGGCCGAACGCACGTTTGATCGCCATGGTTTCGGCGACATCGCCGGCCGGCGTCGAGGTGCCGTGCGCGTTGATGTAGTTCACCTGCTCCTTGTCGAGACCGGCATCCGCGAGTGCGAGCAGCATGCAGTCGCAGGCACCTTCGCCGTTCTCCGACGGCGCGGTCATGTGATAGGCATCGGAGTTCATGCCGACGCCGACCAGCTCGGCATAGATGACGGCGCCGCGCGCCTTGGCGCGCTCGTACTCCTCGAGCACCACGACGCCCGCACCGTCGCTGAGGACGAAGCCGTCGCGATCGCGATCGAACGGCCGGCTGGCGGCCTCCGGGGCGTCGTTGCGGGTGGAGAGCGCGCGGGCTGCGGCAAAGCCGCCGAGTCCGACCGGCGAGGTCGCCATCTCGGCGCCGCCCGCGATCATGACGTCCACATAGCCGTGGCGGATCATGATCGCCGCCTCGCCGATGTTGTGCGTCGCCGTGCTGCACGCGGAAACGATCGAGTAGTTCGGCCCCTTGAGCCCGAACTTGATCGAGAGGTTTCCGGCAACCATGTTAATGATGTTGGCCGGCACGAAGAACGGCGAGATCCGACGCGGTCCCTTCGTTCGATAGGCCTCGTAGTTGTTCTCGATGCCCGTGATCCCGCCGATCCCCGAACCGATCGCCACGCCGATGCGGCGACGGTTGGAATCATCGATCTCCAGCCCGGCGTCGGCAATCGCCTGACAGCCCGCAGCCATGCCGTAGTGGATGAACTTATCCATTTTCTTGGCTTCTTTTTCAGCGATGTAATCACTGATTTCGAAGCCATAGATCGGGCCGCCGAAGCGAGTGCTGAACGGCTCGATATCGAAGTGGGTGATGGGTTTGATCCCGCTTTTGCCGGCGAGGATGTTGTCCCAGGAGGACTTGACGTCCAAACCGACCGGCGCCACGAGGCCCAAACCGGTGACCACTACCCTTCTGCCTGACATTGCCTACCCCTTTCGTTCGAAACGCGATATTCGGCGCTCGCCGCCGCACCGGCATCCATCTGCGGCCGACGGCCCTCGAGCCTCGGAGCACCCGACGAGCCGGGTGCCGGACACCCGCCTAGGCTTGGTGCTGGTTGATGTAGTTGATGGCCTGCTGGACGGTGGTGATCTTCTCCGCGTCCTCGTCCGGGATCTCGGTTTCGAACTCTTCTTCGAGGGCCATGACCAACTCAACCGTGTCGAGTGAGTCCGCGCCCAGATCGTCGACGAAAGACGCCTCCGAGGTCACTTCCTCTTCCTTGACGCCAAGTTGCTCGACAACGATTTTGCGGACTCGATCTTCAACGCTGCTCATGGGACTGGTTCCTCCGGATGAATAAAGGTGGCCCTCGCTGGACCAGGCGGTATTCTAGTGACAATCGACGGCCGATGAAAGCCGCATCAGTCCTCGACAAAAAAGACAAGGATCTGATTTAGTTGATCTTAATCATATCGGCGACGACGCCTTTCATGCCATGTGCATGCCACCGTTCACGTGCAGGGTCTCGCCGGTGATGTAAGCCGCTGCGGGAGAGGCCAAAAAGACCACGGCGCCCGCAATCTCCTCGGGCTGTCCGAGACGTCCCAAGGGAATTCCGCCGATCAATGCCTGGCGTTGCGCCTCGGGCAAGGTCCGGGTCATATCGGTGTCGATGAATCCGGGTGCGACACAGTTGACCGTGATCGCGCGTGATCCGACCTCGCGTGCCAACGCCTTGGTGAAGCCCATCATGCCTGCCTTGGCAGCCGCATAATTGGTTTGACCGGCGTTCCCCATGGCGCCCACGACGGAGGCAATATTGATGATCCGGCCTTTGCGCGCCTTCGTCATCGGGCGCAGACATGCCTTGGTGACGCGGTACAGCGAGCTGAGGTTGGTCTCGATCACCGAGTCCCACTCTTCGTCCTTCATCCGCATCAGGAGGTTGTCGCGTGTAATTCCGGCGTTGTTCACGAGAATCCCCGGTGCACCGAGGCGCTCGGTGATCTCCCCGACGGCAGCCTCGACCGAAGCCTGATCGGAGACGTCGAGCACGACCCCGATGCCCTGGTAACCGGCCTCGTTCAATGCCTCCTCGATCGAGCGCGCGCCGGCCGCCGTCGTTGCGGTTCCCGCCACGGCGGCGCCTTGCTCGGCCAACGCCATCGCGATGGACCGACCGATCCCGCGCGATGCGCCCGTTACGAGCGCGATTTCATCATTCAGCATGCGCTATCGCCTCCAGTGCCGCTTCGAGTGACTTCGGGTCGAAGACCGGCAGTGTCATCAGATTGTCGTCGATTCGTTTGTTCAGACCGGTCAGCACTTTGCCCGGACCGCACTCGATCGCGATCCGAACACCTTCGGCGGCGACGGCATGCACCGTCTCCACCCAGCGTACCGGGCGAAAGAGCTGTTGGACCAGTTGATCGCGCAGCACGTCGCTGTCGTCGGCGCTCTGCACACTGGCGTTGTGCAGGACCGCAACCTCAGGGACCCGGATCTCGATTGCAGCCAACCGCTCGGCAAGGCGATCCGCGGCAGGGCGCATCAATGCGCAATGCGAAGGGACACTGACGGGCAAGGTCAGCGCACGCTTCGCACCGGCGCCCTTCGCTGCATCGATCGCGCGGTTCACTGCGGCAGCATCGCCTGCGATCACCACCTGACCGGGCGCGTTGAAATTCACGGCCTCGAGCACGGCGCCTTGCGCCTGCTCTGCGCAGAGTGCGATGACCTCGGGGTCGGAGAGCCCCAGCACGGCCGCCATAGCACCCTCTCCGGCCGGTACGGCCTCCTGCATGAAGCGCGCACGCTCGGCAGCCAAACGCACGCCGTCGGCGAAGCTCAGCGCTCCGGCGGCCACCAAGGCCGAATACTCGCCCAGACTGTGACCGGCCATCACGCCCGCGGACGGCCCGCCGGCCTGCAGCCAGGCGCGCCAGACTGCAATACCGGCGCTCAGCACGACGGGTTGGGTATTCCGGGTGAGATCGAGATCTTCCTTGGGACCTTCGTGGACCAAACGCCAAAGGTCGACACCCAAGGCGTCCGAGGCTTCATCGAAGGTCCTGCGCACATCCGGACAGGACTCCGCGAGGACGTCGAGCATCCCGATCGACTGGGAGCCTTGGCCGGGAAAGAAAGCGGCAATCATGTGTGTCATCCGTATCGGCAACGATCCAGGAGCGAGTATCTCGCTCTGGACGCGGTTTAGTAACGAACCAAGACGGAACCCCAGGTGAAACCGCCCCCGAAGGCTTCCATCAGGAGAAGCTCGCCGCGTTGAATACGCCCGTCGCGCACCGCTTGATCGAAGGCCAGCGGAATGGATGCGGCGGAGGTGTTGCCGTGCTCGGCCACCGTGACCACGACACGCTCCATCGGCAGATCCAGCTTACGCGCGGTCGCCTGGATGATCCGGATATTCGCCTGGTGCGGGATCAACCAGTCGATGTCCGACTTGGCTAGACCGGCGGCCTCGAGGGTCTCGTCGACGATCCGTCCGAGCGTGGTCACGGCAACCCGGAACACCTCGTTGCCCTTCATCTCGATGAATCGGGCATCGGGGTGACCGTTGCCGAGGCCGCCCGGAACCTGAAGCAGATCCTTGTAGGCACCGTCGGCGTGCAGATGCGTGGAAATGATGCCCGGCTCGTCCGCGGCCTCCAAGACCACCGCGCCCGCGCCGTCTCCGAAGAGCACGCAGGTCCCGCGATCCTCCCAGTTGAGGATGCGCGAAAGGGTCTCGGCCCCGACGACCAGCGCCCGTTTCGCGGCACCGGTTCGGATGAATTTATCGGCAACCCCGACCGCATAGACAAAACCCGTGCAGACCGCCTGAAGATCGAAGGCCGGACAGCCGCGCACGCCGAGGCGCTGCTGCAGAAGACAGGCGGTGCTCGGAAAGAACTGGTCAGGCGTGGTCGTGGCGACGATGATCAGGTCGATGTCGGACGGCTGGAGGCCGGCCGCATCGAGCGCCCGGCGTGCGGCAACCTCGGCAAGATCGCAACAGGTCTCGCCCTCGGCAACCAGATGACGCTTCTCGATGCCGGTGCGCTCGAAGATCCAGGTGGCCGTGGTGTCGACGATCGCCTCGAGATCGGCATTCGTCACCGTCCGGGCCGGGAGATGGCTCCCGGTCCCCAGGATACGCGAGTAAATCATCAGGCAATCGCCTTGTATTGTTCGCTGTCGAGATGCCGGCCGACTTGTTCGCCGATCCGCTTGGGGATGTTTGCGTGGATCTCTTTCAGTGCGATGTGGATCGCGTTCTCGAACGCGATCTCGTCCGCCCCGCCGTGGCTCTTGATCACGATTCCGCGCAGGCCCAAAAGACTGGCACCGTTATAGCGGCGGGGGTCCATCGTGCGGCGGAACTGCTTGAGAATCGGCATCGCGGCAAGGCCGGCCAGTCGGCTGAACCAGGTCCGCTTAAACTGCGTGCTCAAGGAATGCCGGACAAACTTGGCAACCCCTTCGCTGCATTTGAGGGCCACATTCCCGACGAATCCGTCGGCAACGACCACGTCGATGTCGTCGAGAAAGATCCCGTCGCCCTCGATGTAGCCGACATAATTCAAGCCGCTGCGCAACAGCAGCTCGTTGGCCTGCTTGACCTGCTCGTTGCCTTTGATCTCTTCCTGACCGATGTTCAGGAGCGCGACACGCGGTGCTGCGACACCTTCGACCGCGGTCACCAGTTCGCTGCCCATCACCGCAAACTGGAACAGATGCTCGGCCGTACAATCCACGTTCGCACCCAAATCGAGCATGTGGGTGTGCCCGTGCAGGGAGGGTACGGCTGTGATGATCGCCGGGCGATCGACACTCGGCAGGGTCTTGAGGACAAAACGCGCGGTCGCCATGAGCGCCCCGGTGTTGCCGGCACTGACGCACGCGTCGGCGTCGCCGCTCTTCACCAGATCGATGGCCACGCGCATCGAGGAGTCTTTTTTTCCTCTCAGCGCCTTGGAGGGTGCCTCGTCCATCCCGACTTCCTGAGTCGTCGGTCGGATCCTCAGCCGTGTGCGATCGGCGTTTCCGAGGTGCTCGGCGATCTTGGTCTCATCGCCGACGAGGATCAGATCGACGCGCTCGGAGGCTGCGAGGAAACGCAGCGCCGCTGCAACCACGACGTCTGGCCCATGATCACCGCCCATGGCATCGAGCGCGATTGTCGAGATAGATCCCATCCCTAGAACGTTCGAGCTGCGGATATGCGTTGGCTTGAGAGTTGCCTCGAGGCGACCGCGTGCGGTCACTCAGAGCGATCCAGAACCTTACGGCCGCGGTAGAAACCGTCCGGCGTCACGTGGTGGCGAAGATGCGTCTCGCCGCTGGTGGGGTCCACCGACAAGGTCGGCTTACTCAAGGCGTCATGGGAGCGACGCATGCCGCGCTTGGACGGGGTTTTTCGATTTTGTTGAACGGCCATCTTAGATCTCCGATATGAAGCGCGGCCGCCGCTTGAGCGGGAGCGCGATCTGTTTTCCAATCCATCAATCGTATCGTCGAGCGCCGCACACGGTTCGACCCTCGCATGTCTGTCCGAGCATGCCGTGGTCCCGTATCACGGGCTCATGTCTGCGGCGGTCGTTTGAGTGCCGCCAACATCTCGAAGGGCCGGCGTTTCCCATCCGATCCAGCGGCTCCTACTCCTGCCGATGCGGCCGCGTCGTCACCCTCGATCGGCCCCGCGCTGCAGGCTCCGAGAGGATGGCGCGGGATTGCGGGGACCGCCAACAGCAGTTCGTCCTCGACGAACTCCATCGGGTCGACCCGCTCATCGACGACCATCCAGGGGTCAAGATCCTCGGGCAGCTCAAGGGCGTCTTCGTCCCGGCGGATCAGGGCCAGCGCGATCGGCGCGTCGACCGGAACCTCGACCTCGTCGAGGCAACGCTGACAACGCATCTTCAGGGTTGCACGCACGCGCCCCGTCACGATGCACCGGCCCTCGCGATCCCGTGCGAACAACAGCTCGTAGTGCGCAGCGTCGGCGGCCACGGTCTGGGCGTTTGCCGAATCGGCCTCCGTCGGGGCGCGCTCCAGAGCGTCCATGGCGGCAGCAAGCCGCGGCATCGCGCTCAACAACACATCGCCGTTGAAGGCCATTTCACGGCGACACGCTCGCCAAGGGTCGATCAGATCAAGAGGTGCGCCCGACATAAGCGCGCAAAAGTAGCGCAAATAGACTCGCAGCGTCAACCTAAACCGCGTCTCACCGAGATCGAGAACATCTCCGAAGGCAAAAGCGAAATGACCATGACGCATGTCGCCCTGGACGCGGTTTAGGAACCCACGAGGGCGAGCAAGACGCCGGCGGCGACCGCCGAGCCGATGACGCCGGCGACATTCGGGCCCATCGCGTGCATCAGCAGGAAATTATGGTGGTTTTCCTCCAGTCCGACCTTGTTCACGACCCGCGCGGCCATGGGTACCGCCGAGACGCCTGCTGCACCGATCAACGGGTTCACCTTTCCTCCGGTCAGACGACACATGATCTTGCCCATGATGACGCCGGCGGCCGTCCCGATGCTGAAGGCAACGGCACCGAGCACCAGAATCCCCAGCGTCTGCGTCGTGAGAAAAAGCTCGCCCGAGAGCTTGGAGCCGATCGCCAGACCCAACAGGATCGTGACGACATTGATGATCTCGTTCTGCGCCGCCCGACTGAGACGCTCCACGACGCCGCTCTCACGCAGAAGATTCCCCAAGGTCAGCATCCCGATCAGCGGCGCTGCCGCAGGCAACAACAGGGCGCAGAGACAGAGCACGACGAGAGGGAAGAGGATCCGCTCCAGGCGCGAGACGGGGCGCAGCTGCTCCATCACGACGTTGCGCTCGGCCTTGGTCGTCAAGGCACGCATGATCGGCGGCTGAATAATCGGTACCAGCGCCATGTAGGAATAGGCGGCGACCGCGATCGCGCCGAGGAGATCGGGCGCGAGACGCGAGGCCAGAAAGATGGCGGTCGGCCCGTCCGCCCCGCCGATGATGCCGATTGCGGCGGCATCCGCCAGACTGAAGTCGAACCCCGGCAAGAAGTTCAGGGCAAGCGCACCGAGGAGGGTCGCGAAGATCCCGAACTGCGCCGCGGCCCCGAGGATCAGGGTCGAGGGCCTGGCGATCAGGGCGCTGAAGTCGGTCAAGGCGCCGACCCCAAGGAAGATGAGCAAGGGAAAGATCCCAGTCTCGACGCCGAAGTGATAGATCATCCCGAGCATCCCGTCCGGCCCGGCCATGCCGGCGACCGGGATGTTGGACAGGAGCGCACCGAAGCCGATCGGCAACAGCAAGAGCGGCTCGAAGCGCTTGGCGATCGCCAGGTAAATCAGGCCGCCCCCGACCAGGAGCATGAGCAGCTCGCGCCAGGTCACGTTGGCGATGCCGGTGGACTGCCACAGGGTAAGAAGCGCCTCCATGTCGCTCAGCCCAGCGTCAGGAGCGTCTGGCCGACTTGGAGGCTGTCGCCCTCCTTCACCGAGACCGCAAGCACGGTGCCGGCTTCAGGCGAGCGGACCTCGGTCTCCATCTTCATCGCCTCGAGCACCATGATCAGCTCCCCGGAGGCGATGACCTGCCCCGGTTTGACCTTGACCGCCACGACGGTCCCGGCGAGCGGGGCAGGCACGTCCCGGCCGGCAGCGGGGGGCGGCAAAGCGGCGCTCGGCACGGCGGCGAGCTGCTCGACCGCGCCTTCCGCAGAGACCACGACCTGGTAGCTGCGACCGTCGACATCCACCCGATAGCGCTCGGCGACGGCAGCGACCGCAAGCGGCGCCGGTGCGGTCTCCGCGACGCTCGGGCGAGCCGGCTCCATCCACGGCGGCGGCTCGAACACACTCGGATTTCCGCGATTTTCCAGGAACTTCAGGCCGACCTGCGGAAACAGCGCATAGGTCAGCACATCGTCCACGACATCCGAGGCAAGCGCGATGGTGCGCTCCTCGGCCAGGCGCTGGAGTTCCGTGGTGAGGACATCGAGCTCAGGCATGAGATTGTCGGCAGGACGGCAGGTGATCGGCACCTCGCCCTCGCCCAAGACGCGCTGTTGGAGTTCGACATTGACCGGAGCCGGAGTCGCACCGTACTCGCCCTTGAGGACGCCGGCGGTCTCGTTGGTGATGCTCTTGTAACGCTCGCCCATCAGGACGTTGAGCACGGCCTGGCTGCCGACGATCTGGGAGGTCGGCGTCACCAGCGGGATGAACCCCAGTTCCTCGCGCACCCTGGGGATCTCGGCAAGCACTTCGTCGAGACGGTCGGTGGCCCCCTGCTCGCGCAGCTGGTTCTCCATGTTGGTGAGCATGCCGCCGGGCACCTGAGCGACCAGGATGCGCGAGTCCACGCCCTTGAGCGCACCTTCGAACTTGGCGTATTTCTTACGGACCTCGCGGAAATAGGCCGCGATTTCTTCGAGCAGGAGGAGATTCAATCCGGTCGAGCGGTCCGTGTCTTCCAAGATGGCGACCACCGATTCGGTCGGCGAGTGGCCATAGGTCATGCTCATCGAGGAGATGGAGGTATCGACCATGTCGATGCCCGCCTCGGCCGCCTTCAAGATCGTGCAGGTGCTCATGCCGGTCGTGGCGTGGCTCTGCATGGCGATCGGGACGCTGCAGGTCGCCTTCAACCGGGTGACCAGGGCCTCGGCGACATAGGGCTTGAGCAGACCCGCCATGTCCTTGATGCAGATCGAATGGCAACCCATGTCCTCGAGGCGGCGACCCATGTCGACCCAGTACTCCAGATCATGCACCGGGCTGACAGTATAGGACATGGTGCCTTGAGCGTGCTTGCCGGTCGCCAAGGCGGCCTTCACCGAGGTCTCGAGGTTGCGCACGTCGTTCATGGCATCGAAGATGCGGAAGACGTCGATCCCGTTGAGGGCGGCGCGCTCCACGAAGGTCTCGACCAGATCGTCGGCATAGTGACGGTAGCCGAGCAGGTTTTGACCGCGCAGCAGCATCTGCTGAGGCGTTTTCGGCATCGCCGCCTTCATCAGTCGCAGCCGCTCCCAGGGGTCTTCGCCGAGATAGCGGATACAGGCATCGAAGGTCGCCCCGCCCCAGCTCTCGAGCGACCAATAGCCGACCTCGTCCAGCTTGGGTGCGATGGGGAGCATGTCCTCGATGCGCAGACGGGTCGCGAGCAGTGACTGGTGAGCGTCGCGCAAGACGACATCGGTAATCGCAAGTCGGTTGGATGGCTTCATGCGGGACTCGATCTCGGGGTTGGGTGATACGCGATCAGCGAAGCGTGCGCCGATCGACGCACCGGCGCGATGCCTGCGCGACGGGGAGGCCCGTCGCGCTCACGCAGGAGCCGAGCCGATCGGCAGGAAACGGGGAGCGAGCGCAAGGACGCGCGCACGGCACGACAGGCATCGGTGTCAAGGACGATGACGTCGTCGATGCGCCTGGATCGCCGCGCCGATGACTGCGATCAGTCGCGCGTCATCCTTCGGGGGCGCGACCGCATGGACCCCGGCCGTCGTCGCCGGGAGCGTCTCCTCTGGGCCCCAGCGAGCAACCGCCTTCGACATCAGCACGAGCAGGCCGACCAGCGTCACGAGGAAGGTAAAGACGATGCCCAGGCCGATGGCCATCAGCCAGAGGCCCTCGATCAAGAGATCCGCGACGGCAGTATCCATAACATTAGGAAGGCATCAGACGTCGAAGGGGTGACGACGGACCAGGGTCTCGACCCGGTCGGGACCCGTGGAGACGAGGTCGATCGGGACCCCGCCAAGCTGCTCGATGGTCTCCAGATACGAACGTGCCGCCGCGGGCAGCGCATCATACGAGGTCGTGCCGACCGTAGACTCCGACCAACCCGGCACCTCGATATAGCGCGGCTCGCACCGCTCGAGCGCGTCGGATCCGACCGGAGGCGTCTCGACCTCCTCGCCGTCGACGACATAGCTCGTGCAGATCTTGATGGTCTCCAGACCGTCGAGCACGTCGAGCTTGGTGATGCAGATGCCGGTAACGCTGTTGATGGCGAGCGATCGTTTGAGCGCGACCATGTCGAGCCAACCGCAGCGACGCTTGCGCCCGGTGGTCGCACCGAACTCGTTGCCCCGCTTGCCCAGAATCTCGCCGACGTCGTCGAACAGCTCGGTCGGGAAAGGACCGGCGCCGACGCGCGTGGTGTAGGCCTTCACGATCCCGAGGATGTAATCGAGGTCGCGCGGCCCGACACCGCTGCCGCTCGACGCCCCGCCGGCCGTCGTCGTGGACGAGGTCACGTAGGGATAGGTGCCGTGGTCGATGTCGAGCAAGGCCCCTTGGGCACCCTCAAACAGGATGTCTTTGCCTTCGGCACGGCAGCTGTGCAGATATCCGGGGACATCCATCACCAGCGGACGCAGCACCTCGGCATGACCGAGGTACTCGTCGAGGACGGCGGTATAGTCGACCGGAGCGGCCTTGAAGTAATGCTCGAGCATGAAGTTGTGATACTCCATGACCTCGCGCAGGCGCTCCTTGAAATGCTCGGTATCGAGCAGCTCGCCGAGGCGGATGCCGCGGCGCGCCGTTTTGTCCTCGTAGGCCGGACCGATGCCTCGACCGGTGGTGCCGATCGCCTTCACACCGCGCGCCAGCTCGCGCGCTTGGTCGAGCGCGATGTGGTAGGGCAGGATCAGCGGACAGGCTGCACTGATGCCGAGCCGCTCGCGTGCCGGCACGCCGGATGCCTCGAGCATGGCGAGCTCTTCCTGCAGTGCCGAGGGCGAGAGCACCACGCCGTTGCCGATCAAGCAGCGCACGCCCTCGCGCAGCACGCCGGACGGGACCAGATGCAGAACGGTCTTCACACCGTCGATGACCAGGGTGTGCCCGGCATTGTGGCCCCCTTGAAACCGCACCACGACCGAAGCGCGGTCGGTGAGCAGGTCCACCACTTTACCTTTGCCTTCATCACCCCATTGGGTGCCGATTACAACGACGTTGTTGCCCATCTTTAGTCATCTACTCCGCGAGGATATCGTCTAGTTCCCAACGCCCGTCACGCTCGACCAGCACCTGCCGGCAGCCCGGATCGCGCAGATCCTGCTCGAGTCCGGGGAGCGCATGGATCACGCGCCGTCCGGCGGCACGGAGCCGATCGACGGCTTCCTGCAATGCCGGCTCGGTCGACCAAGGCGCGTAGATCGCCGCGTCGCTCATGTCGGCGTGTTGCCCGTGGCGCAGCAGCTCCTTCAAATCCGTACTGAACCCGACCGCGGGACGTGCTCGACCGAACACGCGTCCGATGTCGTCGTAACGACCGCCGCGCGCGATCTCCAGACCCCAGCCGGGAACGAAGGCGGCAAAAACCGCCCCCGTCTTATACCGGTAACCGCGCAGCTCCGCCAGATCGTAATGGATGGACACATCCGGGATCCAGCGACCGAGCTCGTCGGCGAGTCGACGCAGATAGTCGACTGCCTCGCGAACCGGGCGATCGGCCTCGCGCAGGATCGTCTCGGCGCGCGCGAGTGCATCGACCCCGTTGAGCTCCGCCAAGGCGGACAACATGCGTGCCGGTGCGCCGCCGATACCGAGCTCCGCGATCAGTGCCTCGATCTCCGGAACGGCCTTACGCTGGAGTGCATCGAAGAGGGCGTGCTCGCCGGCCGGCGACAAGTCGGCCTGCCGGGCAAGCCCGCGGTAGATGCCGACGTGCCCCAGATCCAGATAGGTCTCCCGAATCCCGGCGGCACGTAAGGTCAACATGATCAGCCGCAGGATCTCGGTATCGCTCTCGATCCCCGAGTGCCCGTAGATCTCGGCGCCGATCTGCAACGGACTGCGCGTGCCGGCGAATCCGTCGCTGCGGGTATGCAGGACGGTGCCGAGATAACACAGCCGTGTCGGGGCGTCGCGTCTGAGATGGTGTGCATCGATCCGAGCGACCTGCGGGGTCATATCGGCACGCACCCCGAGCATGCGCCCGCTGAGCTGGTCGGTCAGCTTGAAGGTCTGGAGGTCGAGATCCTGGCCGGTTCCCGTCAGAAGGGATTCCAGATAGTCGATGAAGGGCGGGATGACGAGCTCGTAGCCCCAGCTCGCGTAAAGATCCAACAGCTCGCGCCGCAGCGTCTCCATGACCCGCGCCTGCGCAGGCAGTACCTCGTCGATCCCGGCCGGCAGCAGCCAGCGTTCCTCGTTCATGCGTTCAGTAGCCCCGGTTGTTCTGTCACGATCGACGCACTTAAACCGCGCCGGCTCCAACGGTCGTCACGTCTGCCGGGGCCGACCCCATCCAAAAACATCAGCATACCTCGCTGGGCGCGATTTATGGCGAAGGGCGTCAGTTGACCAAATACAGCAATCCGACGCCCGACAGCATGCTGGCCAAGCCGGCAATCCGCAGTGCCCGTTTGTCCTCGGCGGCGATCAGCAGGAGAACGCGTCGAAACCCGTCCGGATTCAGAAAAGGCCAAATGCCTTCGATAACCAGCACGAGCGCAACCGCCACCAAGACATCATGCAGCAACACGTGACTCCGCAACATCCGATTCGGATCCGAGTGCGCAGTCGCCGTGCGCATCGGCCAAAGGCGGGCATCTTTTCAGACGACGGCGCATTTGTCCAACGCGAGTCGCGTGCCGGCGCCCCGCGCGGCGTCGCGCGCCGTCGTGCGGATCTGCAGGAAATCTTACAAGCGCACACACAAAAACGCCTCGGAAATCCGAGGCGTTTGGTGTAGCCGAGACCTTCGGTCAGGCCCGAAAGGCCCGGATCATTTTCCGGTCGGGTCGCGGAAGAATCGGAAAAAATCCGAGTCCGGCTCCAAAACCATGACGTCCCGCTCCTGCCCGAGGGAGGATCGATAGGCGCTCAAACTGCGGAAGAACGCGTAGAACTCGCGATCCTGGTTGAAGGCGTTGGCGAAGATCTGCGACGCTCGCGCGTCACCCTCGCCTCGTGTCTCCTCGGACTCGCGAAAGGCTTCGGCCACGATAACGGTCCGCTGACGATCCGCATCGGCGCGGATACGCTCGGCAGCCTCGCCGCCCTGCGCCCGCAGGTCCCTGGCGACCCGCTCACGCTCGGCACGCATCCGCGAGTAGACGGATTCGCTGACCTCCGGAGGCAAATCGATCTTCTTCACCCGCACGTCAACGACCTCGATCCCGAGATCTTGAGCGTTCTCGTTCACCTCTTTGGTCAACAACGCCATCAGCGCAAGACGATCGTCCGAGACGACCTCCTGGATCGTGCGTTTGCCGAACTCGTTACGCAGGCTCGTATTGACACGTTCGGACAGGAGTCGTGAGGTTCGTGCCACGTTGCCGCCGGTCGAGCGGAAGAACTGCGCGGCGTTGGAGATGCGCCATTTGGTGTAGGAGTCGACGATCACGTCCTTTTTCTCGACCGTCAGGAAACGCTCAGGACGCGCATCCATGGTCTGAATGCGTCGATCGAACACCTTGATGTTGTTGAGGACCGGCACCTTGAAGTGCAGACCGGGCCGGTAGTCGTCGCCGACGATCTGACCGAGCCGCAGCTTGATCGCCACCTCGTACTGCTGCACGACGAAGGTGAAGGCGTAGATCGCGATCACGAGACCGGCCAGGCCCAGCGGCAGGAAGGTTTTCAACTTATTCATTACCGCACCCTCCGATCACGATCGACCGAGCGCTGCGGGCGATCCACCGCTTCCGATGCAACGGCGGGGGACGACGCGTCGGGCTTTTCAAGGGCCGCCCCAGCCGGGCGCTGCTTCATGAGTTGGTCGAGCGGGAGGTAGAGGAGGCTGTTTCCGCCATCCTCCACGTCGATGATGACCTTGTTGCTATCACCCAAGACCTGCTCCATCGTTTCCAAGTAAAGGCGCTGTCGCGTGACCTCCGGAGCCATGAGGTACTCGGTCAGGATCGCCGTAAAGCGCGCCGTCTCACCCTCGGACCTGGCAATGACCTGGTCACGATAGGCGCGCGCATCGGCGATGATTCGGGCCGCCTCGCCGCGTGCCTGCGGAAGGACTTCGTTCGCGTAAGCCTCGGCCTGATTCTCCAACCGCTCTTTGTCCTCGCGTGCCTTGATGGCGTCGTCGAAGGCAGCCTTGACTTGCTCCGGCGGTTTTGCCGGTTGCATGTTCACCGACGTGACCAGCAAGCCACTCTGGTATTGATCCATGAGCGCCTGAACGCGTTCTTGAATCGTGACGGCCACCGCGCCGCGACCTTCGGTCATGACGAAGTCGAGCTTGCTGCCGCCGACGGTGACGCGCACCACGGTGACGGTTGCGTCGCGTAGGGTCTGATCCGGATCCGAGACCTGAAACAGGTAATCCGCCGCATCTTGGATACGCGATTGCACGGTCAGCTCCACATCGACGATGTTTTCGTCCTGAGTCAACATCGAGGCGGAATGGCTGAAGGTGGAAATCTCGTCGACATTGACCTTGACGACCCTCTCGAACGGCCGGGGGACATGCCAATGAGGGCCCGGGCCGGTGGTATCGACATAGGCACCGAAGCGCGTCACGACACCTCTTTCGGCAGGCTCGACGATGTAGATGCCGGTCGCCAGCCAGATGACCAGCAGGACACCTGCGATGATCCCGACGGCTCGCGAGCTGAAATCGCCGCCCGGCAGATTGAATCCACCGCCACCGCCGGAGGCGCCGCCACCCGAGGGTTTGTTGCCGCCGAACAGTCCGCCGAGTCGCTCCTGAAGCTTTCGCACGACCTCGTCGAGGTCGGGAGGACCCTGCTCGCCGCCGCCCTTGCCGCTCCAAGGGTCTTTGTTACCGCCACCTGGCTCGTTCCAGGCCATAGCTTCTCCGTCTGTCGAATTCGACTGTTGATGTTGGGTTGAGAGGCGCTTCCGCACCGAATGTGCGGTTTGAGAGAAGGGCGCGCACGGTCGTCGCTGCACGTTCCGGACGCTCAAGCCCTCGGATGACCTCTTCAGAGTGCCGACGAAGCGCGAGGATATCAAGCAAAGATGCGACCTAAACCGCGTCCAAGGCGAGATGTCGTCTTTAGAGTGAGTCCGGCGTTTGGTGCATACACGGCCCTTGGCGGGGACGCGGTTTAAAATACGATCGTTTCAAATCTCTTAAACCGCGCCGTCTCCAGCGGCCGTCGAGTCCGGGGCCGATCCCGTGCAAAAAACATCGCATCCCGCGCCGGGCGCGGTTTAGTGTTGAACCACGCCGCACCGAGATCGAGGACAGCTCCAAAGCCAAACGCAAAATGAAAATGACGCATTTCGCTCTGAGCGCGGTTGACGTCGATCGGCTACGCTCCCGATTTTAGGTGAACGACATGGCCAAGGGCAAACGACGCAGAGCGACCACGCGGGTCGAAACGGGCACCGCGGGTGTCTCCGATCTGTCCGTCAAACACCCTCTTTGTCCTCTGAAAAGCGAGCGTTCCTCGCCGCAAGACGCTCTCGATCCGGTCGCCCGATGATGAGATCCATCGACCATCCCCCCGCCGGTTTGGCCACGTCCGAGATGATCTGCGCATGCTCGAACAACCAAGCGCGCAGGCGCCCTTCCTCCGGCTCGAGATCCAGCGAGCAGCGAATCCGATCGCGCCCCAGCCACTCGGAGATCGCCTGCAACAGTAGATCGACCCCGGCGCCCGTGTGTGCGGACAACCAGACGCGGCTCGGCAAGCCGGCTGCATCCCGCTCGATTCGCGGCGACTCGTCGGGCAGCAGATCGACCTTGTTGTAGACCTCCAGACGCGGGATCTCGTCGCTGCCGATCTCGGCGAGCACCTGCTCCACGTCAGCCGCGAGACGGGCCCGATGCGGTGCCGATGCCTCCACGACATGGAGCAACAGCGCCGCACTGCGCGTCTCCTCGAGCGTCGAGCGGAACGCCGCCACCAATTCATGCGGAAGCCGACCGACGAAGCCGACCGTATCGGCCACCAGCACCCGGCCGCCGTCCGGGAGGGTCAGACGACGCAGGGTCGGATCCAAGGTCGCGAAGAGTTGATCGGCCTGAAAGACGCCGGCCTCGGTCAGACGGTTGAAGAGTGTCGACTTGCCCGCGTTGGTATAGCCCACGAGCGAGAGCACCGGAAGCTCGGCTTTGTCGCGTGCCTTGCGCCCTTGAGCGCGTTGCACCTGGATGCGATCCAGACGCCGATCAAGTACGGTCATCCGCTTGGAGAGGAGCCGACGGTCAGTCTCGAGCTGGGTCTCGCCGGGTCCGCGCAAGCCGATACCGCCCTTTTGACGCTCCAAGTGGGTCCATCCGCGCACCAGTCGGGTCGACATGTGCTTGAGCTGTGCAAGCTCGACCTGCAGCTTGCCTTCGAACGAGCGCGCACGCTGCGCGAAGATGTCGAGAATCAGACCCGAGCGATCCACGACGCGGCATTTGACCAGGCGCTCGAGATTACGCTCCTGGCCGGGCGAGAGCGGATGATTGAAGATCACCAGCTCGGCTTCGGTGCCCGCGACCAGCGCGATCAGCTCGTCGCACTTGCCGGTTCCGATAAAGAGCTTCGGATCGGGTGTCGCGCGCGAACCGCCCAGGGTGCCGACGACCTCCGCGCCCGCAGCGACCGCCAGGCGCCGAAACTCCTCGCGCTCGTCGGGCTCGGCGGTCGAGCCGATGTCCAAGTGCACCAAAACAGCGCGCTCGCCGGCGCTCGGGCGCTCAAACACGGCAACCTCCTTCGCAGGGAGGAAGGTCCGCGCGCGGGCCGATTACGGCCGTCTCCCGGTCATGTGTTGCCCGGCTCAGGCAGCACCCCTTCGGCCGGTGGGAGCTTGACGTTTCTCGCGGGCACGACGGTCGATATCGCATGCTTGTAAATCATCTGGCTGACGTTGTTTTTCAACAACACGACGAACTGATCGAAGGACTCGATCTGGCCCTGCAGTTTGATCCCGTTGACCAAAAAGATGGACACGGGGACGCGTTCCTTTCTCAGGGCGTTCAGAAAAGGGTCTTGGAGGCTTTGGCCTTTAGACATGGAGTGACTCCTTATTGTTGTGGTCGCCCGATTGTAGTGGTCGACAAGTGTTGCCCGGCAAAAAGCTCTGGCTGTGATCGCTGCCAATCAAGCCGGGGGGTGGAGCAGACGGGACAGCAGCCGGGACAGGCATACCCGCCGAAAAAGCCTCGTTTAAACCGCGCCCGGAGCGGTATGCGTCATGTGCTGGACTGGTTTGGCCGTGCCGACTCCGACGACTGTTGGGGTTGGCGCGGTTTAGTGTCGTCGAAACGCGGCGCTTTGGCCATAGCGCAAGGCACCCGCCCGATCGGTGCCGAAACAACAAAGGCAATCGGTGTGGTCGCAGCAACACACGGGCTTCGTTAGAGGCAACACCTAGCAAATAGAATGCCACGCATCACGGGCCTGAGTCGGATCGCCGGACAAGAAGACACCGCAACGTGCCGCGCGTTCATGACGCTCGCACCGCAAAGACTCGGCCGGGTTGCGCCTCAGCACGGGTGCATCGACGTCGACCGGGCCACCCCGATCAGACGCAGCGCCGCGTCGAGCGGATCCGGCTCGTCCGCGAGCCAATGGGTCGCCGTCTCGGCACGCAGCCAGGTGAGCTGACGCTTGGCGAGTTGCCTGGATGCGACAATGCCTTTCAGACACATCTCCTCGGCATCGAGCGCGCCGTCGAGATAGCTCCAGACCTGACGATACCCGACCGAACGCATCGACGGCAGATCCGCGGTGAGATCGCCACGCGCCCGTAGGCGCGCGACCTCCTCCACCAAGCCCTGGTCCAGCATCGTGCGGAAGCGCCGGGCGATGCGCTCGCGCAGCGTTTGGCGATCCGCCGGGGCGCGCACAAATTTAAGGAGACGATAGGGCAGATCGGCGCTCGCTTCGGCCGAGGCGATCAAGTCGCTCATCGACCGACCCGTCAGGGCATGAATCTCCAACGCACGCTGAATGCGCTGCGGATCGTTCGGGTGGATCCGCGCCGCCGCCTGCGGGTCCAGTCGCTCCAGTCGCGCATGCATCGCGGACCAACCGATGACATCGGCCTCGTCGGACAAGGCTTGGCGGAGCAGCGGATCCGCGCTCGGCAGTCGGGCCAGGCCCTGTTGCAGCGCCTTGAAATAGAGCATGGTGCCGCCGACCAGAAGCGGGATCCGGCCCTGCGCGTCGATCTGCGCCATCGCCGCGAGTGCGTCTTCACGGAAGCGCGCGGTCGAGTAGGCCTCGGCGGGGTCCAGGATATCGATCAAGCGATGCGGCGCACGGGCCAACACATCGGGTGTCGGCTTGGCCGTGCCGATGTCCATGCCGCGGTACACCATCGCCGAATCGACGCTGATGATCTCGCATGGCAGACGCGCCACCAGCTCGACGGCCAGATCCGTCTTGCCGGACGCGGTCGGCCCCATGAGCAGGATGGCGAGGGGACGTTGCCCGGACGCGTCGCTCGACTGCGCCTGCACGGGTTCTTCGCGTGAATCGGTCACATGGGTATCCCGACTCAGCGCCCGCGCGAGAACCAGCGATCGAGCTCGTCGTAACCCACGCGGATCCAGGTCGGTCGGCCGTGATTGCATTGATCGATCCGCTCGGCGCGCTCCATGTCGCGCAGCAATCCGTTCATCTCCTCGAGTGTCAGGCGTCGATTGGCCCGCACGGCCCCATGACAGGCCATGGTGGAGAGGACCGCGTTGACGGCCTCGTCGAGTCGGGCGCTGCTGCCGTGGACGGCGAGATCCGAGAGGAGATCCCGCACCAACCCCTCGTGATCGGCCTGTCGCAGCAGTGCCGGGACCTCCCGCACCACCAGGGTGCCCGCATCGATGCGGTCGATGACCAGGCCCAGTGCGGCCAGGTCATCGGCCCGGGATGCGATCAACTCGGCCTCGCGCGGGGCCACCGAGACGGGTACCGGGACCAGCAGCGGTTGGCGAATCACGGCGCCGGAGCGCCAGCTCGTCTTCAGTCGCTCGTAGCCGATTCGCTCGTGGGCCGCATGGATGTCGACGATGATCAGGCCGTCGGGGGTTTGGGCCAAGAGATAGACCCCGTTGATCTGTGCGACGGCGTATCCGAGCGGGTGCGCCTCGCCGTCCTCGTCGCCTGCGCGCTCGGCCGCGCCCTCGATCCCGGCCCCCGAAGGCGGCGGTTGCTGAAATGCCAGATCGGCACGCAAGCGCTCGGAATATCCACCGCGTCCGTCGCCGACGCCCAGCGGCAGATGCAGGGTGGATCCCGAAGCGCCCCCGAGACGGGCCACCGGCTCGTCCTCGGCGAGCGGCACCCGCCCCGGCACAAACGCGCTCGCCGTCTCGGCGCTTGGCTGCGTCTCGCCGAGCACCCCGGCCGAGAGACGCCGCTGAAGCACCCGAAAGATGAAGTCGTGGACCTGCCGACCTTCCCGGAAGCGCACCTCGTGCTTGGACGGATGAACATTGCAGTCAACCGTTCGGGCGGGCAGCTCGAGGAACAACACATAGGCGGGGTGGCGCCCGTGATGGAGCAGGTCGCTGAAGGACTGACGCACCGCGTGACTCACCAACTTGTCGCGCACCATGCGGCCGTTGACGTAGAAGAACTGCTGATCGGCCTGACTGCGGGAGAACGCCGGACGCACCACCCAACCCCACAGACGCAGATCCACGGCCTCCTCGTCCAGGGTCAGCGCCTGCTCGGCGAAGGGCGTTCCGAGCAAGGTCTCCAAGCGGGCGCGCTGCCCCGCAGCGTCGGCCGCGGCCGGCAGGTCGTAGAGCGTCCTGCCGTCGTGACGCAACTGGAAGGCGATCTCCGGCCGCGCCAAGGCGATGCGCCGAACCACCTGCTCCAGATGGCCGAATTCGGTCTTCTCGGTGCGCAGGAACTTACGTCTCGCCGGGGTGTTGTAGAAGAGATCCTGGACATCGACGCTGGTCCCGGGTGGATGCGCCGCCGGACGCGGCTCTTCCAAGACACCGTCGCTGCCGACCGTGACCTCGAGGGCCGTCGGCGCGTCGCGACTGCGCGAGATCAGACGCAGCCGGCTCACCGAGGCGATGCTGGGCAGGGCCTCGCCGCGGAACCCGAGGGTGGCGACCGCCTCCAGATCGCTCAAATCGGCGACCTTGCTGGTGGCATGACGCGAGAGCGCCAACACCAGCTGATCGGGCGGGATGCCGCGCCCGTCGTCGCGCACGCGCAGCCGCTTGATGCCGCCGCGCTCCACGTCGATCTCCACACGCGTGCACTCGGCGTCGAGACTGTTCTCGATCAACTCCTTGGCGACCGAGGCCGGACGCTCGACGACCTCGCCTGCGGCGATCTGATTGACGAGATGACTGGAGAGGATGCGGATCGGCTTGGACATGCGCGGATGGAAACAGAAGCGCGGGGCGCGGGCAAGGGGAGCCTCCAGCCTCCAGCCTCCAGCCTCCAGCCCCCAGCCCCCAGCCGTTAGCCGTTAGCCGTTAGCCGTTAGCCGTTGGTCTCGAGCTGCCGGCGACCATTGTGCCGCCCCTGTTCGGTATCCTGGAGATCGCTCTGCGATCCAAGAACGATCCGAACCCGACCCCGTGCGCGTTCGCGGCGATGTTGTGCTGACAGCTCACGGCTAACAGCTGGAGGCTGGAGGCTGGAGGCTGGAGGCTGGATGCTGGCGGCTGGATGCTGGCGGCTCGGCGCAACGCGCCTCACGAATCCTCCGGAATCGCCAACACCTGCCCGACCCGGATCATGTCGTCGTTCAGGCCATTGCGGGCGCGCAGTGCGGAGATGCTCACGCTGTGCCGCTTGGCAATCCCGGAGAGGGTATCACCCGGACCAATCACGTATTCGCGCGCGCCTGCGGCTCCGGCGCCGCCCTGCGGCGAGGCATCGACGAGCATCCCGCGAGGCGGGTATTTGCGGAAGTACCCCAGAACACCGGCCAAGATTGCCTCGGCGAGATCGCGCTGATGGCCTGGATCGCGCAGACGCTTCTCGTCGTCGGGGTTACTGATGAAAGCGGTCTCGACCAGGATCGATGGCACGTCCGGTGCCTTGAGGACGGCGAACCCCGCACGCTGGACAACGCCGCGATGGACCGCACCCAGCCGACCGAGATTGGCGAGGACCATGGTCGCGGCCTCAGTACTGTGCTCCATCGTCGCGCTTTGCGTCATGTCCATGAGCACGTTCGCCAGAAGATCGTCGCCGGTCGAGAGATCCACACCGCCGATTTGATCCGCACTGTTCTCGCGATTCGCCAGCCATTTCGCCGCCTCGCTGCTCGCTCCGCCGTGAGACAGGGTGTAGACCGAGGAGCCCCTAGCCTTCGTGTTGGTAAAGGCGTCGGCATGGATCGAGACGAAAAGGTCGGCGCGACCCTCGCGCGCAATCGCGATACGTTCCTGGAGCCCGACATAGTAGTCGCCGTCGCGGATCATCAGTGCCTTGAGACCCGGCTCGCGGTTGATGAGCTTGGCGAGCTCGCGCGCGACCGCAAGGGTGACGTCCTTCTCCAGGGTTCCTCCCGCGCCGATGGCACCGGGATCCTCGCCGCCGTGACCGGCGTCGATGGCCACGATGATCGCAGGACCGCGACCGCGCCGCGTGTCCCCTTTGCGAACGGCCGAATTCGGGAACGAGGGAAGCGCGACACGCCGGACGCTCGAACCGTCCTTCGGCGTCAGATCGATGACCAGCCGATGTCCGTAGCGCTCGTTCGGGCTCAGCGCGAAGCTCTTCGCTCGCACCGGTTGCTTGAGATCCAGGACGATACGCAGGTGCGATCCGCCCCGCACCCCACCCCGTAGGCCGATCAGGACGGCATCCCCGAGATCGACCTTCGGCAGATTGCTCTGCATGGCAGCATCGTCGAGGTCGATGACGAGGCGATCGGGCTCGTCCAGCGGAAAGATCCGGTGTGTGACCGCCGAGGAGGTCTCGAAGACCAAACGGGTCTTTTCCGGATCGGTCCAGACCCGCGCGCCATCCACCGATGCCTGCTCCGCGCAGACGGACTGCGCCGAAACCGCAAGCACGAGGAGAAGCAGCGGCGAGATCAGCCTATTCACGAGCACGGCCTTCTGGTGGCTCCCGACCCGATCGATCGTGCGTTGAAAGATAGCATGCCGAGCGACGGCTTTCCATGTTGCATCATTGGATTACATCCAACTTCTCAGGCGATGAGCAACGCACTGAATCCACGGATCCGAGCCCGGCCAGCGCCTCCAGGACTGACGCGCCCGACGCCGTTCGGGCCGAGAGACGCAGTCGCCGGCCATTGGGGAGGTAGTCGATCGCAATCACCAGATCCGGAGACGGCAACATCCCGACGCCGCGCTCGGGCCACTCCACCATCCAGACGGCGTCCTCGGCGAGCAGGTCACGCAAGCCCAGAAACTCGAGCTCCTGCGGATCCCCGAGGCGATAGAGATCCAGGTGATTGATGCGTCTGTCCGCCAGCTCGTAAGGTTCGAGCAAGGTATAGGTCGGACTGCGCGCGGCACCGCGATGGCCGAGCCCCGCGAGAACACCTCGGGTCAGGGTCGTTTTACCGGTCCCCAGGTCGCCCTCGAGATAGACGATCAGACGCGGCGGCAAAAGCGCCGCGAGCCGGCCTCCGAAGGCGAGCTGTGCTTCGGGATCGGGCAGCCATTGCTCGATCATGATTCCTCCTGCAGTGCATGCACGCGATTGGCCAGCGGGCGAAGGGCGTCGATGATATCGCTCGCGATAAGCCCGCGCTCGCCCGTACGCGCGGCCCGATCGCCCGCCGCAGCGTGCAGACAGACGCCGGCGCAGGCGGCCTCCTCCGCGTCGAGCCCCTGAGCACGCAAGGCGCCGATGATCCCGGTCAGCACGTCCCCGGAACCGGCGGTTGCCATTCCGGGGTTCCCGTCGCTGCAGACCGCAAGCGGGCGCACCGGATCACCCTGGATCAGTGTCCCGGCGCCCTTCAGGACGGCGACACCGCCGTAGCGCCCCTGCAGCGCATGCGCGCCCGCCGGGCGGTCCTGCTCGATCGCCGCAACATTGGTCCCGAGCAGGCGTGCCGCCTCGCCGGGGTGCGGCGTCAGTACCCAATCCGGCCCCGAGCGGGGTGCCTCGGCGAGGAGGTTCAGTGCGTCGGCATCGACGACCATCGGCATGCCGAGGCCAAGGAGCGACTGCCAGAGATCCCGGCCCCACACCTCGCGACCCAACCCGGGGCCGATCGCCACGACATCGGCCCGCGCGATCAGGGGAGCCAGATCCGCCGAGGTCTCGACCGCCGACACCATCAGCTCGGGACGCGAGAGATTCAGCCAAGCGGCATGCGCCGGATGCGTGGCGATCGTGACCAATCCGGCACCGGCGCGCAGTGCGGCCTCGCCGGCGAGACGCACGGCACCGGACAGCCCGGGTGCGCCGCCGATCACCAACAGGTGCCCGAAGGTGCCCTTGTGTGCCGTGCGCGGACGTCGCCCGAATCGCGCCGACTGCTGATCCCAGTCGATGCGCCGCGCCGAGGCCACCTCGCTGGAATAGACCCGTGCCGGAATCGACAGCGCGCTGAAACGGATCTCGCCGCAGCACTCGGGTCCGGCGCCGATGAAGAGACCTTGTTTGAGTCCGATGAAGCTGACCGTGACATCCGCGCGCACCGCCACGCCCATGACCTGCCCGGTGTCGGCATGCAGGCCCGACGGGATGTCGACGGCAAGCACCGGCGAGCGCTGGTGGTCAAGTGCCTGAATCGCCTCGGCCCAAAGCCCCTCGACGGGGCGTTCCAACCCGGTCCCGAGAAGGGCATCGACCAGGACATCCGAGCGCCGCGGCAGTCCGCGATAAGGCGCGATCGTCCCACCCGCGTCGCACCAGGCGTCGCGACTGAGGGCCGCATCGCCCGACACGCGCTGCGGATCCCCAAGCTGCAGCACACGCACGGCGAGACCCTCGGCCCGTGCCAGGCGCGCGATCACATAGCCGTCCCCGCCGTTGTTTCCGGTCCCGACCAGCACCGTGAGATCGCGCGCATCCGGCCAACGCTCACGTAGGATCCGATAGGCGACCTCCCCGGCCCGGTTCATCAGCTCGATGCCAGGGATGCCGTGATCATCGATGGCGCAGCGGTCGAGATTGCGCACCTGCGCGGCGCGATAGAGCGCATGCGGCAAGCGATCGCGGTCGGGCATCGGATTATTCCGCGGCGGGGATGACATGTGAGGCTCTCGCACGGGGTCGATCGCGGGCGCCGCAAGGCACATGGCTCCGAAGGCGGATCGCGTCGATGACGCATGATGTCGTGAGGCGCTCGGCGTTCATGAATCCCGATGTGCTCGCTGGTTTTGATCGACAGGTTTGATCGAGAGGCTTGATCGATCGGTTTGCTTGGAGGCGACGTCTCGAGACATCAGGTTCAAGTCGACCTCGCATGCGGTCTATTCTTCGGACATCCGAAGCCGCAAACCGAGACGCCACACGAGTGATACCGACAGGAGAGCTTGTCGCCCGCATCAAGCGCCGGGGTTCGGAACTCGGCTTCCAGCAGGTCGGGATCACCGACACCGACCTCGCGTCGGCCGAGTCACGTCTGCTGACCTGGCTCGCCGAGGGCCGTCACGGCACCATGGACTACATGGCCCGTCACGGGCTGAAGCGCTCGCGCCCGGCCGATCTGGTGCCCGGCACGGTTCGCGTGATCTCGGTGCGGATGGACTATCTGCCCGAGTCGCACCGGGCGATGCAGGCCGCGCTAGAGGATCCGCCGCGCGCCTTCATCTCGCGCTACGCACTGGGCCGCGACTATCACAAGCTGCTCAGACGGCGCCTACAGCGCCTCGCCGAGCATATCCTCGCCGAAATCGGCCCCTTCGGCTACCGGGTCTTCGTCGACTCAGCACCCGTTCTGGAGAAACCGCTGGCCGCGAAGGCCGGGCTCGGCTGGATCGGCAAGCACACCAACCTCATCCACCCCCAGGCCGGCTCCTGGTTCTTTCTCGGCGAGATCTACACGGATCTCGCACTGCCGATCGATACCCCGATTGCCGATCACTGCGGCCGCTGTCGGGCCTGCATCGAGGTCTGTCCGACCCGCGCGATCATCGCGCCCTACAGGTTGGATGCCCGCCTGTGCATCTCCTACCTGACGATCGAGCATGCAGGCAGCATCCCGCAGCCGCTGCGCCCCCTGATGGGCAACCGCATCTACGGCTGTGACGACTGCCAACTGGTCTGTCCCTGGAATCGCTTCGCGCAGCTCGCCGCCGAACCGGATTTTCAGGCACGTCACGGTCTGGATACGGCCTCGCTCGTCGAGGTCTTCGGCTGGGACGAGTCGACCTTTCTCGATCGAACGCAAGGCTCCGCGATTCGCCGCATTGGCCACCTCCGCTGGCTGCGAAACATCGCCGTCGCGCTCGGCAACGCGCCCGCATCGGCCGAGGTGAAACAGGCCCTGAGCACCCGTGCGGACCATCCCGACGCCTTGATTCGCGAGCATGTCGGGTGGGCGCTCCGGCGGATCGGTTAACCCGCGTCCAGAGCGACATGCGTCGTTGTCATTGTGCGTTTGGCTTCGGAGATATCCTCGATCCCGGTGAGACGCGGTTTAGAATTCAATATTTTTGAATACTTTAAACCGCGCCGACTCCAACAGTCCTCGGAGCTGGCGCGGCCAAACCACTCCAACACATGACGCATACCGCACCGGGCGCGGTTTAAAGCCCCCGCAAAAGATGCGTGCGATAATGTTTGAGTTCGTCGATGGACTCGCGGATATCGTCGAGGGCCAGGTGTCGCGACTCTTTCTTGAAGGCGCTCGCCACGTCGGGCGCCCAGCGTTGCGCGAGGATCTTCAAGGTGCTCACGTCCAGATTGCGATAGTGGCAGTAGGCCTCGAGCTTCGGCATCCAGAGCGCAAGGAAGCGTCGGTCCTGACAGATGCTGTTTCCGCACAAGGGCGAGGCGCCGGGCGGGACGAAATCCGCGAGAAAGCGCAGGGTCGTCGATTCGGCATCGGATACGCTCTGGGTGCTTGCGCGTACCCGATCGAGCAGGCCGGATCGGCCGTGATGGTCGCGATTCCACTCGTCCATGCCCGCAAGAACGGCTTCGGGCTGATGGATCGCAACGACGGGACCCTCCGCCAGGATGCGAAGATCGCTGTCGGTGATCATGGTCGCGATCTCGAGGATTCGATCGCTCGCGGGGTCGAGCCCCGTCATCTCGAGATCGAGCCAGATCAGATGATTCTCGTTCTTGGTCAAATGCCTGCTCTCCTGCAATACGCAATCGGGTGAGCCGACAGCCTGGTCTAACCCGGCGGTCGACACCATGATCGGCTAGGGTAGCGGCGTTTTCGCCTGCTGGCGACCTTGCTCATTCCAACAATCCTTCGGAGGCTCATCCATGAAGATCCAGTCCATTCTCCTCGGCGCGGGCACAGCCGTGCTTCTCGGCCTCGGTTCGGTCACGGCACAGGCGCAACCCAGCGAGAAGGCCGAGGAACTCTACGAAACCAACTGCCTGAGCTGCCACGGCAGCGAGATCTACACGCGCGACGGACGCATGGTCACCTCGTTCGACGGACTCGAGCGGCAGGTCCAACGCTGCGAGACCGCGCTCGGGCTGCGGTGGTTCGATGAAGACATCAAAGACGTCGCCAGCTATCTAAACCATCACTTCTACAGTTTCGAGCGCTGAGCCGGTGACGAAACGGCGGCTGTCCGGACGCCAGATCGAGCGGATCCAAACCATCCAGGACCGCCGCCGCCAGCGCCTCGCCTCGCGCGTCGACAACGCCTTGTCGGAGATCGAAGGCGAGCCGTTGCCCGTGGAGGGGCGAGTCGTCGTCCGCCACGGGGCCAATCTGGCGGTCGAGGACGCCGAGGGCGACATCACCCATTGTCTGTCGCGTCAGAATATCGGGCATCCGGTCTGCGGGGATCGCGTGGTCTGGCAACGCACCGCGGACAATCAGGGTGTCGTCACGGCCATCCTGCCGCGGCAAACGCTGCTGAGCCGCCCCGACTTCGGCGGTCGCGACAAGCCGTTGGCGGCCAACCTGACGCGCCTGGTGATCCTGATCGCGCCGCGGCCCGAGCCGAGCGATTATTTGATCGATCAGTATCTGGTGGCGGCCGAGACCATGGGGGTGGAGGCCATCATCGTGGCCAACAAGATGGATCTGCTCGACCCCGACGATCGTGCAGCGTTTCAGGAACGTTTCGCCTATTACGGGGCCATCGGTTATTCACTCCTCTGGACCAGTCTGCGTGAGCCGGAGACCCTGGTCGACCTGATCCGTCATCTCGGCGGGCAAACGAGCATCCTGGTGGGCCAATCCGGCGTCGGAAAATCATCCTTGGTTAAGGTGCTGCTGCCGGATCGCGAGATCCAGATCGGCCGACTCTCCAAGGCCACCGGCCTCGGGCGCCATACCACCTCGGCGGCGACCTGCTATCGATTGGCCGAGGACGGCGCCTTGATCGACTCCCCGGGCGTGCGCAGCTTCCGCACGGGTCCGCTCGACCGCGACGCCTTACAGCAAGGGTTTCGCGAGCTGCGTCCCTATATCGGACACTGCCGGTTCGCAGACTGCCGACATGATCAAGAGCCCGAGTGCGCCATCCGCGGCGCCGTCGCAGAGGGTCTCATCGCCCCGCAGAGGCTCGCCAATTTCAAACATCTGCTGGCCGAAGCGGAGCAGGCACGCACCTAAACCGCGCCCGGTGCGGTATGCGTCATGTGTTGGAGCTGGCGCGTTTTAGAGTATTGAACCGCGTCCAAAGCGACAAGCGACGCATACCACGCCGGGCGCGGTTTAAGCCCCGTCACGCGATGCCGAATCAGGACACGACAGGATGAACTACTGGCTGATGAAATCCGAGCCTGACGCCTTCGGTCTCGACGACCTGGCCGCGCGCCCCGACCGGACCGAGCCCTGGGACGGGGTACGCAACTACCAGGCCCGCAACATGCTGCGCGATGCGATGCGCCCGGGCGACCAGATCCTTTTTTATCACTCCAACTGCACAGTGCCGGGCGTGGTCGGGATCGCCGAGGTCGCCAGCGACGCCTATCCCGACAGCACCGCCTTCGATCCCGAGGCGAAGTATTTCGATCCCAAGAGCGACCCGGAGAAACCCCGGTGGTATCTGGTGGAGGTGCGCTACGTGCGCCACCTGAAACGGACCCTCTCGCTCGCCGAGCTCAAGGCGCATGCCGACGGCGCCCTCGCCGGCTTCCCTCTCGTGCGCAACGGCAATCGGCTCTCCGTCATGCCGGTCACGCCCGAGCAATGGGACTTTATCCTCGCCCTTGAGTCCGAAACCGATTGAGTTGATTTCCGGGAACGGCTCTACCGGCAGAGCCGGAACCAAGAAAAGTGGTCGAAGGCTCTACTCGTTGTCGTTGTCGCAATCGGATTCCGGACGACAACGACAACGAAGATTTCCGGGACGGTTTGCTCGAGACCTGCGGCTTAATGGACTCGATGCCTTCCGGGCATGCGCAGACGGGATGCCAATGCTTGGAAATCACCTTAGGCGACGAGTAGAGTTCGGCGAAAAATCCAGTCACGTTCGCGCCGTCAAGGTCCGCCATGCACCGCCGTAAACTGCCGATCGGGATCCAGACCTTCGCCAAGATTCGGGAGGATGATTTTTACTATGTCGACAAAACCGGCTTTATCCGCCAGTTGGTCGACGAGGGCAGCCAGTATTTCCTGTCGCGCCCGCGTCGTTTCGGCAAGTCGCTGCTGATCGATACCCTCGCGGAGCTTTTCGCGTGCAACGAGCCCCTGTTTCGAGGGCTCGCGATCCATCCGCATTGGGACTGGACGACCCCTTATCCGGTCATTCGGATCAGCTTCGGCGGGGGTGTGGTACGCGATCGCGCCGAGCTCGATCGGCGCATCCTGGATCTCTTGTCCCGTAATCAACGCGCGCTCGGTCTCGTCTGTCGGGACACGACGGACATCGTGGGTTGTTTTGCCGAGTTGCTCGCGCTGGCCCATGCCGCCACCGGCCAACGGGCAGTGGTGCTGGTGGATGAATACGACAAGCCGATCCTCGACAACCTGAGCGACGCGAAGACCGCGCGGGAGCTCCGCGACGGACTGCGGAATCTCTATTCGGTCATCAAGGACAACGACGCCCACATCCGTTTTGCGTTTCTTGTCGGCGTGAGCAAGTTCAGCAAGGTCAGCATCTTTTCGGGACTCAACAGTCTGAAGGACATCACGGTCGATGTCCGTTACTCGGCGCTCTGCGGTTATACCGAGGCCGATGTCGACAGCGTCTTCGCCCCCGAGCTTGCGGGCCTGGAGCGCGAGCAGATCCGGCTCTGGTACAACGGCTACAACTGGACCGGCGAGGCAGTCTACAACCCCTTCGATCTCCTCTTGTTGTTCGATGCACGCGAGTTCCGCACCTGGTGGTTCGAGACGGGGACGCCGACCTTTCTGGTGGATCTGCTCACCGCACGCGGTTTCTTTACGCCAGATCTGGCCGGACTGCATGCCTCCGAGGCATTGATCTCGACCTTCGACGTGCACAACATGCCCTCGGAGGCATTGCTCTGGCAAAGCGGCTATCTGACCTTCACCGGCTCCCGGCGCCTCGGCGCGCGGCTCGAATATGCCCTGGGCTATCCCAATCTGGAGGTCGAAATCGCGCTGAACGATGCGCTCCTGAAAGGGCTGATAGGCGACCCCATGCAGGCCGATCGGGCCGTGAGCCGGCTCTACGACGTGCTCGTCGCCGGTGACTTCACGGCATTGCGCGCGCATCTCGAAAGCCTCTTCGCGGCCATCCCCTATCCCTGGCACACCGGCAATCCGATCGCCCGTTTCGAGGGTTACTATGCGAGCGTCTTCTACAGCCATCTGGCCGCGCTGGGCTTGGATCTGACCCCGGAGGAGACGAGCAACCAAGGCCGTATCGACCTGACTTTGAAGTTCAATGCCTGCATCTGGCTGTTTGAATTCAAGGTCGTCGAGCTGGCACCGGAAGGGCGAGCGCTCCAACAGATCAAGGACCGCGGTTATGCCGACAAATACCGCGCCCTGGGTCAGCCGATCCACCAGATCGGGATCGAATTCAGTCGCGAGCGTCGCGCCTTGGTCGGCTTCGAGGTGGAAACGCTGTGAGTCTCCGGCTACGGATGGACGCGTTTGCCGACGTATACTGGCGTGTGACCCACGCCGTGTGCCTGAATGACGACGGCGCCCGAATCACATCTGTCGGACAACGGAGGCCTGCTGCAGCCCGAGCGCCTGCTGGCCCAGCTTCAGTGCCTGCTCGGCAAAGGCATCCAGATCGCCCCAGCGATCGTCCGTATCCACCACCTCGGACATAACCTCGCCGACGATACCGAGCCGGTAGGCCCCGTCGGCACGCTCGGCTGGAGGGCTTGGCTCGACACAGACATAGAAGACGGGCTCGCGCTGTCCGGTTTGCACGAACGCGAGGATGTACCGATAGGTACGGCTATCCCCGCTCTCGATCTCGCCGAGCAGCGATGCCGAGTGATTGCCGACCTGATAGCGGCGTTTCGGGATAGCGGTCTTGATGATGGGGCGGTCTTGCATGGCACAGCTCCTGAGGCATGTCGAATCGGGGGGCGGTTTGATCCCTTTGTCCTCCATGTGGGGTCGTTCGCGCGGCAACGCAGGCCGAAGCAACACTCCTCGTTCGTTGTCGTTGTCGTTGTCGTTGTCGTTGTCGTTTCCATGGTCGATGACGACAACGACAACGAACAGTCTCGACACCTCTGCGGTGCGGCACTATCCGGATGACTCCACCGCCATGTCGCCGAGGACTGAGACGACCGAAGCGCAGAGTGTCGCAAGCTCCTCGTCGCCGATGATGTAGGGCGGCATGAGATACACCAGTCGGCCGAACGGGCGCACCCAGACCCCGCGCGCGACAAAACGGCGCTGGATCTCGCGCATGGAGACAGGCGCGCACATCTCGACCACACCGATCGCGCCGAGCACGCGCACCTCGGCCACGCCCGGAACGTCTCGGCAGCCCGCCAGTCCGGCGGCCAGACCGCGCTCGATCCGAGCGATGTTGGCTCGCCAGTCGGAGGCCAGCAAAAGATCGATGCTGGCATTGGCGATTGCGCAGGCAAGCGGATTGCCCATGAAGGTCGGGCCGTGCATGAAGACGCCGGGCTCGCCCGAGGAGATGGTACGGGCGACTCGATCGGTCGCGAGCGTCGCCGCCAGGGTCAGATAGCCGCCTGTCAGGGCCTTGCCGAGCGTCATGATGTCGGGCGCAATGCCGGCATGCTCGCAAGCGAAGAGCGCGCCGGTGCGCCCGAAGCCGGTGGCGATTTCGTCGGCGATCAGGAGCACCTCGAAGCGGTCGCAGAGCCGGCGAGCCTCCGCCAAATACTCGGCGCTGTAAAAGCGCATTCCCCCCGCCCCCTGCACGATCGGCTCGAGGATGACCGCGGCCAGCTCCGCGTGATGCCGCTCGATCAAGGCAGTAAACTCGGCGATGTGCTCCGGCCGACAAGGCTCGCCGAATCGGCACGCGGGCGCCGGCGCAAAGACCTGCTCGGGCAGCACGCGGCTGAAGAGATGGTGCATCCCGGTCACCGGATCACAGACCGACATGGCCCCTTGGGTGTCCCCGTGATAGCCCGAGCGGATCGTCATGAGGCGGTGCCGCTCGGGTCGTCCGGCGGCCTGCTGGTACTGGATGGCCATCTTGATGGCAACCTCGACCGAAACCGAGCCGGAGTCGCAGAGAAAGACCTGCTGCAGCGGCTCCGGGGTCAGCTTCACCAGGGTCTCGATCAGGCGCACTGCCGGCTCGTGGGTCAGCCCGCCGAACATGATGTGCGACATGGCGTCGAGCTGATCTCGCGCCGCCTGATTGATGACCGGATGGTTGTAGCCGTGGATCGCGCACCACCAGGACGACATGCCGTCGATCAGCTCGCGGCCGTCCATAAGCCGGAACCGACAGCCCGACGCCGAGCGCACGGCATAGACCGGATCGCGATCGATCGTAGAGGTGTAGGGATGCCAGGCGTGAGCCCGGTCGATCCCGAGCAGCTCGTCCTCTTTCATCCTAAACCGCGTCCAGAGCGATATGCGTCGTGTTCATGTTGTATCGGGCTCAAGGATCTTTCCGACCTTTGGAGTGACGCGGTTTAGAATTTAATTTTTTTAAGACGTTAAACCGTGCCAGCTCCGACAGTCGTCGGAGCTGGCGCGGCCAAGCCATTCCAGCAAACAACGCATACCGCACCGGGCGCGGTTTAAGCGATTACAGATCCGCTCGACTGTCGATCTCGCTCACTGCGAGCCCTTGCAGGATGCCTCTGATGATCGCGCGACACTCCTCCTCGCGCTCGGATTTGCCCTTCTTTGCCGCGTTGAAGAACCGCGCCAGATCACGTTGCTGCGCGGCGGGCAGCTCCTCCGTGAAACCGGCCCGGCGGATCTCCTTCTCGGGCATCTTGTCGGGCGCGTCCTCCTCCGCGGCTTGGCGACCGTGCGACCAGTTCATGGCCCGCGCACTGTAGAGCACGATGCGATCCAGGAGGACGAAGGGAAAACGCGGATTGTGAACCGGTCCGACCGTGAAACGCTGCGTTCCCGAGGCGCGCTCGATGTTGAGTTTGGCCAGTGCCTTGCTTCCGACGAACCCCAAGACCCCGCCCGTCGCCGCACCGATCAACGCGCCTGCTCCGAAGGTATGCCCGGCCGTCGAGATGTCGATGGTCGCACCCGAGGCCGCACCCGCAGCCATGCCGACCAAAGCAAGCTGGCGCTTGGATAGACCGAGCGCCTGATTCACGTCCTCCGAGAGCAGATCCTTGCCGAGAATCGAATCCGGGGGCATATCCCAGACATGGTGCCGAAAATTCGCGCGGATCTGCTCCTGCGCCTTCCTTTCGAGCTGGCGCAGCCCGTCTTCGAACGCCGCCGTCACATCCTCCTTGACACGCTCGCGACCGCTCTCGAAGACCAGCTTGCTCTCCTTCACCGTCTTGGACACCTTGAAGGTGAGCGCATCCTTGAGCAGATCAAGAATGGTGGTCACGGCCTGATCGGTACGCCGGTTCCAGTCATGCTCGAAGGCATGGATCGCTTCTTCGACGAGCGGCTCCCAGCGCTGATCGATGCTCTTGAGCGCCTGCATCAACCGCACGCGCTCCCCGTAGGTGGCGCGATGGGCATTGAAGTCGCGGATCGAGTTGAACGTCTTGCAGAGCGCATCGCGCCACTGGGCCATGTAACGCGTGTTGTTGGTCAGGTTGTTCAGGATCGCCATGCGCGGGCGGGCGGTCAGACGCAGCAGCTCGATCTCGACCCGGTCCTTTTCCTTGATGCGTTTGGAGCCGTCGACCACCAGGATGATGGCGGCGCCCTCGGCAACCGGCTCGAGAAGCTCGCAGTCGTGCGAAAAGAGGGGGTCTGCCCGATGCGCGGCAACGAACGCCCGCGCCAGCTCGCACTTGTCGCTTTGGGCCTGAAACCATTCCAGGATCGCGTTGGGATTCTGAAAGCCAGGGGTATCGATGAACTCGATCACCGGTCGCCCGTCGATGACGACGGGATAGACGTTCGCCTCGGTCGTGGTGCCCGCGCGTTTATCGATCTGGATCAGGTCGTTTTCGGTCAGTGTCGCGACCACGGAGGACTTGCCGGCATTCGGGTGCCCCATGATCGCCAGTCTTGGAATCTTCCCGGACATCAGTCGTCTCCATCCTCGTGTGGCGGCGCAAGCATTTCCAAGCGCAGATAGGGGTCGGCCATCTGATCGATCTTGCGCCGCCAGTCCGTGTAATCGAACGGGCGCATCGGCGGCAGACGGTCATCGTCGGTCGGATCACCCACAAGGGCGAGCATGATCTGGGCACGTGTCCCGGCCGCTGCGCGCAGCTCGCGCAGGAAGCGCAGGCTCTCCGTGATCGGGGGCTGAGAGCCGTCCTCCACCACCACGACCCGAGGCGGCGGTGCCTGCCAGTCGCCCCGCTCCAGGACACCGAGTGCCTCGTCGGTCATCGCGGTGCCGGCACCGACGGTCGCCGTCGCCGCAACCCGCCATCCGGTGAGGTGCATCAGCATCTGCTCCAGGCGCGGGCGATCCTCGTCCTCGAGGACGTCGTCGATGTCGACGTGCAGCAGAAGCAAACAGGCGTCGGGGGCAAAGCGAGTGCCTTTCGCGGGTGTTGACGTCGGCGGTGTCGGAACGGCAACTGCGGCTGCCGGTGCCGGCTCGGGGGTCTGCTCGGGGTGAGGCGTCGGTGTCTCTGCAATCTGCGGCCGAGGCGAGGGTTGCTCAGGCGGTTTCGCCGGCGGCTTCTCGGCGCCCTTCGAATCCGCTCCCTTCGCAACGGCGGACTGTGCTTTCGCCTGCTTCGGCGCGGCTGGCTTTTTGGCGGGGGCGGAGGGCACCTCGACCGGCCCGGCTTCCGTCTTGGCAGGTCTTTGCTCGGACTCTTTCGACGTTGGCTCGGCCTCCGGCTCGGGGCTGACCCGTGCAGCAGGCGCGTCCGCAACAACGGGGATTGCGTCCTCGGGGACCGTCGAAGGCGCCTCGACCGCACGCGGCAACATCGGTTGCTGCGCGGGCTGCGCGGCAGGAACCCTTTTCGGGACATCGACAGGCGGCGCGACGACAGGCGGTGTCGCAGGCGCAGCTGCAAGCGGGGGTGGCGGAGTCGAGGTCGGCGCCTCGTCGCCCGGCTCGACACGGCGAACCAATGCATTTCGCCAAGGGCGCGCCGAGGTCGGCGCTTCCGCTGCGGTCGGACCGTCCGGTCCCGATGGACGCGGCTTGCGCGAGGTCGACGCGGCCGGGATCGGCATCTCGTTGCCCCTCTCGCCGCCCGAGCGTTCACCGCTCGGCGTCGTCTCGATGCGCGGCGAGAGCATGCGAGCATAGAGCGCCTGGGTGCGGCTGTGGGTGAAGGGCAAGCGCGCCAGAATCAGGCGTCGGGCCAGCACCGACCCGCCCCACAGCATCAACCTGGGCAGCAGCCCGTAAGTGATGACCGACATGACCAGGAACGAGCCCCAGGATCGCAGGTGCGCCGGATCCGGCTTGACGTTCGGCGTGACGCTCGCCCAGTGCTCGAGAAAGATGCGCGAGCCGGCCACCTGCTCCAGGCTCGGGTAGCCGATGCCTTCGCCGAGCAGCCAGCTCCAAGGCAGCGCGATCAAACGGGTCAAGTCGAAGATCGTCTGCGGATGGACGTTGAGGGTCGAACCCCAACCGAAGGCCAGGTCGGTGAACCATTCCAGCGTCAGGGTCGTCAGGATGACGCCGATGTTGAAGGCGACCCCGAAGATCTGGGCCGGGATCAACAAGGGCAGGTAAGAGACCGGACCATAGACCGCGTATTGCGACTTGAGAAGTCCGTGCCGAGCGTGCGCTTGATCCTGGATCTCGGCCGCGGCGTGGCCGATCCGCTGCCTCTGAAGCCAGCTCGCAGCCTTGGCAACGAGCGGACGCACCACATGCATCAAGATGCCGGGCGCCGTGTCCGCGCCGCGCCCGCGCGCCTTGCGCAGCCCCCAGGCCGTGACCAGCGACGCCACGAGGAGAAACTGCACGATGACCAGAAGAAAGAGATACCAGGAGACGCTGACCGGACGGGTACCGTCGTAGCTGAGCAGCGTGGAGGCCACCCCGATCCCGAAGATGAATCCGACAACCGCGAGCAGCAGGGTGACCAGCCGCTCGGCGCTCCCGAACGCAGCTCCCGGCAGGATCCCGCGCATCTCAGGAGGCTCCGCATTGCGGCGAGCCGCCAGCCATCGGCGCAGGCTGAAGCGCCGATGTGCCGGGGTATGCGGCGGCTGATCGCCGATCTCGGGCGCGATCGCGTCGAGGTAGAGCGAACGATCGCGCTCGGCAAAGGTCTTGCGCGCCGACGGATGCTCTCGCAGCTCGCTTTCGTCGGCATTCAAGTAGTACTCGAAGTCGATCAGATCGGCGACCGTCCAATCGCGCGCCTCATCGGGTACGGCGTGGACTTTGGTCGAATCGGCCGGATGATGTCTAAAATCCATAGGGATGCGTCAAGACTCCTCGATGCTGGTCAATCGCCCTTCGGTGTATGTCGTGGCGGCCTGTTGTCGGCGCCTGGAGCCGACGCACCGAGCTTAACCCAATGCTCGGACGCGGCCCGTCGGTTATTCTGATCCGTCGCCTCGACTCGGGTCGAGTGCAACGGCGGCCGATCATTGTTCGAAATATCCCACAGTCCGGCCTTCAATTCACGTTTACCCCTTCGACGCCCGAGCATACACCCTCGGCGCGGGCGAGCGGCGCTCTCGTCATCCCGTGCGATCCCGTGCAATCCGTGCAAACAGGTGCCCGAGCATGGCATCATCGGGGCTCGTCGGTGACTCACCGGAGCATGCCATGACACGCGATTCGAGCCCCGCCATGCCGCGCCTCGCGGTCCTCGCCGCCGCACTCCTCGCCGGCGCGGCATTCCTGTACATGGTGAAGTTGATGCACGATATCTCCGCGAATGTCGCCCTGATGGCGGGCGAGATGGCATCCATGTCGGCCGACATGGGCCGGATGCGCCTGGATATGACCTCGCTCGCCCGAGACGTCTCCGCCATGGGCCAACAGGTCGCCACCCTGCCTGCCATCGCCGAGGACATGGGCAGGATGCGCGTTGGAATGGAACGCCTCTCGGGGATCGTCGGCGGCAGCGACCAGATGCCGGCAGTCAACCCGATGGGCGTGATTCAACAGATGATCCCCGGCAGCGATCGGCGCTAAACCGCGTCCAGTGCAAAATGCTCGCTTTCGAGTGAGCTCGGCGTTTGATGCAGCCACGGCCCTTCGCGGGGACGCGGTTTAGACACAGATCGGCGTCCCTTCGGGCGACGTCCGGATGGCCTCACGTCAGGAGAACGACGATGGCGAAGGCGAGATACTCGGTTCAACCCGGCAACTGGGACAACGCCGGGGCCAGAGCAACGGACAACGGGGTGAATTTCTGCATCTTCTCGCGCTATGCGGAAGACATTCAGCTGCTGCTGTTCGAAACGTCAGCCAGTCCCGAGCCCTACGAGATCATCGCCCTGGATCCGCAGGTGAATCGAACCTTCTTCTTCTGGCACATCTTCGTCGAGGGCTTGGGCGAGGGAGTCTTCTACAACTGGCGCATCCGCGGCACCTGCGACACCCGCGAGATCGGGTGTCGGATGGACGGCGAGAAGGCGCTCCTCGACCCCTGGGCCGTCACGGTCGACGATCGGCTGTGGAACCGGGAGGTGGCCTGCCGCCCCGGCGACAATGTCGCCACCGCGATCCGCGCGCAGGTCGTACACGACCGTTACGATTGGGAAGGCGACACGCCCCTATATATCCCGCTGAACGCCGCAGTGATTTACGAGATGCACGCCGGCGGCTTTACGCGCCATCCCTCGTCCGGGGTTGCACACCCCGGTACCTTCGGTGCCGTGATCGAGAAAATACCCTATCTGCAGGACCTCGGGATCACCCATGTCGAGCTGATGCCGATCATGGCCTTCGATCCCCAAGACGTCCCGCCGAAGACCGCGGCCATGGGCCTCGAGAACTACTGGGGATACAGCACCCACAGTTTCTTCGCACCGCATCCCGGCTTCGCGCTGGATCCGTCGCGTGCCCGCGACGAGTTTCGCGATCTGGTCAAGGCCCTGCACCGTGCCGGCATCGGGGTGATCCTGGATGTCGTCTTCAATCACACCGCAGAGGGCGGCAACAGCGGCCCGACGATCAGTTTCAAAGGGATCGGCAACGAGGTCTTCTATCATCTGGATTTCTCCGATCGGCGCCTCTACCGCGACTACACCGGTTGCGGCAACACGGTGAACTGCAACCATCCGATCGTCACACGCTTCCTCATCGATGCCTTGCTCTACTGGGTGCGTCAGATGCATGTGGACGGATTTCGCTTCGATCTCGCCAGCGCCCTGGCGCGCGGCGAGGACGGCAACCCCCAGTATCACGCGCCGATCCTTTGGGCGACCGAGCTGTCACCCGCGCTGGGCCGTTCACACATCATCGCAGAGGCTTGGGACGCGGCAGGGCTCTATCAGGTCGGCGACTTCCCCGGCTTTCGATGGGCCGAGTGGAACGGACGCTATCGCGATCTGATGCGCAGCTTCGTCAAAGGCGACACCGGCATGGTCGCCGAGGTGGCGACTCGGATGGCCGGCTCGAGCGACTTGTATCAGAGCCGCGGACGGCTTCCGAGCAATTCCATCAACTTCATCACCTGCCACGACGGCTTCACCCTCTGGGATCTAGTGAGCTACAACCGCAAGCACAACGAGGCCAACGGCGAGGACAACCGCGACGGCCACAACGACAACCTGAGCTGGAACTGCGGTGTCGAAGGCCCGACCGATGATCCGGCGATCCTCGCGTTGCGGCGACGCCAGGCCCGCAACTTCATCGCCGTCCTCATGCTGAGCCAGGGCGTGCCCATGCTGCGATCCGGCGACGAGGTGCTGCAAAGCAAACAGGGCAACAACAACAGCTACTGCCAGAACAACGCCCTCTCTTGGTTCGACTGGACCCTGCTCGAGGACAACTGCGGGATGCACGACTTCGTCCGGGGTATGATCGCCTTTCGTCAACGCCACCCGACCCTGCGTCGCAGCCGTTTTTTGACCGGCGAGCCCGCGAACGGCCAGACCTTGCCGGATATCACCTGGCACGGAGTGGGACTCGATTCCCCGGAATGGGACAACCCCGCAGCGCAATCCTTGGCCCTCACCCTCGCCGGGATCACCGCCGAGGAGCCGCCTCTTCACATCATGATCAATATGGGAAAGGCTCCACTGGAGTTCGCGGTTCCACCGCTCGCCGGCCGGTCCTGGCATGTGGCGATCGACACCGACCGCGAACCGGCGATCTTGGAGCATCCCGATCCGTGCCCAACGTCCGGGTCGCGTGTCCGGGTCGCCCAGCGTAGCCTGATGGTGCTCGAAGGCCGCGCCGTCTAAAACCTTTAGCCGCCAATAGGGGAAACGCCTCATGCAACTCGCAATGATCGGTCTCGGTCGAATGGGCGCCAATATGGTGCTCCGGCTTATGCGCGCCGGACATCGGTGTGTCGTCTATGATCGCGATCCCGCCGCAGTCGCGGCGCTGGTCGCCGAAGGCGCCGTCGGTGCGCAGGACATGGCCGATCTCTGCGCCAAGCTCGAAGCGCCGCGCAACATCTGGATCATGGTTCCGGCGGCGGTCGTGGACCAGGTCATCGACGATCTGATCCCGCATCTGGAGACCGACGACACCCTCATCGACGGGGGCAACTCGAACTACCGCGACGACATCGCCCATGCAAAGCGCCTCGCACCGAAGGGGATCCACTTCGTCGACTGCGGAACCAGCGGAGGCGTCTGGGGTCTGGAACGGGGCTACTGCCTGATGATCGGCGGGGAGGACGAGGCGGTCGAACGGCTTGATCCGGTCTTCGCCGCCCTCTCGCCCGGCCCGGGCGAGATCGAGCGCACGGCCGGACGCGACGGCGCCTTCAGCCGCTCCGAGCAAGGCTATCTGCACTGCGGCCCCAACGGTGCGGGCCATTTCGTGAAGATGGTCCACAACGGCATCGAGTATGCGCTGATGGCCGCCTACGCCGAGGGCTTCAACATCCTCAAGCATGCCGGCGTCGGGCTCGATGAGCATGCGGTGGATGCCGAGACCGCGCCTCTGGCCAATCCCGAGCATTATCAATACCGCATCGACGTCGGCGAGGTCGCCGAGGTCTGGCGTCGCGGCAGCGTGGTGGCCTCCTGGCTGCTGGACCTGACGGCAACGGCGCTGCGCGCGGACCCGCAGCTTGAAGGATTCAGCGGCCGCGTCTCGGACTCGGGCGAGGGCCGTTGGACCTGCCTCGCGGCGATCGAGACCGGTACACCGGCGCCCTTGCTCACCACCGCACTCTTCGAGCGCTTCAGCTCGCGCGGCGAGGCGGATTTCGCCAATCAGATCCTCTCGGCCATGCGCTATCAGTTCGGCGGCCATCACGAGAAGCCCGAACGTTAAGCCGCGCCCGGCCGGTTATGCGCTGTTTTCGGATGGGGTCAGCCCCGGAAGACTTGACGAGCGTTGGAGCTGGCGCGGTTTAAGTTGACGAACAAAAAGGAGAGATCCCTTGCCCACACAGCGCTTGAGCGCCGAAACCACACCGCCCGCCCCGCCGAACGCCATGATCATCTTCGGTGCCGCGGGCGATCTGACCAAGCGCAAGCTGATCCCCGCGCTCTTTCATCTGTGCCACGGAAACCTGCTCCCCGACACCTTCGCGGTCGTCGGGCTGGACCGATTGGAGATGGACGACACGGCTTTTCAGGCGATGATGGCCGAGGAGGTCCAACGTAACGTCGGAAGTGCATGGAATGCAGAGACTTGGGCGCGCCTGTGCGATCGGCTGCACTACATGCAGGGCAACATCACCGACCAGGCGACCTACATCGAACTCTGCGAGCGCCTTTCCGGGATCGATGCCGAGCGGGGAACCGACGGAAACTATCTCTTCTATCTTGCTGTTCCGCCATCGCTCTTCGGCGACATCACACGCTTGCTCGGTGCCGTCGGACTGACCGCAGAGTGCGAGAACGACTGGCGTCGCGTCATCATCGAAAAGCCGTTCGGCATCGATCTGGACAGCGCCAAGGCGCTTAACCGGATGCTCCACGAGACGCTGGACGAGGACCAGATCTACCGTATCGACCACTATCTGGGCAAAGAGACGGTCCAGAACATTATGGTCTTTCGGTTTTCCAACGGCTTCATCGAGCCGCTCTGGAATCGTCAACACATCGATCATGTCCAGATCACGGTGGCCGAATCCGTCGGCGTGGAGCATCGCGGGCCCTACTACGATACGGCGGGCGCCTTGCGGGACATGATCCCGAACCACCTCTTGGTTCTGCTCGGGTTTCTCGGGATGGAGCCGCCGAACTCGTTCGACTCGCAAGCCGTGCGCGACGAGATCAACAAGGTCCTCGACGCCGTCCATCCCCTGACGCCGGAGCAGGTCCTCACAAACGCCGTGCGTGGCCAATACGGCGAAGGCGTGATGCCGAACGGAGAGAAGGTGCCCGCCTACCGATCCTCCCCGGGAGTTGATCCCAACTCGCGCACCGAGACCTTCGCCGCGCTCAAGCTGACGATGGACAACTGGCGCTGGGCCGGGGTGCCCTTCTATCTGCGCACCGGCAAACGCTTGACGGCGCAATACACGGAGGTGGTCATCCAGTTCAAGCGGGCGCCCAAGATCATGTTCAAGGACGCCGACACCGCCCAGATGAACCCGGACATGTTGGTGCTGCGCATCCAGCCGAACGAAGGCATCCAGATCAGCTTCGGGGCGAAGATCCCCGGGCCGCGGATGCGTGTGGGCACGGTCAACATGGACTTTTGCTATGCCGACTACTTCGGCAATGCCCCCGCAACGGGTTACGAAACACTCATCTACGACTGCATGAACGGCGATGCCACGCTCTTCAAGCACGCCGACACGGTCGAAAAAGGCTGGGAGATCGTCCAATCGGTCCAGGACGTCTGGTCCGCCCTGCCCGCCCGCGACTTTCCCAACTATGCCGCCGGCACCTGGGGCCCGGCCGCCGCGGGCGATCTGCTCAAGAACGACGGGCGCCTCTGGCGGCGGATTACGACTCCCGATGAACCCACTTGAGACCCGCGATGCGCGTTGTCCCTGGTGCGACGCTCCGATCGAGCTGACGATCGACGTCAGCGCCGTTCCGCAGACCTACATCGAAGACTGCCAGGTCTGTTGCGCCCCGATCGTCGTCCGCGTCGCCATGGATCCGGACCTGGAAGACGACCTGGTCATCACCTTGGAGCGTGACGGCGATTGACGCCTTGCTCACGCAGGACAGGAACTGTAGCGAGACCCTTCGAGATCGTTGTCGTTGTCGTTGTCGTTGTCGGATCGATCATCGATTACGACAACGACAACGACAACGAACGGTCTCGACAGGTCTTGCATCCCAAGCCCGCCTCGGGTGAAATTCGCGCCCGAGCAGCGTCTGAGGCCCGACAGACGCCCAACCGCGCCAAGGTCCAATACGCCGAGGTTTTCCCGAAACCGGACTCGGCGGTCCCGAATCGCTCGATCCTCGACGCGGTTTCCATTCCCAACAAACAAGTCCTGAACCGCGTCCGCTCCGACGCGCCCGGGATCGCCGAGATCCGATCCCGCGCGATGCCGGCCCAAAGTGCACACGACGCGGTTCAGCAGGAGACATCATGATCGAGGTTCGCGAGCTGAGTCGCAGCTATGGCGATCTCAAGGCGGTGCAAGCGGTGTCGTTCGACATCGGCCGCGGCGAGATCGTCGGACTGCTCGGCCACAACGGGGCCGGCAAGACCACCATCATGAAGATGATGACGGGTTATCTGGAGCCGAGCAGCGGCTCGATCCGGATCGACGGTCTGGACATCGCCGAGCAGCGGCGCGAGGCGCAACGGCGCATCGGCTATCTGCCCGAGAACTGCCCGCTCTACCCCGAGATGCGTGTAATCGACTACCTGGACTACCAGGCAGCATTGCACGGGATGGCCGACAGCCGCCGACCCGCGGCCATCCGCCGGGCGATCGAGCGCACGGATCTCGGCCCCAAGGCGACCGCGACCATCGCCACCCTCTCGCGAGGCTATCGGCAGCGCGTCGGCGTGGCCCAGGCGATCCTGCACGAGCCGGCCATCCTCATCCTGGACGAGCCGACCAACGGCCTGGACCCGTCCCAGATCCAGCACATGCGAAGCCTGGTGCGCGAGCTGGCCGAGGACGCGACCCTGATCATCTCCACCCATGTCCTCCAAGAGGTCGAGGCGGTGTGCAGCCGGGTGCTCATCATGCGCGGCGGCCAACTGGCGCTCGACAGCGCGCTGGATGCCATCGGGCGACCCAAGCGGCTGCTCGTCACACTCGACTGCTCGCCCGAGGAGGCCCGTCCGGTGCTCGCGCAGATCGAGGGAGTCACGGGGGTGGAGGCGTGGGACGGCGACGCCGGTCTGCAGCATTTCGCCCTGAGCGCGGAGGATCCTCAGGCGCTCGCGCCGCGGGTCGCCAAGGCGCTCGGCGGACAACCTTGGAGCCTCTATGAGCTCGCGCCCGAGCGGCGTGACCTCGAAGACCTCTTCGGAGCCGTGACCCTGGAGCAGATGGAGGTGGCTCATGTCTGACATCCTGCGCGTGGCACGCCGCGAGCTCGGCGCCTTCTTCGGCTCGCCCGTCGCCTATCTCTTCATCGGCGCCTTCCTGGCGGTCTCGCTCTTCGTCTTCTTCTGGGTCGATGCCTTCTTTGCGCGCAACATCGCCGATGCTCGCCCATTGTTCGTCTGGATGCCGGTACTGCTGATCTTTCTCTGCGCCGCCCTGACCATGCGGCTGTGGAGCGAGGAGCGACGCGCCGGGACGCTCGAAACACTCATGACCCTGCCGGTGCCGACCCTGCATCTGGTCTTGGGTAAGTTCCTTGCCGGCCTTGCCCTGGTCGCGATCGCTTTGGCCCTGACGCTGCCGATCCCGCTGACCGTCTCTTTCCTGGGTCCGATGGACTGGGGCCCGGTGATCGGTGCCTATCTGGCGACCCTGCTGCTGGCCTCGGCCTACCTGGCGATCGGACTCTTCGTCTCCTCGCGCACCGACAACCCCATCGTCGCCCTGATCGGGACCACCTTGGTCGGCGCCCTCCTCTACCTGATCGGCACCCCGGCCCTGACCAGCCTGGTCGGGCATGGCGGCGGCGAGCTGCTTCGACTCATCGGCAGCGGCTCGCGTTTCGAGTCCATCACCCGCGGCGTAATCGATCTGCGCGATCTCTTCTACTACTTGACCATCGTCGGCGCCTTCCTCGCCCTCACCCTCTACAGCCTGGAGCGGCTGCGCTGGGCCGAGTCGGACGCCAACCGGCGGCACCATCGACGCTGGAGCCTTGTCACCGGGCTTGCGGTCGCCAACCTCCTGGCCGCGAACCTCTGGCTCGGCGCCATCGGCAATGCCCGCGTGGATCTCACCGAGGGTCGGGTCTACTCGATCTCGGAGGCGACCCGAACCTATCTTGGTCAGTTGCAGGAGCCGCTCCTGATCCGCGGCTATTTCAGCGCGGACACACACCCCTTGCTGGCCCCGTTGGTTCCCCAGATCCGCGATCTGCTGCGTGAATATCAGATCGCCGGCGCCGGCCGAGTCCAGGTCGAATTCGTCGACCCTCAGCGCTCGCCCGAGCTCGAGCGCGAGGCCGGCGAGCAATACGGGATCCGCCCCGTCGCCTTCCAGACCGCGACCAAGTATCAGGCCTCCGTGGTCAATTCCTATTTCGACATCCTGATCAAGTACGGCGATCAGTTCGAGACGCTCGGCTTCCAGGACCTCATCGACGTGAAGGTCCAAGGCGAAACCGATCTGGACGTGCGTCTGCGCAACCCCGAGTACGACCTCACCCGCGTGATCCGCAAGGTCCTCTACGGCTACCAAGGTGCCGGCGATCTCTTCGCCAATCTGACCGAACCGGTGCGTTTCCGCGGCTTCATCTCGCCGGCCGATCGCCTGCCCGAGCCCTTGCCCGGCCTGCGGGCCGATGTGGAGTCGATATTGACCGAGCTTGCCGCGAACGGCGGCGAGCGTTTCAGCTTCGAGATCCAGGATCCGGCAGCTGGCGACGGTACACTGGCCCGGACGATTGCCGAGCAGTTCGGCTTCGAGCCGCTGGTGGTCAGCCTGCTCGATCCCACGCCCTTCTATTTCTACATGGTGCTCGAATCCGGCGATCAGGCCGTTCCGGTACCGCTGCCCGAATCGCTCGATCGGGCGGGTTTGGCACGCGCCATCGAGGCCGGCATCAAGCGGTTCGCACCGGGCGTGCTGCGCACCATCGCGCTCTACACGCCACCGTCGATGCCCGGGATGTTCGGCGAGCCGAGCCCCGGGCCCGGCTACGCACTCTTGCAGGAGACCCTGCGCAGCGGATTCAATCTGCGCGAGACGGATCTCACCTCCGGTCAGGTCGCCGAGGATACCGATCTGCTCCTGGTGGTCGGGCCAGAGGCGATGGACGAGCGCCAGCAGTTCGCCATCGACCAGTTCCTGATGCAGGGCGGGACCGTCATCCTGGCTGCATCCAGTTTCGATCTGGACCTGGCCGGGGGCTCCATTGCGGCGCAAGCCGCCCCGACCGGGTTGGAGGACTGGCTCGCGCATCAGGGGCTGACACTCGAGCCGAGCCTGGTGCTCGACCCCAAGAACACGCCCTTCCCGATCCCGGTGCAGCGCGATCTGGGCGGCTTCGTGGTCGAGGAGATCCAAACGCTCGACTATCCCTATTTTCCGGATGTCCGCAGCGACGGGCTCGCGCAGGACTCCGGAATCACCTCCGCGGTTGGCCAGATCACCATGAACTGGTCTTCGCCGATTCAGGTCGATGGCGAGAAGAATGCCGGTCGGCGGGTGATCGAGCTGATCCGCAGCTCCTCCGGGTCCTGGACCAGCGAATCGGAGAACATGCAACCCGACTTCGAGACGTACGGCAGTCTCGGTTTCCCGCGCGGCGAGGATCGCGGCAGCCGAGTGCTGGCCGTCGCGGTCGAGGGACGCTTCGGCTCGGCCTTCGCGGGGCGTCCTTCGCCGCTCCTGGAGGACTCGCGCGGAGATACAGCGTCGGCAGACAACGAGCCGGACGACACCGACCCGCAAGCGATCGACCCCGACACGGGCGAACCCATCGAGGACAAGGCCCCGGTCATCTCGGGTGTGGTGGAGACATCGCCTGCTTCGGCACGACTGATCCTGATCGGCTCCTCGACCTTCCTCTCGGATACCGCCATCAGCCTCGCAAGCGAGGCGACGCAGAGCCGCTATCTGGCTCCGCTCGAGCTGGTCCAGAACGCCGTCGACTGGTCGCTGGAGGACCGGGGCCTGCTCACCCTGCGCGGACGCGGCCAGTTCAACCGGCTGCTCGAGCCGGTGGGTCGCGAGGGTCGCATCTTCTGGGAGACCCTGAACTATGTCCTGGCCCTCGCCGGACTGGCCTTGGTGTATTGGCTGTACCGACGCGCCCGGGCACGACGCGAGCGGGCCGACGACGCAATTCTGGGCGATCTTCCGCGTGCTTGATCCAAGGCTAAACCGCGTCCAGAGCGAAATGCTGACTTTCGAGTCGGTTCGACGTTTGGCGTATCCACAGCCCTTAGCAGGGACGCGGTTTAAAAAGAATTTATTTTTTAACACTTTAAACCGCGCCTGCTCCAACAGTTGTCGGAGCCGGCGCGGCCAAGTCAATCCAACAAACTACGCAAATCGCGTTGGGCGCGGTTTAAAACGAGAATGACCGACATGACTGTTCAATCCGACACCGGCTGGCGCCCGGACCTGCGCGCGCCGATCGTCATGGGGCTGGCCGGGTTGCTGGTCCTGCAGATTCTGCTCGCGCTCGGCCTGAACCTCGGCAGCGGTCGCGCACTTTCACCGAGCGCAACCGAGACACCTCTGCTCGGGATTACGCCCGATCAGGTCCAGGGCCTGGGCATCCAGAGCGGCGACGGAACCGAGTCCGTGACCCTTGTGCGCCGTGACGACACCTGGGTCGACGCGGATCTGGACGGCCTCCCGGTTCAAAGCGCCAAGGTCGAGCAATTCCTCGCCGATCTCGCTGCGCTGAAGCGACCCCTTCCGATCGCCACCAGCGAAGAGGCCCGCGAGCGCTTCAAGGTCGCCGATGACGCCTTCGAGCGGCGCCTGACGCTCGATGGAGCGACGGGACCGATCGCCGGGCTCCTGATCGGTGACTCGCCCGGCTTCCGGCGCGTCTTCGCGCGTCTTCCGGGTGAACCGGGCGTCCACGAGCTCCGGCTTGCCTTGTCCGACGTCTCCGCACGTCGCGACGACTGGATCGAGGTCGGACTCCTGCGCTTGGAGGGCGAGCAGATCAACCGCATCGCCATGCGCGATTGGATCCTGAGCAAGGACGAGACAGGTGTCTGGGCGCTCGCCGACAGCGATCGGCCTCTCGACCAGGAGACAGTCTCGGCCCTGATACTGCGCCTCGCCAATCTGGGTTACCGCGGCGTGCTCGGCGTCGCGGATGATCCTGCCTACAATCAGCAGGATCCGCTGATCGCGCTCGAGATCGGGCTCGCCGACGGCTCGACGCGGCACTATCGGATCTCAAAAGCCAAGGACAGCGAGGACTATGTCCTCAAAGACCCCGAACGGCCCTGGTACTTCAAGCTCTCCGAATTCGATCTGGGAGAGCTGCTCGACATCCAGAGCGAGGATCTTCTCTCGGCCGACGAAGCGGCCGATCCATCCGCGGGTGTCGAACCCTCGAGCCCGTCGGAGATACCGCCGATGCCGGAGGAGATCAGCGAGGAGCCGCCGTCTGTGGAGTGAGACATCGCGCGTTCGCGTCCGACTCGGGAGCCAATCCGCACGCCGCTGGCTCGACGTCTGTGCCCCCACAATGATTGGATTCGGTGCTCAACTTATTTCTGACACGTCACCTAAACCGCGTCCGGGCGGTCCTCTGGTCGAGGCTCCCGCCCTTCGCTATTCTTGCGGACCGATCGTCCACTGCCGGAGTCCATCGTGTCCGACCGTCTGCGTATCACCTGGTACGGCGTCACCATCTTTCTCAGCTCGGCGTTCCTTCTGGTCCTGGAGATCCTGGCAGGTCGATTGATCGCCCCGTACGTCGGCGTCTCGCTCTACACCTGGACCGCCATCATCGGCGTGATCCTCGCAGGGTTGTCGCTCGGGAACTGGCTCGGCGGGATCTGGGCCGATCGCGGAGGCAACGAGCTGGCGGCCGGCATCACGCTGGCGCTGGCCGGGCTCTTCAGCCTCGGCATCCTCTTGCTCTTGACGCTGGTCGCGCCGCTCATCGAGGCGCGTGAGATGACCCTGCTGGGTGCGAGCTTCTTCTACGTCCTCGCGCTCTTTTTCATGCCGGCCGTCTTGCTCGGCGTGGTGACGCCGCTCCTGACGACCTTGGCACTGGGGCTGGATCGACGCACCGGCCATATCGTCGGTCGGATGCACGCACTGGCGGCGCTGGGCAGCATCCTGGGCACCTTCATCACGGGCTATGTGCTGATTCAATATCTCGGCACGCGCGGCATCGTCATCGGCACCGCGCTCGGGCTCTTTCTGTTGGCACTGCCGTTTTTCAAGGGGCGCTCACGCGTGGCACCTGTCGCTGCGCTTGCCGCAGCGGTCGGCCTGATCCTGGTGACGGACGCGCGCAACGGCTTCTCCAATCCTTGTGATCGGGAGAGCAACTACTTCTGCATCCGGGTCGTCGACGACTCCGAACGTGCGCCATTCGGCGTCGCGCGCAGCCTGGTGCTGGACCATCTGATCCACGGCATCAATCACGACAGCGAGCCCGGCATGCTGATCTCGCCTTACGTGCAGTTGATGGACGAGCTCGCACTCGAGCACTTCGGCGACGACAAGGCCGAGACGCTGCGCTGGTTTTTCGCGGGCGGCGGCGCCTACACCCTACCCCGTTCGGTCCGGACGCGGACCCCGAACGCAACCGTCACCGTCGCCGAGCTGGACCCGTTGGTCACCCGCACGGCCGAAGAGCGGATGTTCCTCGACACCGAGGGGATGCGGATCGTCCACGAGGACGCACGGGTCGTCCTCACCCGTGAGCCCTCGGAGCGCTACGACGTGATCGTCTCCGATGCCTTCCACGACATCTCCATCCCCTACCACCTCGTGACCCGCGAATACGCGGAGCTTGCAAAGTCCCGCCTGAACCCGGATGGGATCTATCTGCTCAACGTCCTGGACGCCTTTCCGGATCCACGCCTGGTCAAGAGCATGATGAAGACCTTGTCCGAGTCGTTCGAGCATGTGCATGTCTGGATGGACATGGTCCCGCCCGAGGCGGAGCGCATGACCTTCGTCATCTCCGCGAGCGATGCCCGCGAGCCGCCCGAGACGCTCGTCGCCCGACGCGGTTTCGATCACCGTTGGCTGCGCACGACCGATCCCATGATGCGAACGGGGACGGCCTTCGACGCGCTGCCGCTCTTGACCGATGACTATGTCCCCGTCGAGCGGTTGGTCTCGGAATTCTATTTCAAGGATCTGGGGCGGTGAACAAGAGCACCTCTGTAGCGGTCGAATCGGGCCGTAGGATGCCGAACCTTGCCGGGCGTCGTGCCGAACTGGGCAGCCTGCGGCTGACCTCTGCCGAGACTGATCCAAAACATCGCATACCGCGCCAGGCGGTTTAGGTTAGATTAATACGCATCTCCGGACGGAGCGCGACGGGAGGGACACATGGCCCTGGCACGGGAAGACATCGAATTCATCAAGGCCCATCTGGGCGAATGGCTGGCCGAGCAGTCATTCGCCAAGCCCCCGGCTGTCTACGAGATCGAGCTGCGCGAGCGCATGGTCCGCGTGGAGGAGGAACTCAGGCACCAGCGCGAGCTGATCAAGACCATCCTGGTGCAGATGGACAAACGCTTCGACGCGGTGGAGAAGCGTTTCGAGCAGATGCAGCTGAACATGGACAAGCGCTTCGAGGCCGTCGATAAGCGCTTCGAGCAAATGCAGCTGAACATGGATCAGCGCTTCGAGGCCGTCGATAAGCGCTTCGAGCAAATGCAGCGGAACATGGATCAGCGCTTCGATGCCGTCGAAAAACGCTTCGAAGCCATGGACAAGCGATTCGAAGAGCTGACCCGGCGGCTCGACCGTTTTATGTTCTGGTCATTCGGTCTGACGGTTAGCGTCGGCGCACTCGTCGTTGCCGCGATCCGCCTTTGGCCTTAAACCGCGCCCAGCGCGGTATTCGATTTTGGACGCGGTTTAATCCGTGTCGCGTGACGCACAGAGTCGCGGAGCAGAGGCGCTCCGCGCACGGTTTTAGCCCGACAAGGTCTCCATCCGAATACGGGTAACCTCGCCCTGTACCGAGTCCAACGCCTCGATCCGGGCAATTGCCTCGTTCATCTGACGCTCGATCACGCGATGGGTCAGCATCACCAGCGGCACATGTGTCTGGCCCTCCTCCGGCTCCTTCTGCTTGATCGCCTCGATACTGATGCCCTGCTCGCCCAGGATGCTCGCGATGCGGGCCATGACGCCGGGCTGATCGAGCGCGGCGAGGCGCAGATAATAGGCGGTCTGCACCGCCTCCATCGGCATCACCGGGGTGTCGGCCAACTCGTCGGGTTGGAAAGCCAGATGCGGCACCCGGTTGTTGGGATCCGTCGTCAGGGCACGCACCACATCCACCAGGTCCGCGACCACTGCCGAGGCGGTCGGCAGAGCGCCCGCCCCGGCGCCGTAATAGAGTGTCGGCCCGACCGCATCGCCCTTGACCAACACGGCGTTCATCACACCGTCGACGTTCGCGATCAGACGGCGCTCCGGGATCAGCGTCGGGTGCACGCGCAGCTCGATCCCGTCTTCGCTGCGACGGGTGATGCCGAGGTGTTTGATGCGATAGCCCAACTCGGCGGCATAGGCGACGTCCAGTGCGCCGACCTTCGAGATGCCCTCGGTGAAACACCGCTCGAACTGAAGCGGAACCCCGAAGGCGAGCGAGCTGAGAATCGTCAGCTTGTGCGCAGCGTCGATGCCCTCGACGTCGAAGGTCGGGTCGGCCTCCGCGTAGCCCAACGCCTGGGCCTCGGCGAGGACATCGGCGAAATCGCGACCTTTGTCGCGCATCTCGGTCAGGATGAAGTTGCCGGTGCCGTTGATGATGCCGGCGATCCACTCGATGTGGTTTGCCGCCAAGCCTTCGCGCAGGGCCTTGATGATGGGAATGCCGCCGGCGACGGCCGCCTCGAAGCCCACCATGACACCGCGCTCGCGCGCCGCGGCGAAGATCTCGTTGCCATGCCGCGCGATCAACGCCTTGTTGGCCGTGACCACGTGCTTGCCGTTCTCGATCGCCTTGAGCACCAGCTCAAGCGCAGGCGAGTACCCGCCAATCAGCTCGACGACGATCCGGACGTCCGGATCCTCGACCACGGCGAAGGCGTCCGAGCCGATCCGCCCGATCGCCTCCAGACCTTGAATGCGCTCCGGATCATAGTCCCGAGCCGCTGCGTGCGAGATCTCGATCCCGCGACCGGCGCGCCGCGCGATCTCCGCGGCGTTGCGCGCCAAGACCGTCACGGTGCCGCCGCCGACCGTACCCAAACCCAGAAGTCCGACCTTAACCGGTTCCATTCATGCACCCCTTGTTCGCAAATCGGTGTTCGCAAATCGGTTCGCCGACGCGTACCTCAACCTGTTCGAAAGCTCAGCTCCCGGCACGCGACTCGCGGCGGAACATCTCTTTGATCCCGCGGATCGCCTGGCGAGTACGGTGCTCGTTCTCGATCAGCCCGAAACGCACGTGGCCGTCGCCGTATTCGCCGAATCCGATCCCGGGCGAGACCGCGACCTTCGCCTCCTGCAGGAGCTTCTTGGAAAACTCGAGCGAGCCGAGTGACCGATAGGGCTCGGGGATCGGCGCCCAGACAAACATCGTCGCCTTCGGCGGCTCGATCGGCCAGCCCGCGGCGTTCAGACCGCCGCATAGAACATCGCGCCGGCTCTCGTAGGTGTCGCTGATCTCGCGCACGCAATCCTGCGGCCCCTCCAGCGCGGCGATGGCCGCGACCTGGATCGGCGTGAAGGTCCCGTAGTCGAGATAGGATTTGATGCGCGCAAGCGCAGCGACCAGCGTGCGGTTGCCGCACATGAAGCCGACGCGCCAGCCCGGCATGTTGTAGCTCTTGGACATCGAGAAGAACTCGACAGCGATATCCTTCGCTCCGGGGATTTGCAGGATCGAGGGGGCACGATAGCCATCGAAGGCGATATCGGCGTAGGCGATATCGTGGACCACCCAGATCCCGTGCTCGGAGGCGATGTCGATGACCTTTTGGAAGAAATCCAACTCGACGCACTGCGTGGTCGGATTTCCCGGAAAATTCAGAACCAGCATCTTGGGTTTCGGCCAAGAGTCCTGGATGGCGCGCTGCAGCTCCTCGAAGAAGTCCACGTCCGGCGTGAGGCGCACATGACGCACGTCCGCACCGGCGATGATGAATCCGTAGGGATGGATCGGGTAGGCCGGATTCGGCACCAGGACCGAATCACCGGCTCCCATCGTGGCGAGCGCCAGATGGGCAAGTCCTTCTTTGGAGCCGATGGTCACGATCGCCTCGCTGTCCGGATCCAGATGGACATCGAAGCGATCGCGATACCAATGACAGATAGCGCGGCGCAGTCGCGGGATCCCGCGCGAGACCGAATAGCGATGCGTGTCCTTGCGGACCGACGCCTCGACCAGCTTATCGACGATGTGCTGCGGGGTCGGCTGGTCGGGATTCCCCATCCCGAAGTCGATGATGTCCTCGCCCCGGGCTCGCGCTTCGGCCTTCAACTCGTTGACGATGTTGAAGACATAGGGCGGCAACCGCTTGATGCGGTGAAATTCGGGCTCGGGGGCGACCACTGGACAACCTCTTGACGCTGGGGGTGGGGAAAACGCTGAAGTCTACAGTCCCGCCCGCCAGATTCAAAGCCGACGCATCAGTACTTCACCGAGCACCCGTAGGGCCGAGTCACCGGGGTGGTCACCGGGTTGCCTGCCGCCAGATCGGCCATGGCGAGACGCACGTAGTTGCTCGCACCCGCGATATCAGCCTGATTGCTCGTCGGCTTATCGTCGATGCCGCCCATGTACACCAGGTTCCCTTCGGAATCGATGACGTACATATGCGGCGTGGTCTTGGCATCGTAAGCGCGACCCATGGCCCCGGAGGTATCGAGCAGGACAGCAGTCGGCGCAGCACCGCGGCTGTCGGTCAGGTCATCGGCCTCCGCCGGGCTCACATGCCCCTGCTTGCCCGAGGCCGAGGAGATCACCGACAGCCAGACATAACCCGCTTCGGTCGCCTCCTTCTGCAGGGCCTGCATGTTGCCCGAGGCGTAGTGTTTGACTACGAACGGGCAATCGTGATTCGTCCACTCCAGGATGACCTTCTTGCCCACAAGACCGCCGAGGGTCCAGGTCTCGCCTGCAGTGTCCACGACGCTGAAATCCGGTGCCGGAGCGTCGATCTTCGGGGCCGCGACAGCGACGCCGAAGCCCAGTGTTGCGGCCAAGGCGACAACGCCTACGACGAGGGTGTTCCGAAAAGCGTGCTTCATGGTTCTCTCCTTCTCTCTGGTGGGTGATCAATCATCCGTCTGCACGGGATCACGCAGACGCGACGCCTCGGGCTCGACTCATCCATCGCGCCCGGACGACCCCGGTGCCGACGTGCGAATCGCGCGCAGCACCATGTCCTCGGTCAAGATCTGCGGAAGGACCTGCGGATCCCCGTCGGCCGGATAGAAGACATAGAGCGGGACGCCGTTGCGCCCGTGATCGGCAAGATAGGCGGTGATCGCAGGGTCGCGGTTGGTCCAATCGCCCTTGAGATACAGCACACCGGCATCCGTGAAGCTGCGCGCGACGTCCGACGCGCTCAAGGCGACGCGCTCGTTCACCAAACAGGTGATGCACCATGCAGCCGTCATGTTGACGAAGACCGGTCGGCGCGCATCAATCGCCGCAGCGAGACGCTCCGGCGAATAGGGCTCGCTCGCGAGACCGCTCGCGGACACCTCGCCCTCCGACAGCGTCGGTGCCGTCAGTCGATCGGTTGCCACCCCAAGATACAAGGCGCAGATCAGCGCCGCCGAGGTCCCGGCGAGACCCCAGCGCCGCCGCACCGAGGGCAGCCCTCGCGTGCGCTCGCGTAACCAGAGCGCGAAGGCCAATAGAACGAGACCGCCCAGTACCAGCGCGACCCCCGCCGATCCCGTCTGCACGCTCAGGACCCAGACCAACCAGGCCGCGGCCGCAAACATCGGAAAGGCGAGCGCCTGCTTGAGGGTCTCCATCCAGGCTCCCGGCTTGGGCAGCAGACGGGCCAACTGCGGGACCAGCGACAACAAAAGGAACGGGAGCGCCAAGCCGAACCCCAGGGTCAGCATGATCGCCAACGCGAGCGGCCAGCTCAAGGTGACGGCATAGCCCAAGGCGGCGCCCATAAAGGGCGCGGTGCAGGGTGCGGCGACCAAGGCCGCCAAGGCGCCGGTGCCGAAGGCACCCGCGGTGCCCGATCCCGTTCGGGCGCCACCCAAGCTCATCAGCCGCGCGCCGAGGGTGACCGCGCCCGAGAGGCTCAGCCCGATCACGAAAAAGACGTAGGCCATGAAGACGACGAAGGGCGGGTACTGGAGCTGAAAACCCCAACCGACGGCGGCACCACCGGCGCGCAGGGCCAACAGGAGGACCGCAAGGCCGGCAAAGAACAGGAGCACCCCCGTCGTATAGGCCACGCCGTGGAGAACCCGCTCGCGTGCCGCCTCCGGACCTTGCCCGGACAGGCCATTGACCAGACTCAATGCCTTCATCGCCAGGATCGGAAAGACGCACGGCATCAGGTTCAGGATCAGGCCGCCGAGCAGGGCGAAGGCGAATGCCAGCGGCAACCCGATCGGTCGATCCCGAGCAACCTCCTCGGGGAGCGGTCCACGCACCGCCGCGACCTCGTAGGAGCGTACCTCTCCGAGCGCGTCCGCAACCACCAGCAACCCATCGGGCGCGGCTTGGTCCGACAAGGCACCGGGCAACAGATCGATCCGCAGGTGGCCGTCGAGCAGTCGCCAGGGCTGCTCCGCGGCGTGCTCGATCAGGCCCCATTCGCCGGCGAAGAACCAGGCCCCGTCGATCTCCTCGGAAAGCTCATCCAACGGGATGACGAGACCAAGCCCCGCGCCCGCGACACCGAGCGCGGCACCTTCGATTCGCCCGTTCGGCAATCCCACGCGGGCGGCGGCAAAGAACTCCGCCTGCGCCGGATCGATCGGACCCGGTCTGGCCCCGGCTCCGGCTCCGGTCGGAAGCGTCAGATCGAAGCGGCCCGACTCCGGGATACAGTGCTCCTCGCACACCAGCCAGTCGGCATCCGCGCGGATACGCACGGGCTCGCCGATCGGCCAATCAGCCGGCACGGAGAGGGCGATCAGGTGAACGACGCGCTCGGAGTACCCGTAATTGGCCAAAGGCCCGACCGGGATCACCTCGGGTCGCGGCCAACTCAACGGACCGGCTTCAACCCCCTCCGGCAGCGTCCATTCAACACGCGGCGGATCGCCCGAGTCGCCCGGATTGCGCCAATAGGTGTGCCAGCCCGGTCGGATCTCGAACACCAGGGCCAGATCGACCGTCTCGCCCGGCGCAATCTCGCTCCGCTCCGCGACCAAGCGGGCCGTCACATTCTCGGTCGTAACGAGGTTTGCCGAGATCGAACCCGGCCAGACGAGTAACAGAACCAGGAGGGCGAGGCCCGTTTGGCAGAGCCGGCGACACACCGAGAGGCGACAAGCGATAGACGACGACGGCTTTGTGGACTTGGCCGTCATCATCGACGACGCCCCGCGCGCCGTTCCAGCTTGAAGGCCGTCATATCGTCGACCATCGCCGCATAGGGGATGCGATCGGCCCCGCCGAAGTGCGCGGACGCGCGTATTGTCAGATCGGCAATATCGGACAGGCGTCCATCTGCATCGGACTCCCCGAGCAGACGCTGCAGGCCGATCAGTCCTCCGGACTGGATCTTGAACGGAGCGGCGAATGGGCATCTCATCGCGGAAAAATCTCCTTTCGGTCGATCTCGGCAAGGCATGGAACCACGGCATCTCCGAGCCGGATGATCCCGCCCGTGATCACCCGTGCGTTCAGGCCGGCGTGACCACGCATGGCGTTGTAGCCTCCGGGACCCAATGCGTCCTCCATGCGCGAGCAGGGCGGGCACGGACCCGTTCCTTCGAGCACCGCCGTCCCGATGCGAAATCGTTGGCCTTTCAGTGCCAGGAGGTTGACACCAAAGATGACCAAATTACGCCGCAGCAATGCGGGGTCGATCGGATTCCGGCGCAAGAGCGCACCCAAGACCGCGAGGTGCTCGGCCTGCAGAAGGGTCACACCGCGCGAACCCGATCGGCCTGCGTAATGATCGCCCTCGAGGCCGCGCCCGGCCAACACCGTCACCTCGGTGCAGTGGATCATCTCCGCCCGTCGTGCCGGCCGTCGGCCGATCCACGCCACCTCGCCCGAATGCGGAAATCGGACGAGCAGATCCGAAAGAGAATCCATGCGATGCGCCTGCGTCTCGAAACGTGTGTGTCCCGCCAAGGTCGGGGCAACGCGCATCAGGACAAGACGCACACCTCGCCGGCGGGATCCATTCGGCCTCGGCGCCGTCCAACCGCGGACAGCATCTGCGCGGGCTGCTAAGGTTCACGTCTGCGCTGTCTTTCGACCCAAATCAACCTCAATCAGACGACACTCGATATGCCCCGAATCTTTCTCCCGATCCGCCTCGCCGCGGCCCTCGTCGCGATCGCCCTCACGCTCGCGGGATGCAGCCGTATCGGCATCGCCTACAACACCGGCGATTTTCTCGTGAAGACCTATGCCAAAGACTACCTGGACCTGGAGCAGGCTCAGCTCAAGCGCTGGGAGCCCCTTCTCGGCGCCGAGCTGACCCGTCATCGCGCCGAGGAGTTGCCCTATCTCGCGGCCTATTTCGATCACATCCTCGCGGCCAGCGAGGCGGGTTTCGACGCGAGCAACATGGCCTGCCTCACCGGCGAATTTCGAGATCTCTACAGGCGCCAGGCGCGTTTCGCCGTGAACCTCGCCGCACCGCTTCTGGCCGAGCTGACCCCTGCACAGATCGAGCGCCTGGACGAGCGCTTCCGCAAAGAAGCGGCCGAGGATCGCGCCGAGATTGCGGAGCGCAGCACCACGCGCGAGAAAGAGAAACGCGCCCGACGCTACGTCAAATCCATCGAGGACTGGACCGGCCGGCTGAATGCGGAGCAACAGGCGATCGTCATGGACGTGACCGGACGCATGCCCGACACCCAGGCAAGCCTGGTCGAGTATCGCACCGCCAAACGAGAGCGCTTGATGGCGCTGATCCGGGGCAAGGCCCCAGAGCCCGAGATCAAGCGCTTCCTCACAGATTGGCTCGTCGACTTCAGCGATCTGCCGCCGGATCTCGAGCAAGGGGGACAAGTCCTGGGCGAGCGGATCGGCGAGCTCTTCGTCAGCCTCGGCAAGACCCTCGACGCCAGCCAACAGGATCGCTTGAACAAGCGTTTACGCAGCCTTCGCGATGATTTCATGAAGCTGCAGAGACAACCGAGGATGGCACAGATGACCTGTTGAACCGGCACTGAACCGCGTCTGGAGCGATGTGCTTGGGTGACATGAACTCCGGCCGTCTCGGATCCAACAACCTCGGCGGTTGACGCGGTTCAAGAATCAAAAGATTCAAAAACCGAAACACGAGGATGGGTAGAGCGCAGCGAAACCCACCCTCCCAAGCTGATCATTCGGTCGGGTGGACGAGCGAGAGCGAAGTCCACCAAAGCCCGCGGCGGCGCTGGTGGACTGCGCTGCGCTTGTCCACCCTACTGCGCTTACCCTACGGCGCGTGCGGAGGCAGTTCGTGAATTTGTATTTCTTTCATCTTCTAAACCGCGTCCAGATCCAACCTCTTGAATTCCAAAACCGTTGAGGTCCACACCAAACATCGAATATGGTTCGGGACGCGGTTTAGGCTTAGAACAGGTCGTCCATCACCCGGGGCGCGGATCGGCGCACGGAGGTATCGGCCGGTCTGGTCGGGCCGGCGATCCTGACCGGCTCGGGGCCGAGCAGGGCCTTGCTGAATTCCTCGTTCACCATCTCGAGAATACCGCTCTTGGCCTTGGTTTCGGTCCCGCGGGTCGGGTCGACACGCACCTGCACCATGCCGGGAGGCGGATCCAGCTTCGCGATCGGGAGATCCTCGAGTGCGGCGCCCATGAAATCGACCCACATCCCGAGCGCCGCCCGGCCGCCCTCCTCGCCTCGGCCGAGCTTCTCGAAGTCGTCGAAGCCCATCCAGGCAACGGTGACGAAGTCGGCTTGATAGCCTGCAAACCAAGAGTCGCGCACGTCGTTCGTCGTGCCCGTCTTGCCGACGATATCCTTGCGATTCATGTTTTTAGCACGTGTTCCCGTGCCCGTCTCGATCACCTCGCGCAGCAACGACGTCATCTGATAGGCGATCCGCGGGTCGATCACCTGCGAGGCCGCAGGACCGGCCTCCAGGCCCTGCACCCGTGCGGACGCATCGCCGTAGCGGTACCAACAGTCCGAGCAGGATCGCGGTGCGCGCGACTCGAACAGGACCTGCCCGTCGCCGCTCTCGATGCGCTGGATGAAATAAGGTGTCACGTGGAAACCGCCGTTGGCGAACACGGCATAGCCTTCGGCGAGTTTCATCGGCGACATCTCGCCGGTCCCCAGCGCCATCGAAAGACCCAAGGGCATGGCATCCAGATCGAATCCGAATGCCCGGATGTAGGTCTGGGCATCCTCCAAACCGACACTCTGCAGCAGATTGATGGCGGCCAGGTTGCGCGAGAGCGCCAAGGCACGCCGCATCCGGATCGGCCCCAACTCCTTGCGATCGGAGTTGCGCGGGTTCCAGTCCTGCCGACCGGTCAGCTGCACCGCCTCGTCCTTGATCAGACTCGCCGGTGTCCAGCCCTCGTGAAGCGCCGCGGCGAAGACGAAGGGCTTAAAGCTCGACCCCGGCTGACGGCGCATGTCGACCGCTCGGTTGAACTTGCTCGCATTGAAGGAATAGCCCCCCACCAAGGCACGCACCGCACCGTCCTGCGGCGCGATCGAGACCAAGGCCCCGGAGACGCCCGGCGTCTGCCCGAGCTCCCAAAGTCCCTCGCCGTCCTGCCCCGTCCCGTCCTGCCTCGTCCCGTCTTGCCCTGCCCCGTCATTCAGGAGTCGAACGAGATCGCCGACCGCGAGGACATCCGTCACCCGTCTCGGCCGGGGGCCGCGCCAATTCGCGTTGCGGAACTCCTGTGCCCAGGCCATCTGTTTGAGGCCCAGCGCGACGCGACGCCCGGACCCGATGTAGATCTCCGCCTCGCCGCTGGAGGCGCGCGTCACCAACCCGGGCGTGAGGTCCGGGATCCGCGTGACGGTCTCGAGATAGGCGTCCATGTCGGCATCCGTCGCGCCGTCGAGGTCGATCTTGGCCTCGGCGCCGCGATAGCCGTGGCGTCGGTCGTAATCGCGCAACGCCCGGCGCACCGCTGCCTGCGCGGCACGCTGCAACCGCGCATCGACCGTGGTCGTCACCCGAAAGCCTTGGCTGAGGGCCTCCTCGCCGTAATGCTGAACAACCGTCTGTCGGGCCATCTCCGCGACGTAACCTGCATCGAGATCCGGCTGGCGGCGATGCAATCGGGCCATATCGGGCGTCAAGACCGCGATCTCGTACTCCTCCCGGTCGATCTGACCGAGCTCGAGCATGCGCGAGAGGATGTAGTCGCGTCGCTCCAGAGCGCGCTCGGGATTGGTGACGGGGTTATTGCTGGACGGCGCCTTCGGGATGCCCGCCAACATGGCCGCCTCGGCAGGGGTGAGCTCGTCAAGCTCTTTGTCGTAATAGAGCGCGGCCGCGGCTGAGATGCCGTAGGCGCGATGGCCGAAAAAGATCTGATTCAGATAGAGATCCAGGATCTGATCCTTCGTCAAGGTCCGCTCGACCTGCAGCGTGAGCAAGACCTCGGCGAGCTTGCGCTGAAAGGTCTTCTCCGAGCTGAGTAGGAAGTTGCGGGTCACCTGCATGGTGATGGTGCTGCCGCCTTGGGCCTTGGTGCCGGTGGAGGCGAAGCTCAGCAAGGCGCGGCCGATGCCGATCGCATCCACCCCGCCGTGCTCGAAGAAGCGCGCATCCTCGGTCGCGAGAAAGGCGTTGACCACGAGCGGCGGGATGTCTTCGTAGGCCACCGGCCGGCGGCGCTCGATGCCGAACTCGGCGATCAGCCCCCCGTCGCTGCTGAAAACCCGCAGCGGCTCTTCGAACTTGACCTGGCGGAGACTCTCCACACTCGGAAGCTCCGGGGCATGGACCGACACGAAGATACCGGCGCCGAGCAGACCCAATGCAAGCAGTTGCAGGGGCGCGCCCAAGACGCCGAGAAATCCGAAAAACCAACCGAAAACGGAGCGGCTGCGCCGTGACGAACGCCGATCGCCGCGATGCTTGTTGCGTGCGACACGCGCCGAGGGCCTTCGGACCGTCGAGCGGTTCCCGGGCTGCACAACACCTCCGCCGGATCCCGGCATCGCGCTATCGGACTTTCGGTTCAAGTGCCCCTCCGCCCGCCTCGCCCGGTCGACGCGGATGTCTCCCGGGCGCTGCAAGTCTCTTCATCATTGTTGTCGAACGCGATTGTATACCGTGCGCCCGTGAGTTTTTCGGAAAGCAGGGTGAGTTCCGCGCGGATCGGGGCCAAGACCCACCGACGAGGCGTAGCCCATCCTCGGCGAGGTGGCGCAACGCAGGCCCGGCGTGCGCGGGGCCTGCGATGCGGCGAAAAACCCACGTGCGCTCGGTATACACTAGGGCTCTCCGAGCCTGCCGCGCTCGACCGGGCGCTGCACCCGATCCGCTCATCAGAGCGTCGTCGGCGAGTCCGATGGCGTCGGGGCATTGGCCTCGATCATCGTTTCGGCCACATCGGCAGTGTTCAGCTCGACGCCCGCGGCTGCCCGGGTACGCCGGATTCATCCGGCTCCCGGGGACGGGCGACTTCAGTCGCCCGAGCGCGCCACCGCGGCGGACTGAAGTCCGCCCCCTGGGTGCCGACTCAAGTCGGCGTACCCTGGGTGCCGACTGAAGTCGGCGTACCTGGGCGTGCGGCCGGAGTTTCGCGTCTGGTTGGGGAACCCGAGAGGGCAAACAGGGGCTGGAGGGCCTCGTTATTTCGACCGGCCACCCAAAACCTAGCAAAAGCGCGTGACACCCGCTCCGCGGTGTCACGCATGCCCCGCGGCGCTCTGCGCCACATTCCGTTTTATGGCCGCAGTGACGAACACGGCAGGAGAGAGTTTGTGAAGCGCGAACCGGATTCGACCCCCCGCGGTGCCCTTTCGGGCCGGGGGCCGACGCGATACTGTCTGCGGAAATCGCACGTCTCATGAGCGTTCGTCGACTCGCCGCGTCCGCGGCTTTTCTGTTGATGGCCGCACTCGAGGGTGTCGCCGCCGACATCTCCGAGCCGACCCTGGTCACCGCGGTCCCCGCGATGCGCGAGATCGCACTCGTGGGATTCACCCGCGCCCTCGCCGAAGCACCCTTAGTCGCGGAAACGGACGGACGGGTCCAAGTGCTCTTCGCCGATGTCGGCGACCGGATCGACGACAGCGGCCGCTTCGCTCAACTGGACACCACGTTCCTGCAGCTCGATCTCGAAGAGATCGCCGTCCAAGAGGAGCGTCTGCGCTCGCAGGTCGACTACGATCAACGCGAGGTCACCCGTTTTCGGGAGCTGGTGCGTCAAAACAGCGCTTCGGCCTCCCAATTGGATACGCTCGAGCAGTCCCTGCGCGACAACAGCCATGCCTCGCGAGCGCTGGACGTCAAACGGCGCATGCTCCAAGAGCGGCTCGTGCGCGCGACCATCTCGGCCCCCGTCGGCTGGTCGGTCACCGCTCGCAATGTCGAGCTCGGACAATGGGTGCGCGGCGGCGAAACGGTCGGACGTGCCGCGGATTTTTCGACCCTCTTAGTCCCCTTTGCGCTGACCCCGGAGCAATTCGTTGCCCTTGAGCAGACGCGCTCGGATCTCGCCCTCGAGGCCATCGATGTCGGCAACACAGCCGATCGTGCCATCCCGGCGCGGATCCACCGCGTCAACCCCGGTTTCGACCCCGAGACCCGCAAGATCGCCGTGGAGCTCGCCCTGACCGATAGGGTCGAACTTGCCCGCGGCGGACTGCGCATGCGTCTGCGCCTGCGCCTGCCCGAGGCCACGGGCGCCGTCAGTCTCCCGCCCTCCGCGATCGACTCCAGCTACGAGGAATCCTGGATCATTCGCGAGAGCGGGGAGCGGGTCTCGGCGCTGCCGCTCGGACCCGACGCGCTGAACCCGGATCTAGTCAGGGTCACGGCCCGGGGGCTGAAGCCCGGCGATCGGGTTCGCATGGTCGGGAGTCGCTGAGCCGTGCGCGCCGTCGTTCGCTTCACCCTACGGCAGCGGGTTCTCTTCAACCTGCTGTTCGTCTTCATGATCGTCGCGGGCGTCTTCGCGCTCGATGCCCTGCCCACCGAGCGTTATCCCGAGGTCAACTTCGGCAAGGTCATCATCACCACGGTCTATCCGGGTGCCTCCCCGCGCGATGTCGAAGCCTTGGTGACACGTGAGATCGAGCTGGCGCTCGACGGGCTGGAGCATGTCGAGTTCATCCGCGCCAACTCGGTTCGCGAGCGCTCGACCCTGGTCGTGAAGTTTCGCGACGATACCGATTACGGCGCGCTCTACGACGAGCTGCGCTTTCGGGTCCTCAGCATCCTCGAACGTTTTCCCGAGGGCGTCGATCCGCCGCGCTTCGACCTGATCCGCACCTCCTTCTGGCTCCCGGTCGTCGCGGTCAACCTGGTAGGCGATCGCTCCAACCGCGCCCTGTCGCTGATCGCCAAAGAGCTGCAGATCCGCATGGCCCAGATCCCCGGGGTCACCGAGGTGAAGCTCGACGGGGAGCAGCGTCGCGAGTTCCACCTCTTTCTCGATCCCTGGAAGCTCAAATCACACGGCGTGAGCCTGGATCAGGTCGCCGCGGCCCTGCAGGACGCCAACGTCACCCTCCCGGCCGGCGACTTCAGCGACGGCACCGGCGAGTACATGGTGCGTGTGGACGAGCGCTTCCGCACGCGTGATCAGGTCGTGTCCACCGTGGTGCGCAGCGACGCCGACGGCTCCTTCGTCACCGTCGACGACCTGATCTCGGACGCCGCCCTCGGCTATCGCACCCCGGGCGTCATCACCTCCGCCGACGGCAAGGACGGTGTCGCCCTGCGTCTGCTCAAGGCCAAGGGCGGCAACGCCATGGAGATCTACGCCGCGGCCGAGGCGATCCTCGAAGAGGTCGCGCCCCTTTTGGAGCAGGAAGGGATCGAGGTCGTCCTCACCCAGGATTCAACGACCTACATCAAGGAGTCGATCCAGACCCTCGGCTGGAACATGATCATCGGGATCCTGCTGGTCAGTTTGATCCTTTGGTACTTCATGGGGATACGCAACGCCGGCCTGGTCACCGTCGGGATTCCCTTCTCCTTCATGGTCACCGCCGTTCTGATGCAGTTGACCGGCAACTCGCTCAACGAGATCACCCTCTTCAGCTTCGTGCTGGTCTCCGGGATCATCGTCGACGACGCCATCGTGGTCGTGGAGAACATCTACCGGCATGTCCAGGACGGCGAACCCATCGAGCAAGCGATCATCGAGGGCACCGCGGAGGTCGCCTGGCCGGTGATCTCCGCGACCGCAACGACCGTTGCGGCCTTCCTGCCGATGCTCATCATGACCGGCTCCACCGGCGAGTTCTTCGCGCTCATCCCCAAGGCCGTAAGCTTCGCCATCGTCGCTTCGCTGTTCGAGTGTTTGTTGATCCTACCCCTGCATTACCTTGATTTCGGACCGCGTCCGAAGGCACATGCAGCCGGTCAAAGCGCGAAACAGATCGAGCGGGAGAACCGCTTGATGCGCCTTCTGCGGCGCATGACCGAGCGCCTGATCGGGGTCACCATGCGCTTTCGGGTGCTGAGCCTCTCCGTGGTGCTCGTAGCCTTCATCACAGCCATCGCCGTCCTCGGCGTCTCGATCGCCGGCATTGCACCCCTGGTGCGGATTCAGTTCTTCCCGGACGACTACACCACCTACTACGCCTTCGTCGAAGGCCCGCCCGAGACACCGATCGCGCAGACCCACGAGCGCGTCAAGGCGATCGCCAGCTTCATCATGGCCGACGGCCCCGGCTACGCACGCTCAGCCGCAGGCTTCGCCGGCTTCACCGTCAGCGAGGACTACGAGGACGAGCCCGGCCGTCATCTGGGCACCGTCATGGTCGCGCTGCCGAGCAAGTCCGATCAAGCCTTCGACGACCCGCTCGCGCATCTCGACCGGATGCGCGAACGCCTGATCGAGCAGTTCGCCGAGCCCGGGGTCAAGATCCGGGTCCGCGCCGAGAAGGACGGCCCGCCGACCGGCAAGGACGTCAACATCCAGATCGCAGGATCGAGCGAAACGTCCGTGCGGGGCCTGAGTGCGGACCTGTTGCAGCGTCTGCGCGATCATCCCGAATTCGGCCCCGATCTGGTCGATCTTCAGGACGATCGCGGCGTCCCCTCGCGTGTCTTTCGGCTTGCCGTCGACGAGTCGCGTGCGCGTGAGCTCGGCCTCACTGCGGGTGATGCGGCACGCATGGCCGCGTCGGTCCTGGACGGGCGCTACATCGGCAAGTACCGTCTGAGCGACGAAGAGGTCGACCTCAAACTCCGCGTCGACCCCGCCTACCTGGATGCACCCGAAGCCGCGCTCGATATCCCGGTCCTCGAGCACCCCTCCGGACCGGTCCTGCTGCGCGACATCGTCCAGCCCATCGCCGAGGTCCAGCCCGGCGAGCTCAAACGCTATCAACGCCAACGCAGCCTCACCGTCACGGCCAATATCCGTTCCGGCGCAGCCATCTCCTCCGCTCAGGTCACCGCCTGGGTGCGTGCTCAGTATCCGGAGCTGCGCGCCCTTTACCCCGGGGCTACACTGGTGTTCGGCGGCGAATTCGAAGAAACACAACGCTCCTTCGACAGTCTCGCGCGCGCCTTCGGCCTCGCCGTCTTGCTGATCTACCTCATCCTCGCAACCCAGTTCAAGTCATACACCCAGCCGCTGATCATCCTCTCAGCGGTCATGTTCTCCATCATCGGAATCGTCTTCGGCAAGGTCGTCACCCAATCGCTCTTCACCATCAACAGCTTCATCGCCATCGTCGGCGTCACCGGCGTGGTCGTCAACGACTCGCTGGTCCTGCTCGCCTTCATCAACCAACGCTACCGCGACGGACTCGACCGCCACGCCGCCATTCGAGAAGGCGTGCGCCTGCGCCTGCGCCCCATCGTCCTCACCACCCTGACCACGACATTGGGGCTCATGCCGATGGCACTCGGCATCCCCAGCTACTCCGTCATCTGGGGCTCCATGGCATCCACCTTCGTCACCGGCCTCGCCACCGCAACCTTCCTCACCCTCTTCATCGTCCCCGTCGCCTGGGACCTCCTCACCGAATGGGACGAAAAACGCGCCGCCAAACGCGCCCAATAACAACACAAACCGTAGGATGGGTAGAGCGAAGCGAAACCCATCCTCCCCGCGCCAACGCACAAACAACTAAAACACAGCGAAACCCAGCAACCCCACCACAAAAAACACCACCTCGTGTATACTTACCCAACCCCAGCACTCCCCGCCCCGCTCAACACGAAACACCCCGAATGACCAACTATCGCCGCTGCCGAGTCCCCGGAGTCGTCTACTTCTTCACCCTCCGCCTCGCAGATCACGCAGGAACCCTCCTCACCGATCACATCGACCCTCTACGCTCCGCCTTTCGCACTGTCCGCACCCGCCACCCATTCGAGATCGATGCGATCGTGATCCTGCCCTCGCATCTCCATTGTCTCTGGTCCCTGCCGGAAGGAGACAGCGATTACAGTCTCCGTTGGCGACAGATCAAATCAGCCTTTTCAACGGCAATTCCGGCAGATGAAATAATCACCGCGAGCCGGCGCAGAAAGAACGAGCGAGGCGTTTGGCAAAGACGTTTCTGGGAGCATACGGTCCGCGACGATCGAGGTTATGCCACAAGGTTTGACTATATTCATTACAATCCGGTGAAACACGGTTTTGTCGACAGGGTTAAGGATTGGCCTTATTCGTCGTTCCATCGTTGTGTTCGGTTGGGCGTGTATTCGGAGGATTGGGGCGGTGGTGATCTGGAGGATCTGGATTTGGAGGAGAGTTGAGCCTGAGCGGATTCGATCCGGTGGGCTGCGCGGGTTGGGTTTCGCTGCGCTCTACCGATTCCTGTCCGGCGATGTTGGAGTTTGTAAGGATGGGTTTCGCTGAGCTCTAGCGATTCCTGACCGGCAATGTTGGAGCTTGAAGGATGGGTTTCGCTTCGCTCTACCCATCCTACGTTTCGGGGTGCTTAGCGATCGACGTCGCTGCTCCAGAAGAGGCGGGTGCGTTTGTGTGTGATGGCGGGCTTGATCTCCTGGGGGCTGATGGGTGTGCCGGTGGAGCCGTCTCGTGGGGGCGCGCCGATGACGACCATGGTGGGTTTGCCGTCGATCGGCACGGTTGCGAGCACGGGTGCCGGGGGCAGGCCGCCGCCGACCAGTTCGCGAGAGCGCGTCCCGCCGCAGGTCTCGGCCACCCCGATTGCGCCTGAACCGTTGAAGAGGTTCACCCAGTAGCCGGCGGCGATGCCAATCGGCCGTGCGCAGACCCCGACAGCCGCTCCGCCGGGTCGGGAGGTGCTGAAGGTCGCCATGCCGGCAACGATGATCGCATTCGTCACCGTCTGCTCACCGCGGTTCGGGAAATCCATGAACCAGCCCCGTTGCACCGTATCCGTAACCACGCCGGCCGCGTCGCATCCGGGATTCACCGTTTGATTGAGCATGAGGTTCACGTCATCCAGATTGAACGGATAGGTTCCCGTTGCCACATCGGCCGGATCCTCCCTTGGCCTGTCGAGAAACACGTAAAAGCGATCCTGAACACGAGACGTATAGGGGTAATTGGTCTCCAACGGCCGCTCTCGGTTACCCGATCCCAAGGCCAGATAGACCATGTTGCGATACGCCATGACCGCAGGTCCGTAGAGAAACTTTCGCGAGCCGCCTTGAGTCCGTGCCACCTTGAGGATCTGCCAAGCGTCCGGCGCCAGCGCGCCGCCCGTGACCGGGTCGATAAAGTTGATGCGATACAGGTTGCCGCCCGTGTCCGCGGCATAGGCGACATCCATAAAGCCGTCGTAATCCAGGTCCACTAGACTGACATCCGCGGGAACGGGCCGCTCGGTGGGGAAGGTCGCCAACACCCCTCCGGTCTCGGCATCCAGGATAAAGACGGCGCGCCCCTTGCTGCTGGCGCAGCTCGGGGTCGTCACGTCCGCATCTTCACACGCATCGTAACCGCCGCCCATCACCAGCACCGGTTTCGCGCCGCCGGCATACCCCTCAACAAAGCCGGCGTTCGGGATCGACCACGTCTGACCGATACCGGTCAAGCTGCCCGCACAATCCTTATCGTCGCCGACATTCGGACACCCGGCACGCCACATCAGGGACGGCGCGTCCGGCGTGGTGACGTTGAACGCATAGACCATCCGCCCACCGCGTCGCATCGTCGGAAAGATCCAAGCCCTGTCGAGAAGATCCGCGTCGTCGTAATGCACGACCTGTCCGATCGAGCCGTCAAAGAAATAATCCTTCGGCAAAGGATTGGCCGCTTGGTCCTGGTTCGGGTAAGCCACGATCGGTGCATTCGCCCGCAGACGCGCCAGTTTGTCGAAATGCTCGGGCGCGATGAACGACCAGCGTTCAGCGCCGTTCTCTGCACCGACAGCCCGCAGCATCCCGTCGTTCGTTCCGTAATAGACCACGACACCGGCGCTGCCGCCGTAATTGATCGGCAACGGCCGCGCATGCACGATATCGCCGTGGATCGTCGGGCGCGGATCCGTCTGCTTGTTGGTCTTATCCATCAGATCGACATCCATGCCGCGGGAATAGTCGACAAGATCCGGCTCAAGCCCGCTGTTCGAGGCATTGAAGGCGACCAGCGCCGAGCCCGATAGGGTCAGCACCTTGCGATTCGCGATATTGGAGCGGCGCAGCATCTGCCCGGCGGCACCCTTCTCGACAAAGGGTCCATCCGGTCGATCCGAATAAGGACCGCCCGCCGTTGCGCACTGCCCCCTTGGATCCGGGACAACGCCCAAGTCTGCCCAATAGTCGACCGATTCCGTCGTCCAAAAGCTCGACGCACACTCGGCGACGAACCCGGAGAGCAAATTCACCGCACGCTTTTTATCGACGTCGGCAAGGTCGATCCCCGTGTCGAAACGCGCCAGTTGATAACGCTTGACATTGCCGTACCAGCGCGGCTTCGCATAAGGCTCGGGGCGAAACATTCCGATAAAGACCTGGTTCTCGTTCTGTGCTCGGTTGGTCGCGCTGATCGGCAAGGATGCCGACGCGAAGGTCGAGTTGACCGAAATGATTTCGGAGATAATAGTCTCCAGTACCGCCTCGAGCGTATCCTGGTTACGCGCGAAGAAATAGCCTCCGCCGCCGACCTTCGCTGCGCTCATCAAAAGCCCGGTATGATCGTTGTTCTGTTTCTTGTTGAAGACATCAATCGTATAGGTAATGATGCGGGCGCGCGGATCGGACTCCGCCGCACCCGGAATAGGCACACCCTGCGTATAGAAAAACTTGGACCAATCATCCAGGTTCCAAGCCGCGCCCTTGATCGTATCAAAGTCCCCGGTCGGCACCATGGTCTCGTTGAGGATCGTACCCTGGACCATGTATTGGTCTTGGTTGCCGCACTTCACATCCGACGGTACTTTCTTTTCCGAAAGACAGACGCAGCTCGAATATCCCGCGTTCAAACAATCACTGCCGGCCGCACTCACTGCGGATGTGCAGCTATTCTGGTTATTGTAACAGGCTTCACTAAAACCCAGGCTCTCAAGCTCCGTTTGGCTGTTGAGCGTGAATTTCGGGATCGGAAGCGGTGTTCCGCTGCCGGAGCCGGCCAAACGGTCCGGCGTTCCACCCGCGGCGGTCACCAGCGCGGACAACGCATTTGAATTACTTGAATCGTCGGTAGACGGACCACTACTCTGCGGATTCCCGATAAAGACCAGATAGGTGTCGGTACAGAGGTCCGCGGTCGTGAGCGGGGAGCGAAACCGCGAGTACGCGGTTTGGTATCCACTGGGGTCGGCGAAGTCGACGCCAGTCGGAGTCCCAACTCCGTTGTCGAGAGCCCTTTCCCCCGCGAGGTAATTGTAAACGTCATGCATCATATAGCCATACTTCGGGCCCGATTGCCGCCTTTCCTCCTTGGTTAGAATATTGTCGTCGATATGGATTAGCTTGGAATTCAGAACACCCTGGTTCGTGGAGTTCAACTCTTTGATGGCATGCCGCACATAGGCATTGTCATTCGCGCTTCCCAGTGTCGCGTACATCATGAGCCCGACGTTCACTTTTCCGGTCAGTCCGCCGAGCGCTTTTTTGATCGCGCGTACTTCGGCCTGTCCCTGCTTTGTCCCTTTCGGCAACCAGTGCTGATCGTTGCGGCTCCAGTTGGCCGAGTTATCCAAAACAAACAGGATATTCGGCTTGGCCGTCTGGGCCCCCGTCCCGCCGACGAAGATATCGATATCCTCTGCAAAGATCGCTGGACACGCCAGAAGCATGGCGATCGCGAGTCCTGTGACATGACCTAAACGCACGGAATTAAACATGGTTAATCTCCACGACAGCCATCATGGACACGCGGTGGCAATATCGTTGTTCGAGACGCGGATACTGATGCCCTGCCGGATACGGGCCTGCGCGCCGGATGAGAGGTCGATCGCGCGTGCCCTCAGATCCCAAACAGACCCGGAGCACAACGACTGACCGCCTGACCCCGAACCGCCCACCACACCGACCTGCTGTGTACCGATGAAGCACCCCTGGTCATTGATGTCCGTCGCGTCGAGTTGGTTGTTCGTGATGGGCGTCATCCCGATACAGCTCGGTACGGGATTCGCGAGATCGACCTCGATATCGTCGGAGCCGTCCCCGTTGATATCGAAGCATTTGTGATTCTTCTTGCCCTCGCAGAAGAAGACGGCCTTTGGGCTTTCGGGCGAGAGACTTTCGATCAGGAGCGGCAAGTCGTTGACGGCCTCCTCCAGGGTCGCCTCGGCAGCCTTCTCGACCTGTCGCTTGTTCTCGAGATTGGAGACCACGGCAAGATTGCTGCTGCCCATATCGAAGACGGAGACGGCGATCAGGGTCGTCAGCAGGAGCATGATCAACGCGATCACCAGAACCGCGCCGCGCTGTTGACCGACAAACACGGAATGAGCATTCATCGCACGTCCTCCCGTCTGCCCGCAATATTGTTCAAGCGAACGGTGGTGCTATAGGCTTGGCGCTTATAGGCATCGCCCGGCGCCTCGATGACCTCGTCACCGAGGTGATAGATCCGATCGTCCAGGTGCCCGTGCGTCGGCGATGCATTGCGCGCCAAGAGATGCACCCTGACGGCCACCACGTCCTGCCAGTCGCCCGCATCGACGATGCCGTCCAGATATTCGTCCGGCTCGCCGTTGTCGTCCCTGTCGATTCCGTACTCGAAATGCAAATGCTCGATCCCTTCCGCAATCGGGGTGACGGCATAGCCGTTCGCCGTCAGGTCGGCCCGTTTCAGCGTCGGAATACCGTCGTTCGGCCGGTTGCTCGGCGCCAGATAATAGAGCCGGCTGTAGAGTCGGTAGATCGGGGCATAAGCGCCTGCCGTGCAGGAACGTACTCGGGCTGTCAGTGCCGCCTGGGTGGTTCTGATCCAGGGAGAACAATGAGGCGGATCCAAACAGTCGGCCGAGCACGCCGGCTGCTGAAGATGCGGCAGACCGTCCACAAAGGCGTCGCAATCGAGGTCGCCGACGGCACAGGTGCTGGTGCGTCGCACCGCGACCAGATCGTTGCCGGTCAAGACCACGCCGATGTCGGCACAGGCCTGCGGCAGCCCGGCGATGTTGTCCGCACCTTGAACCGGATAAGCACGCGCCGCGTCGAGATTCGCCGCCGTCGGACAGAGGCTCGGCAGCGCCGCGCCTGCGGGTATGAGCGCTTCGCCATAGAACCCCGCGTTGCTTATATCGTCCGTGATCATCTGCATCGCGTGGCGCGCGTTCTGGATCTGGCCGATGGATTTCTCGATCTCGTAACGGGTTCGACTGTTGTTGGAGAGCACCAAGGCGAGCGTACCGAGCAGGAATACACCGATCGTCATCGCGATCATCAGCTCGATCAGGGTGAACCCAGGCGAGCCCGTTCCGCGCCTACGATACTCGCCATCGTGGGATCGAGAAGATCGGCGCGCACGGATCGGCATTCCGGCAGGTTTCAACCCGGGGTGGTCGGGAACGCCGATTCGGCGCTTGATCTCGTCTCGACGGCTTGGCGTGGCGGACATGTCTACCGGCCTCAGTTTAGATCGGCCAAGGTGACCAGCACCGCAAGCACCCGACGCCTGCCCGCGGACCCATAGTCGGCGCCTTGCCCGCAGGTCAGTTTCGGGGCGAGCGTGTCGCTCAGACCCTGCCAGGCGACGCTCACGCGGAAGGTCACCGGGTCGTCCGGGAGCCGTTCGATACACCCGCGGGCGCCGATCATGGCGCCGAGAAACGCCTCGGAGTCGTCGGTCGTTCCCGCACCCTTGAGCGCACGGCTCCACTCACAGAGATCACGCGCGGTCAGATCAACCTGCTCGCACCCTTGCGCCGGATCAAACCCGTCGCCCGAGCCCACGACCGTCATCGTCCCCAAGGCCGCATAGCCCCCCTTCTTGGCAGCGCTGCGCCGACTGTTGATCCGCGCCGCCATGTCCTCGAGCAGGACCAAGGCATGCGCACGCTGATAGGCTTCCATCTGGGTTGCGGCCATCTTCGCCTGAAGTCCCGCGAGGCCGAGCAAACCGACCGCGATGATCACCGCCGTCACCAAGACCTCGAGCAAGGTAAATCCGCATTCCGCGCCGCCGATGTGCCGCACCCCGCGCATGGTCAACAGCCTCCGTCCCTGATCGTCGGCTGACCGCTCGGCTCGATCCGAACACAGCGCTTCTTCGCCCCGGCGTCGCTCTTGGACGCGACCTCGAAGGCTGCGCTGACGGTCTGCCCGCGCAAACGCCCCGACGAACGATAGGTCACGTCCGCCTGTCGTGTGCTCAGCGTCACCGCCGTCACCGGATCGCGCCGGATCAGCTCGACACCAGGCACCGCCGCGCTGGTGGCCTTCCAGCCGGACTCCCAGCCGTCATCGGCAATCAACGGCACGAGGACGACATCCCGATTGAGCCGGATCGCCTCCGACCGCGCCCGCCAAAATGCCGCCTGCAGATCGCTCGCCGCGGCATGAACACGCTGGTCGGCGATGAAGCGCGTAAAGGAGGGAACCCCGATCCCGGCCAGGATCGCGACGATGGTGATGACCAGCATCAGCTCGAGCAAGGTAAAGCCCGAAGTACGTGCCGGATGGGTGCGCATCCCGCGAGCGGCGAACGGCGACGATCGTGTTCTCATCTCAAACCCCTTAGAATCACCACTTGCCGCTCGGACCCTTGGCGCCCGCCTCATTCAGCGACAAGACCGCCCCGCCCAGGTCCAGAACCTGCATCGAACCCGCTTTCGGCGTCGCCGTCAGCGTAAAGGTCGGCCGAGAACCCGCAGGTGCGGAGATCGCAACGGTGTAGAACTGCGCAACCCGATCAGGCACTGCAGCACTCAACTCCTCGACCGAAGACGCATACCGACGCGCGTCCATCAAAAACTGTTGCTGGCGCTGCGCCAGATCCATCAGAAAGGACTGTGCATCGGCGCGATTGGCCTTGCGGACATGCTCTTGGTAGCTCGGATAGGCGATCGAGGCCAGGATCCCGATGATGGCGACCGTAATCATCAGCTCGATCAGGGTGAAGCCGCGTTTACGGGCTGCCCGATTCCGGCCGCCGGGACCGGGGGGTTCGGATGCCCACGAGTCGCAGGCATCAGGATCGAGACACCGACACTTGTCTTCGGTCCAGTGACGAGGGCTGATGGGTTTTGGTGTACCGGGCGAGTGCTGCCCATGAACGGATGCAGCGTCGGGAACCGTCGGAGAAGGGATTCCCTCCCGAAACTGCTCGCCGCCGAGATCATGGTGGGGCGGTTGATGTGAGTATCTGATCATGGCGGTCGCTCGCTGTTCGATCGTCGTCCGGCGGCCGATGACCGCGGAACCTGCCGACCGAGGAGAACCTCACGCCGTGGGGTCTCCCCTGCCGGGGGATCGTCTAGGGAACCGATGCGATCCCCAATCTCGACTCGAAGTATGGCAGCGGGTGATTCCGGCATCCGCGAGGGACTGCACAGATCAAAAAGAAAGATGACCACGCGCCCGAAGCCGAAACTGTGTCGTCGATCACAACAGGTCAGGGCGAAGTGGTCATACTGAGCTGCCTTGCGTTCTGCGTCGGAGGCGGCTGCCCACCTAAAACCAACGTGACCCGAGAGCCGGAAATCCCGAATACGCGTTACGTCGCATCCTGACCAATTTGTCCGAAGTGGGCGCTTTAAGATGCAATCATCAGCCTGACCCGGCCCGGCGCCCAAGCAGACGCATCCGAACGTCTACTCCGGCCCCGCAGCATCACGGCGGTTCGAACATTCGACAAACAAGCCCGGCATGGCGTATATCTTGCGCGATTTCCCCCATGCACTAAGCTCCGGAGCCCGCCGTGACTGATCCATTGACTTGCCGCCGGGGTTTCACGCTCATCGAGCTTCTGGTTGTTGTCGCGATTATCGGGATCCTTGCGGCTGTCGCCTACCCGTCCTATCAGGATCATGTGCGTCGGGCGAGGATGACCGATGCACAGATGGTGCTCCTGGAAGCTGCGCAGTGGATGGAGCGGGAGTACACGAAGGACAACGCCTATCCCAGCGAACTGGATGAATTTCTTGAGCTTCAACCCCGGAGCGTAACAGACTATTATGACATCGCCGTCGATGAAGCCAACAGCGGCGAGCAAGCATTCACGATTTCCGCGACACCCAAAAGCGGCCAGCAGTGGAGAACTTGCGCTCAGCTTGCAATAACCCATATTGGAGAATCGACTCCGGCCGGATGCTGGCAATGAACAAACGCCTACACCGGCACAGGAAGGCCGACGGTTTCTCGCTGATCGAATTGTTGTTCTCCATCAGCATACTTGCGATCTTGCTCGGACTCGGCATTCCAAGCTTTCAGGGTCTCATCGAACGCAATCGTGTAACATCCGCGACCAATGAACTTATCACCACCTTGCAACTTGCGCGCAGTACGGCCATTCGCCGAAACGAAGTCGTTTCCATATGCCCACTTGTAGACGCCAATACCTGCGGTGGTAGCTGGTCTTCCGGCTGGATGGTCTTCATAGGAGAGGCATCGGTTACGGAACCATCCAACGCATCGATCATAAGGCAAAACAGCGCGTTGGCGCCATCAGTCACTTTAACTTCAAACCTCGATGCAGGAGCCGCGATTAGCTACGGCAATGCCGGCCAAATCGTCAGCGGCGGTTCGGTGGATTTCACCTTTTCCGGCGACAGCGAATTCCGATGTCTCACAGTACCCTTAAGCGGCAAGACAAGTTTTAGTTACGAGTTGTGCCAACCATGAGAAACATACTGCCCTCGACCGCGGGGCCTCGCCATGAGCGAGGTGTCACTCTGATTGAATCGCTAGTAACGATGGTAGTTGTATCCATTGGACTTCTATCAATAGCCGGGCTGCAACTCAAGTCACTGCAATATTCATCGACTAGCTATCACCGATCTGAGGCAACCATTCAATCAGCCGACCTCGTGGAGCGTCTCTGGGCGGGCATTTGTGTTATTCCCGGGGAAGCGAATGCGATAAGGGACGATTGGCGATCCGTTCATTCATCTAGCCTCCCCGGCTGGGCAGGCGATCTCGACGTTTCCGGAAATGTCTACTCGGTAACCGTCTCATGGGACGAAAGGATCGGAAACGAACGTCTTTCTTTTGAATATTCAGCGATTCTCCCGGAACTGAGTGGATGCGCGCAACCATGATCTTGACAAGTGGCGTTTCGCTTAAGAAATCATTTTGCAAAGGTTTCACCATCGTTGAGCTCCTCATCTCAATGGCAATTGGAATTTTTATAATAGCAGGCGCTATAAGTGTTTTCGTTTCAAATCAAAGCGTGAATCGCGAGAAAACGACTCTCGACAATGCACAAGATGCGCATCGATTCGCTGCGTTTACGATGTCGCGAGTCGTTCGCCAAGGAGAACTAGATCCATTGGCAACGGATTCCGAGTTGGTAATCCGTCTTTCAGCCGGACCGAACGTGCGGGATTGCCAGGGCCAGACCGTCGCGTCTGCGCAGGTGATCAATACATTCTCCGAATCGAACGGCGTTCTTTTGTGCACAACCCCACAAGGAACGTCCTCGGTCATCGAGGGAACCTCATCTCTTGGAATTGCCTATGGAGTTGATTCGAACTCGAACGGATGGATTAGTGATGACGAATATACCGTGCGTTCAAACGTGTCCAATATTGACTCGGTTAGAAGTGTTCGGATAGAGCTTGGAGCAGAAAGGCCCGTCGAATTTGTGGCAACGCTGAGGTCAGCCGTTTTCCGGCAGTTAAGAGGCGACGACCCAACAGATCCAGACCCAGATCCAGACCCAGACCCAGACCCAGACCCAGATCCGGGACCAGATCCAGATCCGGGTCCGGATCCAGAACCAACTTTTGTGGACTGCGGATGTAAGAGGACTGGGAATTCCAACTCCGTGGCTTTGACGGGAGCCAATCCGGCAGCCTGCACTAATGCATGCTGTCAGACTAAGTGGGATTCGGCTTCCCCGAAGCCCTGCTCGAATAATAATTGTGTTTTTACTGCTCAATGCGTCGTTCCTTGACCGAATTCGCCACCTTGAAATCTGCACCCAAGGTTGTCGGGGATTATAGTCGCAATATCCGCTTCGTTCCCCGGCTTCATCTTGCGTTCGTTCGCAGGATGCGCTTCACAGCGCTGATGGCTCAGGAGATTCACAATGTTGAAACCTTCACAAGCTTTCTCTCAGCAGCGCGGTGCTGCCCTGATTATCGGACTAATCCTTATCGCAGTCGCGAGTTTAGTAACCGTGACCGCTATGCGGGGTACCCATGTTCAAGAAATGATGGTTTCGAACCAGCGAAACCAATTGATTGCGGCACTATCCGCCGAAGCCGGTGGCGCTGAGTTTTCCAATTGGATATCGGCGCAATACCAAACAAATCCGAGCAAGACATGGCCTTCGACAGAAGACGCTCTCACATCGTTGCTCGGAGAGCACGGGCTTGAATTACAGCCTGTAGGCGAAGACCCATGGGGACGCTGGGCGCTAGACCCGACAAGGAGTGCCGTCCTTTCGGCGGACTCGATCCGTGTCGCGATTCTCGGAAACTCCGTAACATCAGGAGTTTCCGTTGCGTCTGCATTTACATTTGTTGATTATAAGAAGGGCGTTATTGAACAGGAACGCAACCCAGGTCCGTTCGAAGCCGCTATTATTGGGTGTGAAAGTGTCAAGCTTAAAGGTAGCGGAAACATTTCTTCAACCACCGGCAAAGCGAATGTGATGACGGTCAAACCCGGAGCCCCACTTGAACTAACGGGACATTCGCCGATTACAGGAGATGTATTTGCAACAGGCGCGGTCACTACGGATGGAAGCTCCTGGGTGACAGGTGATATCCATGCGAGCGGCGACGTACTTATCAAAGCAAACGCACCATACGGCGGAGGCATTTTTACCACCGGAAGTATTTCGGTGAGTAACACAGCGACCTTTGCCGGCAGTCTTTCGGCAAATCAGAATGTAACGTTCACCAATGGCGCTCGGGTTGACGGCAGCGTAGCTGCAGGTAATGACGTCCGGTTCAACCATACCGATGTTAGGGTTGGAGGGAACACAGCCGCGGGGCATGCTGTTACAACCAATAAGTCGCACATGAGCCCAGACGATTTTGTCGCGGGGAACGTTACAATCGCCCCCCTTACACCAAACGCACCAGTGAGCCCACCCAAGTGTGATCCGTTGGATATTTCCGAGGTTATGGGAAGCCTTAATACCATCCCTAGCAACGGAAATGTCGCGATTGGCAACTATCCTCTTGTTAACTGGGAAGCATCACCGCAAGGTCTGAAGGCGTATGATGAAACCTGGAACGTAAAGAAGTGGGTCGACAAAGGCACCGGGTATCCTACCGAGCTAATCGGGAACCAAGAGACCGTCATCAGAACAAATAAGCTCGATCTGACGAACGGTTCCCTAACGGTTAAGGGCGGAGATGTGGTGTTATATGTTAATGGCGACCTAACACTTGGGACTGGAGGCGGGCCAGGGATAGTCATTGAATCCGGTAGCACGCTGACTGTATTTACCACGGGCAAAACCGTTATTGGAAGCGCGATAAAGATGCCTTCAACGAGTGCTCTAACTGACGGACGACCGACATTCGCACTGTTCTCTAGCTATGCCGACACGAGTGAGTTCAGTAAAGGAGTAGTTATTAACGGCGATTCAAGGCTTGTTGCAAATGTTTACGCCCCATTTGCGAACGTCTCGGTAGCTGCGGGGGGGGGGCTATATGGTTCTGCCAGAGGTAAAACGGTTGAGGTTGCTGGCGGTGCTGGGATCACGTTTGATGGCGATATCAGGGACTGGGGCAGCAGCGGATCGGCAGACCCCGGGGATGAAGGAAATGCCATTCCGCTCGTGACCGGTTGGAGATAGCACCAGGGGTTGTGCCGAGTCGGAGCGAGCGGCGAACCAGGGACGGACCACGGTTTCCCGCGATCATCGGATAAACGAAGGAAACCGGACCGGACCGCCAAACGTCATCCAAAGATCAGTCGGCGGTGCGCAAGTCTTCCGCGACATCCCGCAGGACCTCCGGATGACGCCGAGCGATGGCGAGTAGGGTTCGTGCGGCACCGCTGGGTTGCTTGCGCCCCTGCTCCCAACCCTGCAGGGTTCGAATCGAGACCCCGAGAAGCTTGGCGAATTGCGCTTGAGAGAGCCTGACTTCCTGTCTCGCGGCCAGTGCCGGTGGCCATACCACGCGTCCGTCTCCAGCCTTCATTTCACCGATGGCCTGAAGTAGGTCGGCTGCAAGATCGCGCTCGGCCTCGTAGGCATCCAGTTCTGCATCGTTCAGGGGCTCAGTCTTCGAGTGCACGGCGAATCTCTTTAAGTTTCGGGCCAGTGAGGTTGTCGGTCTTCGATTTGGCATACAAAGTCAGAAGAATCAACGCGCCCTCGACTGTGCGGGTGTAATAGATCACTCTGACGCCTCCGGACTTGCCGGAGCCTTCTCGTCGCCAGCGTACTTTTCGCAGGCCGCCGGATTCTGGAACGACATCACCGGTGTTCGGATGCTCGGCAACGTAGGCACAAAAGCTGCCACGCTCTTCCTCGGTTCAGTACAGAGGCCACTGCTTCTGAAACAACGCGGTCTCGATCACGGTAAGCATTACGGAACGGTACGCCTAAGGCGCAGTCTCGTCTACGGGAAAACCAGAGAGCAAACCGGGGACGGACCAGTCGGGTAGCAGGGTGACCTTACGGTCACCCCGCCCCCTAAGGTAGGGTCGAGAACTGGCGCGCCGAGGTTAGGGTCCGGTGGATCCTCCAGCGCTTTCGCGCTGGCCCTCAGTCCGGCTCCCATGATCACGTTTCCAGCCCCCGCCACGTCAAACCCGGCGTGCCGTTTTCCGGCACCGGGCTTTCCTGCCGACTTCACATCCAGGGTTATGAGACCGCTTGCACTGGGAGCGCTTTCGGCTTACGCAGCCCGATTCGGTACCCGTCGTAGAGCCCGAGCACCTCGTATAGCCACGTCCTACTCCACCTCTTCCAGCCAAAGCCCTGACGCTGCCGCGCGCGCATCAGATGGCGCCGAATCTTCTTCTCCACCCAATCTTGGACATACCCGAAACAGCGACTGGAGTGCCCCACCCGAAAGTAGCCTACCCACCCCCTGAGGATCGGATTGATCAAGGCGATCACCCGATCGATCGGCTGCGAGCGGTAGCGGCGGAACACGTCCTTGAGGCGTTGTAGGATCGCGGTACGCGCCTTCATCCGTGGCGTGTAACGCGCGCCCCAGACCCCGCGCCGAGTCTTGGCCCGGCGGAAGTCAAAGCCCAGGAAGCTGAATGCCCCTCCCCGGCTCAGGTCCAGCCGTCGTGTCTTGTCTTGATTGAGTTGCACATCGAGCTTGGCCAACTCCTCGACCAAGCGTCGCCAGGCCGCGTCCTTGAGCCAGTTCCACCGGCGATACCCATCGACCAAGATCACCAGGTCATCGGCATAACGGGCATACTCGATATAGGTATAGCGTCCGTTGCGGGTGACCTCCTTGGCCCGCTCCAGCATCCGGTCGACCTCGTTGAGGTAGAGGTTACTGAGCAGGGGTGAGATCACACCGCCTTGCGGAACGCCCCGCTTGCCACTGGCCTTGAGGATACGCTTGAGCAAGCCCAAGACCTGATCATCGCGGACCCGCTCCGCCACCTTCCCCAAGAGGAGATCGTGACGAACCGTGTCGAAGTAAGACGCCAGGTCCACATCAATCACATAGGTCTTGTTGCTCACAATGGCCTCGGCCACGCGCTGCACGGCTTGATGCGCCGTGCGCTTGGGTCGGTATCCATAGCTTCCATCCTGGAAGTCAGCCTCGAAGATCGGCTCCAGAATCAGCTTGAGCGCCCCCTGGACCACGCGATCGCGAATGCAGGGAATCCCCAGGACGCGCATGCGCCCGTCTCCCTTGGGAATCTCCCGGCGGCGATTCGGTTGCGGTCGGTAGGTTCCGATGACCAGCTCATCCCGGATGCCTTTCAGAAACGCCTCCACGCCAGCCGCCTCGATGGCCGCGAACGTCACCCCGTCACTGCCGGGGGCACCGTTGTTCGCTTTCGCCATCGCATAGGCCGCGTGCAGGGTCTCCTCTTTGCACACGTGGACGTAGAGTCCCCAGAAGCGCCAGGCCGGTTCAGCCTTCGCCTTGATGTAGATCCTCTTCCTCAGGTCTTGCAGATCGATGGGCGTCGTTGTCATCTCGCCCCTGCCTCCCATCTTGTTCAAGGATTGCCAACAGTAGGGCGCCTTCGCTCCACGGACATTACCCCGCTTCAGCGCTACTACGCGCCCATCCGCCACCCGCTCGCCTTCGGTCCACTTCCCGGTGTCGCCGGTTATAAGACCTACCTTGCTCCGGGGATTTCGCCCCGGGGCGAGACGGGCTTCTCCAGTTGCTTAGCGTGCCCTTGCCACCATGCCGTCGCTACTCACCCCGCCGAAGTGGTCGGATCGTCTCGGTCAGATTTCGACCCGCCATGCTGCCTTCGCCCCACGGTTGCAGGCTCGGCCTTCGGAGCTACGCATTGTCGAGGCCATCATTGCGTTCACTGTTGTTACGGCCTGGTGACTCGCCACCTCCCCAAGGAAGGTGCTGTCGATCGGCTTCAGAGTCTTGGTCTCCCGCCACCCTGCGATCCAAGCTACGGGGCTCCTGACTGTTACCCCGGCAGGACTGTCTCCTGCTGAACACGCCAGCCTTCGCTGGACACACAACCGTGCTTGCGACTTTCACCGCACACGGCTCAAGCCTTGAAAAGGCACCGTGAAGCACCCGGCGATCAACGGGGTGGTGGCTGAGACGCGTCACGTCACGAGCCATGCAGGAGTCGCGACGGGTCGCCGTCCCCGCTGACGCCCGCGACGCTCGACGAAATAGTCGGCCTGTTGCGGGTCGTAGGGGTTGGCGTCGCCGCGGATCTTCACATGGCGTCGAATCGGGATACTCGCCATCCGAAAGAGCGTGACCGATCCGTCCGTGAACACCCAGTCTCGGCCGTCCCTGTGGGCATAATAGCGATCCTTGAGCCACTTATGGCCTTTTTGGGGATGTCGTCGTTTGGCCCAGTTCCATGTCATGCACCAGATCGCGTGATCGATGTCGCTGAAGACCTCCTTGCTCACGACATGGCGGTAGTAGTGTCCCCAGCCCCGGATGACCGGGTTGAGGCGCCGGATCAGGACGTCTTGCGTCAGGCTCGCACCTGCTTTCAGAATGTCCCGAACCTTTTCCTTGACCGCCGCGATACTGGGTTTGGCCGGTGTGATGAGCAGTTTTCCATGATACTTGCGTAGATTGAAGCCGAGGAAATCGAACCCGTCGTCGATATGCACGATCCGGGTTTTCGCTTCGGACAGCTCCAGGCCTCGCTCCATGAGGAACTGCTGCACCTGCGGTTTGACCTCGTCGGCCAGCAGCGTCGAGGACGCGCCGGTGATGATGAAGTCGTCCGCGTAGCGGACCAGGTTGACCTTGTGACGGGGGTGGAACCGCGCGCGCAGGCGCTGCTCTAGCCCGTCGAGGGCCATATTGGCCGCCGTCGGGGAGAGGATCCCCCCTTGCGGAGTGCCTTGCGTCGTAGGACGGAAGACCCCGCGTTCCATGAAACCGGCCTTGAGCCAACCCCGCAGCTTCCCTTGGTTCGTCGGGACATGTTCGAGGAGCCACGGATGTGACACTTCATCGAAACAGGCCCGGATATCCCCTTCCAGAATCCATTCGGCGCTGTGCCGTCGACACAGGGCGAGAAAACACCCGGCGATCGCATCATGCGCCCCGCGCGCCTTGCGAAAGCCATAGGAGCACGGGTCGGCCAGGGTTTCCGACACCGGATCCAGCGCCAGCAACTCCAGGGCCTGTTCGGCCCTGTCGGCGTGCACCGGAATGCCGAGCGGGCGGCGTTTTCCGTTTTTCTTGGGGATGTAGATCCGTCTAAGCGGTTTTGGCCGGTAGTCCCTTGCATTCAACCGATGGGCTTGTCGCCACTTGCGCGCGGGGGTATTCAACAGCACACCATCGACCCCCGGCGTGTTCTTGCCCCGATTGGAGCTCACCCGCTGCACCGCCAAGAGTTTGGCGGCGAGCGAGTTGGCGAGCAGGCGTTGCAGCGACCGTACGCGGTGCCACTTGCCGGCTCTGACCGCCTTCACGATTCGCGCTTGGAGTCGGCCGACGAGACGACGTATCCTGGTCCAGTCGATGGCAAACCAGGGCGCCGTCCCATCCCGAGGGCCTTCAATGATGCCGAGGGCGATCATCGTCTAAAGAAACCCGTCGGGTTGAGCCTGTCGTGGGCGTGTTTCGTGAGTCAAGACCCGCCGGAAGTCTGCCCCCTTTCGGGGTAGGGCAAAGTTTGAACCCCTATCCGACCCATTACGGATCGGCCTTCGCTTGCTCCGGCATCCTTTACCCGCTCGCCCGCGGGTCGACCCTTGCGGGCCGCTGTCCACCGTCCTTGTGGGAGCGATCGGGCTTACCACGTTTCGCATGTGTACCATTCCCGAAGGGGTTAGGCTCCGCCTCTCCGCCGGCAGCGCGACATCTGCGCGGGGCCAACATTGGAAGCCCCGACCTGACTGCCCACCTTTTGGTCCATGCCTGGTCAGCCTCTTTGGCATGTTCTTAGTAACGACGGCTCGACAGCGGTTCACCTGAGTTAGCCTTGCCCTTCAACCCCGGCTCCCGACCGCCTCGAGGCTGGCAGTCGCGACCTCCCCTCGCGGTTTGGTCACCCGTCTTATCGACGGAGGCTACCGTGTCCCGGACGCTTCGCACCTCGGGGTTACCCCCGACGCACGGCCCGGTAGGGTACCGGCGGCAGAACGCCGGATCTCTTTGATCTCCTTGATAAATACACATGCGACCTCGTGTCGCACGAATGGCACTAACTTAAGCCAAAACCGCTGTAAAAACAGTCCGTCCTGAGCGTCATCCGCAACGCGCGAGCGGCGCTCAACGCTGTTTCTTGGGGTGGCCATGTTCGCGGACCTCCTCCTGCGCGATCTTCCGCGGCTTGGTCAACAGCGGGTAGCTTTTCAGGCGTCGCTTCAAGGCGCGCGGCTCGATCCGACCGCCTCGTCGACCCACGCGGGGTTGGGCCATCAGCACCAACAGGGCATGGATGCAGACGCTGTCGTGTGTGCCGCCGCACTGCTGCACGCAGATCCAAATCTGCACGACATGCTTGAAGCTGAGCTGGCGCGGGATCTGGTCCGCCAGCAGAGCGGCCTGCGCCATCAAGAGCCGGATCAGATTGTAGGCCAAGAGGTAGACCCACAGTTCCTTGAGCGCCATCGCCGGGGTTTTGCAGCGCAGATGCTCCATGCCGAGCGTGGTCTTGAGGTTTCTCAGATCCAGCTCGACGTGCCAGCGCTGCCGGTACAGCACCTTGAGCATGGACTTGGGGGTCGCCTTGGGGCAGAGCAGCGTGGTGACCATGATCTTGCCGCCGGCCTGAAACTCGCGCACCTTCAGAGTCGCCGGGGCTTGCGCGTATTCCTCGGGGCTCATCCAGTCGGGTCGCTTCGTCGGCTTGCTCAGCACGATCAGGTGATCGCGCGTGCCGAGCCGCTCGCCGAGGCGGAAATCGGTGCTGCGCTTGCGCGCCCCGTGCTGCTCGAACAGCCCGTCCACGCCGCCGCGCACCAGCTCGCAGAGCAGAAAATAGGTCGCGTAGAAGGCGTCGCCGAGAAGGATCTCCCCGCTTTGGAGGCTGTCGAGCAGCTCGCGCAGCAGGGGAAAACCAGGGACAGACCACGGTTTCTGGGCTATATCGGCAGATCGAGCTGATCAGTGTCGGCCAACTCTTCCCACGGTCGGCCGGACGTGCCGGGCCTTCGGGACCGCACCGAGCCGATTTGGGATCACGCTTTGCCGCCCAGCCGAGATCGCGAGGAATTTGCGCCATGAGCAAGAGTAACTACGCCTTGAGTACGCCGGAGAGCATTCTGGCGGCGGCACGCCGCGCCGCCAAGCGTGACGGCGTGAGCTTGAACCAGTTCATCAACACCGCCTTAGCTGAGAAGGTGGCCGCGCTGGCGACCGAAGAGGTATTCACGCACCGCGCCGCTCGGGCCGACCGAGCGCGCTTCCTGGATGTGCTGGAACGCCTTGGTCGGGAATCGCCACGGACAGGAGATGAACTCGACATCGACTGACGAGAGCCCGACATCGGGGTCAGAGCAAACCGGGGACGGACCAGAATGGCACTAACTTAAGCAAAAACTGCGGCAAAAAGAGCGGGTTCTGGCCGTAATCCAGCACGCGGAACCGGCGCTCAACGCTGTTTCTTGGGGTGGCCACGAAACCAGGGACGGACCACGGTTTCCCGCGACCATCGGAGAACCGATAGAAAACGCTTTTTTTGTCGAACGGACGACGGTTGCGCCGGCGTGTGGCGGACGTTCCTTGCTAATCAGGTGGCGCGAAAGGTGCGTCCGAGTCTTCGCCGGCGAGGGATTCTGATGGCGTGGTCAGGGCAGGGGGTCGATGTCCGTGAAAATCGCCGTTAGGTTTCGCGCGCCGTGGAGGACACGGACGATCTCGACCGCATCGGCGAGAACTCGGTAGAGGATGAGGTAGTCGTCGCAGACGAGATAGCGGAAGTCGCGGGCGATCTCCGGTCGCGCAGGGCCGAGGAAGGGATGATCGGCAAGGCGGTCGATCCGCGCATCGAGCATGTCGAGCAGGCGATCGGCGGCGGACGGGTTGTTGTCGGCGACGTACTCCCAAATAGCGATGAGATCCTCTCGTGCCTGGTTGCTGATGGTGACATCGTGCATGGCTGTGCAATCTTGCGAGCGGTTCAGCGCGAGGCTTTGACCGTGCGTGCCTCGCGTTTGATTTCGGCCATATCGAGCCGGCCGGCCGAACCGCTAGCGAGCCCCGCCTGCCACAAACGGCGCAGGTGTTCGACCTGCTCCTGTTGCGACGTGCGTTTGAGTTGCCAGTCGCGCAGGGCCTCGCGAATGACCTCGCTCGTGGAGGCGTAATCGCCGGCGTCGACCGCAGCGCGGACATTGTCGGCGATCTCTTTGGTGAGTGCGATGGTGATCTTTTCGACGGTAGGCATGACGAGTACTTTAGGGGTAAGGAAGCTCTGGCGATGTTTTGGCGGCGTCTGCATGGTATGACTTATTCATACCATGAGACCCTGAAACAGGCAACGCACCGCGCGAGTGTCCGCAGTAAACGATACCGTGCGACACAAGAAAGCGAAACCAGAAAGCGAAACCAGGGACGGACCACGGTTTCCCGCGACTATCGGAGAACCGATAGAAACCGGGCCAGACCACCAAACCCAGCCCGAATCCCGCACCGCATGTTAAGCAATACTTTACAGACTCCGTGCGCGCCTTTAACATGTGGTCATGTTCGCCTTGCGCTTCAGCAAACAATCCCAGAAGGCCCTGCGCAAGATGCCGTCCGGGATCGCCACGCGGATTCGAGCCGAACTCGACGCCATTGCGATGAACCCAGGCGCTTACCGCGGCGACTGGACACCGCTCGCGGGCTCGGATCTTTGGCGGCTGCGAGTCGGCAACTGGCGCGCGATATGCGAACTGCAAAACGGCGAGCTGGTCTTATTGGTCGTCAAGATCGGACCACGGGGAGATGTCTATCAATGAGCGTCCAAATTATCGAGCTGAACGGCGTCCCTGCCTTGGCCGTGTTGCCGATCGATGAATGGGAAACATTGCTGGAGCGACTGGAAACGCTCCAAGACATCGCGGATGCCAAGGCGGCCGCGAGCGAGGAGACCTTCCCGGCGGCATTCGTCGATCGTTTGCTGGCGGGGGAGGCCCCGCTGAAGGTCTGGCGCGAATATCGCGGATTGACACTCCAAGCCTTGGCCGAAGCCTCCGGCACGACCCGGCAGATGCTGTCGATGGCGGAAAACGGCAAAGCGAATCCCTCCGCCGATCTGCTGGCGCGCCTTGCGCGCGCACTCGACTGCGATATGGACGATCTTCACGGCGAGACCGCGCAACGCTGCACGACATCGGGGTCAAGTCTTTCCTTGTGACATTCCAGGGGAGAAGTAGGGGACGTGCAACGTAAGATGAACTTCACTGTGAACCTCAAAGTCCGCCTCCCCCCAGGTCTCTCCCCCAGGTCTCTCCCTCAGGTGCCGACTGAAGTCGGCGTACCCGGCGCTAAACCCTCGCCGATCCCGCCATCGGCGGGCTTCATGCCATCATTTGCGCGGGCAAGCCACGCGCCTACGGCGGGGTGGCTTCTGTCGGTCTCGCCAGAGACGGGCTTTCTCGGAAATCACCGAAGTCGAGCACCGAATCCAGTCGTTGTCGTGATCGCGGTCGATGACGACAACGACGAGAACCGAGCAAAATCGCGGGCAAACCAGCGACCAAAGCCGTCGCGCTGTTCCGATGTCAGAGAACCAACCGGCATTGATCACAGCACCTCGGCGCAGAACACAGCGGGCGTGACGATCCGCGTGCGTTCGATGTGCCCGCGTTGCAACAGGCCAGCGCGACGATCACCGGCCACCAGTATCCTACACGACCCGCATCAGCGCTTACGCCAATCACAAAGTGATCAAGTCAGCAAAACCAGCGAGGGCGAGCTTGGAGAGCCGCGTTGCGGCAGTTTGTGTCGAGCGCCAACGGTGCGATCGATGTTAGCCCGGGGCAAGCCCTGGGTATCGCGAGGAGGTTTTTGCATCCGGCCCCCACATCAATGGGGAACACTGAGCAGGGGTGTCGAAGGGCCGAAAATCGTCTGGGAATCTGGAGGTGCCTCTCATGTCGACGCGCGGATGGTATGAATACTACGTGTTAGACCCAACGACGAACCGCCGGACGTTGGCGATGCAGTTCTACAAATGGGGCGATGCAGTCCCCGAGCATGCGCTGGAGGAATGGCGGGTGTTCAGCGACCAAATCGAAAACGCCGACGGTTTGCTGCCCGTGGTGTGGTTGGATGATCTGCTGCGTCAACAACTCGGCGAGCTGTATGCGCGACTCCCGACCCACTTCTCCGTGGCGGCTTTTCTGTTTCTCATCCAGCGTGCTGAAGAAGAGCACAGTCCATTCCGCAACTGGGAGTTCCGGAATCTCCCCAAGGAAGAGCGTCCGGACTATCGCCTCGGCTTCGCGATCGGTAAGGCCATGGCTCTGGCCGGCTTCCAACCCCAAGAGCACCCCGACGCGCTACTCAACAGGGTGCTTGGCTTCATTGGGGCCGGCCACTTCGTGCGCCCCTGGCGCGATTACGGTCTGACCTGGTCGGTGTTGAAGTGGCTGCAGTATCTGACCCAGGTGACCTTGAAGGAGGAGATGGGCTCGATTGCCGGGGATCTTCAGGCGCCGGTCTGGGATATCAGCTACCGCTATCGGTTCTTCATCTGGATCGATTCGAGGACACCCTTCAAAATCTCCCGGCTCGCGGTCGAACTCTGTAATGAGCATGGCGGTGATCTGCTCGTCGAGCTGGAAGACCACCCGGATAAGACCGCCATGCAGGCCGAATATGATCGCAATCAAGCGAATCGGCTGATGGATCTGATCGCTGAAGGCAAGATCGATCGTTTCTCCCTCAAGGAAGCGGACGAAACATTCCAAGCCGACGAGGATTCCTTCTGGGGGCCGGATTGCCATGAGCGTCCGCCGTTACCGCCCGCTATTGCGCTCAAGCGCTAGGGTCGTCATTCGCTAATCCCATTGTAGGATCTCCAGTCGGCCTGTTCGATCACCGTAGCGCCAACCGGATCGCGACGGAATGCTCACCTGCACTGCTTTGTGAAGAAAACCACCAAGACACCCGTACGTGAACGGCGTGTCGCCGAGGCGCGCATGCAGGAGATTAAACATGCAGACCCACGATGACTTGATCGAGACGCTGATGCGCCGTCCCGGTGTACGGACCGAGGTGGAGCGTTTGGAACGGGAAGAATTCGCCCTGCTCGATCTGCTGCTGAAGGCGCGTCACGAGGCTGGGCTTTCCCAGGCTCAGGTTGCAGAGCGCATGGGAACCCAGGCACCCGCTGTTGCTCGCTTGGAACGGGCGCTGGCGACTGGCCGACACTCACATCGGGGTCAGGTCTTTCCTTGTGACATTCCAGAGAGTCCGGCCTGGCGGAAACCAGGGGGAAACCAGGGACGGACCAAGGTTTCCCGCGAGCATCGAGAAGACCCGAGTGCGTCGCGTTGAAAGCGACCTTGCGGGCCGGCGGAAGAGGACGACTGCAAGTCGTCTATCCCGGGGATGTCGGCGCTTCGCGATGAACGTCGGCGTCACTTCCGGCCGATCGTCTGCGCCGTTGAGATCCCTCTCCTGCAGTCAGTGATCAGGGACTTGCTTTAATGTTAGTAAATCCTTATATTCTTACTTTCCTATTTTCTTAAACCTGTCCAGGGCCGGCGAGTCGACACTCGGTTCAAACGAGCGCCCGACTTGGCCGTCATCTACCCCGGGAGTCTTCGCAATGACCACAGAATCAATCCCCTTTCCCTCAACCGATACGCATCAGGATGTCGTCCAGGCCGATACATTATCGATCCGGCGAGTGGCCTCGAATGCACCCCTGAAGTGGCTCGGGCAAGGCTGGAGCACACTGAAGAAAACGCCCTTCGTCAGTCTATTTTACGGTTCGCTCTGCGCCCTAGCCGGTTTCGGGGCACTGACCATGAGCCAGGCGATGCCGGGTTTGGCGTTGAAGTTTCTGATTGTGCTCCTGCTGGTGGGCCCCTTTCTGGCCGCTGGGCTCTACGTCACCGCGCGTCGCCAGTTGGGCGGTGAAGAGATCGGGATTCGCGCCAGCTTCGCTCTGTATGGTCAGCGGCGCTCAAGCCTGGCATTGTTCGGGCTGTTTCTGATGTTCGTTGTCGCCTTCTGGGCGTTGGCCACGGCGGTGATCTTTGCCATCAAAGTGACGACTCTGGCGCCGACCTCCAGTGGCTATGTGACCCTGTTGGGAGGCGGGATGGACCCATTGATGATGCTTTTCACGCTGGTGAGCAGCGCCTTGCTTGGCGCGGCGGTGTTCGCGGCCAGTGTGATCGCGGTTCCGCTGATCGTCGATCGTGATGCCGGCCCGGTTGCCGGTGTGCAGGCGAGCTGGCGGGCCGTCACCCTCAATCCCGGGCCGATGTTGCGTTGGGCGGGATTGATCCTCGGCCTGATGCTGGTCGGCGCGCTGACGGCTTTCGTCGGCATGGTCGTGATCTTCCCGTTGCTTGGCTACGCGAGCTGGTATGCCTATCGCGATCTGGTCGGCGAGGCCGTTTAACGGACACGCCAGCCCCTTGCGCCAATGGATGGCGCGCGATCCAACGCCCAACCTTGAAGAACCCTAACGGCCTGATCTGGACCCGGCAGCAATATTCGATCGACCTCAAAGAGATGGTGATGGCCGCAAGCCGTTTGCCGGCGTTGTTCTTCGCGTACATGACAGGCCATCGCCGAGCCGTTACGCTGAGATCGGGTCGCTCAATCGCTGCTACGCCCGTCACGCACCAGCCTGCCGAGGTTCCCCATGCACCGCCGCAAACTGCCGATCGGGATTCAGACCTTCGCCAAGATCCGAGAAGAAGACTATTACTATGTCGACAAGACCGACTTCATCCGGCAATTGATCGACGAAGGCAGTCAGTATTTCCTCTCGCGTCCGCGGCGCTTCGGAAAATCGCTGCTCATCGACACCCTGGCCGAGCTGTTCGCCGGCAACGAGCCGCTGTTCCGGGGTCTGGCGATCCATCCGCACTGGGACTGGTCCACTCGCTATCCGGTGATCCGGATCAGCTTTGCCGAGGGTGTGCTGCAGAGTCGCGATGCACTGGAGGCGCGCATCGCTGATCTGATCCGCATCAACCGCGAGGCCTTGGCGGTCGAGGTGCATCCGGGTCTCGACATCGCCGGGGCCTTCGGCGAGCTGATTCGCAAGACCCACGCGCACTACGGGCAGCGGGTCGTGGTCCTGGTGGACGAGTACGACAAGCCGATCCTGGATAATCTCAGCGACCCCGGCATGGCGCGCGCCATGCGCGACGGGCTGCGCAACCTCTACTCGGTGATCAAAGGGTCGGACGCCCATATCCGCTTCGCCTTCCTCACCGGGGTGAGCAAATTCAGCAAGGTCAGCATCTTTTCCGGGCTGAACAACCTGAACGACATCACGGTGGACACAACCTATTCCGCGATCTGCGGCTATACCGAGCAGGATGTGGATACGATCTTTGCGCCGGAGCTCGAGAACCTGGACCGGGATCGGATGCGCGACTGGTACAACGGCTACAACTGGACGGGGGCGCCCGTCTACAACCCCTTCGATCTGTTGTTGCTGTTTCAGAAACGCGAATTTCGCTCCTGGTGGTTCGAGACCGGCACGCCGACCTTTCTGGTCGATCTGCTCACCACGCGCGGCTATTTCACGCCCGATCTGGCCGGCGTGCGTGCCTCGGAGGCACTGCTGTCGACCTTCGACGTGGACAGCATGTCGGCCGAGGCATTGCTGTGGCAGAGCGGTTATCTCACCTTGACCGGCTCGCGACGCATCGGCGCACGCATCGAATACAGCCTGGGGTACCCGAACCTGGAGGTCGAGTCGGCATTGAACGACGCCCTGCTCAAGGGATTGATGGGCGACCCCATGCAGGCCGATCGCGCCGTCAGCCGGCTCTACGACGTGCTGGTGAGTGGCGATTTCAGCGCCCTGCGCGCCCATGTGGAGGCGCTCTTCGCAGCCATCCCGCATCAGTGGCACGACGGCCACCCGATCGCCCGATACGAGGGCTTTTACGCCAGCGTCTTCTACAGCCACCTTGCCGCGCTGGGGCTGGACCTGACACCGGAGGATTCCGCCAATCAAGGCCGGATCGACCTGACCCTCAAGTTCAACAGCCGGATCTGGCTGTTTGAATTCAAGGTGGTGGAGCTGGCGCCCGAGGGACGGGCACTTCAGCAGATCAAGGATCGTGGTTACGCGGACAAGTACCGCGCCGCCGGCCAGCCCATCCATCTGATCGGCATCGAATTCAGTCGCGAGCGGCGTGCCCTGGTGGGGTTCGAGGTCGAAACAGTTTAGCGGCGAACCGAAAGACGGGGGTGATCACGCCGGTCGATCCTTTCCCCGAAATCACCTAAACCGCGCCGGCTCCAGCGGTCGTCAAAACTGCCGGGGCCGATCCCATCCAAAAAGATCGCATACCGCGTGGGGCGCGGTTTAACCGCCCGACTTCGCCCAAAAGCCGTCGAGAGCTGCCACGGTCTCGGGCAAGCGCTCCCATTGCGGCAGGCCCATGTTCGGCGCCAATCGCTGGCGGGACCAATTCGGGTGACGGGCGATGAAGTCGTCGAGCCGCTCGAAGTCGATGTAGGGGTCGCGGTCGGCGATGGCGAGCACAGGCAGATCGGTCAGCTTGGCGTAGAGCCGGTCGCCCGCTTCGGGCGTGAAGAGCTGCATCGAGAGAAAGACCAGTGGGGCGTGTCGTGCTCCCGGCTGATGTGACGTGGCGTAGGCGTAGTCGAGGATCTCCTGTGTCGGCTCGCCGACAAAGGACTGTCCGAGGTAGTGGCGGATGCTGCGCTTGGATGCGACGAGATCGAAGAGGGCTTGGCTCAGTCCGGGCGTCTTCAGGATCGGGTGGACGATCCGACCGAACCCCGGCCCCGGCGGGACGCGTTTGCTGAATCCGGTCGGTGCGATCAGGGCCAGCGAGGCGACCGAGCCGGGCTTGGAGCCAATCATGCGTGCCGCGAATTCGGCACTCAGCGACAAGGCGACGACATCCGCGGGCTGCCCGACGACCTGATCCAGGAACTGTCCGAGCACGTCGGCAAAGAGCTGCGGGGTGTAACCCGCGGGGCGACGCTCGGAGTGGCCGAACCCGGGAAGATCCAGGCTGTAGACGGGGCGTTGCGATCGATAGTGCTCGAACAGCGGCTTCACCTCGAAGCTGCTCGGCGCGGCGTTGACGCTGTGAACGAGCACCAGCGGGCGCCCGCTCGCCGAGGTGTCGGCGTAATAGGCGATCCGCCAGCCGTCTGCACTCGTAAACTGCGAACGCGGTGCATCGACCGCCTCGCCGAGCGGGATCCCCCGCCCCTTTCGATCGCCCTTATGCTCGCCTGCTGCCAGGGTCTCTCCGGTCATAGATACTCTCCCGCCTTGGAATCGTCGATGGTGGACGGCCGTTTTCGGTCAGGCCGCTCGACAGGAGCCAACCCCGGGCCGCTTTGAAGCCAAACAGCTCACGCGATTATACCCCCAAGCACCCGAACCGGCCGTAGGATGGGTAGAGCGAAGCGAAACCCATCCTACACGCTCCAGCATCTCGGTTCCGGCACCGGCAAAGCGCAGCGAAACCCATCCTAACCGCTCCAGCGTCTCGGTTCCGACACAGACAAAAAAGATCGCATACCGCACCGGGCCCGGTTTAGCATGATCGAAATGTTCCCGATCACCCGCTTCATGAGCCACGATGACGACCGCAAACACACCTGCTTTCAGCGACCGCTACATCTCTTTCCTCGGACTCGACTGCGACGCACGGGCGCAGCGTTTCGTCTCCGGACTACGCGACCTGATGCTCGACCCCGATCGCCAAGACCCCTTCTGGACCTACCTCGCGGCCAAGCTCGACGGCGAGAAAGGGCCGGCGCACGACGAGCTCTATCACATCCACTGTCATCTCAACGACATCCGCGATCTGCTCGACCGTCTCGACGCGCCTGAGCTGATCGCCGAGCTCGACGTCCTCGAGACGGAGTGTTGTTGAACCGCGTCTCGTGCCCCGGGTGCGGGTTGTGGTCGGGCGCGACCTCGACCCGTCACTCGAGCTCGGCGCGGACGCGGTTCAAGACATGATTTTAAGATTCTAAAACGCGCCCTTGCCGAGGTTGTTTACCGCGCGAGGCCGAATCCGAACACCAAACCCGCCATGCCCTACCGAGCGCGTTTTAGCCGGGTATACTTGGCGGGATCCTATCCCCCCGCCAGGTAGCCTCTCATGCCCCAGTACCGCTCCCGCACCACCACCCATGGCCGCAACATGGCCGGCGCACGCGCGCTCTGGCGCGCCACCGGCATGACGGACGGGGATTTCGACAAGCCGATCATCGCCGTCGTCAACTCCTTCACCCAGTTCGTCCCCGGGCATGTCCATCTCAAGGACATGGGCCAGCTGGTCGCGCGCGAGATCGAGGCGGCCGGCGGCGTGGCGAAGGAGTTCAACACCATCGCCGTCGACGACGGGATCGCCATGGGTCACGGCGGGATGCTCTATTCGCTGCCCTCGCGCGAGGTGATCGCGGACTCGGTCGAGTACATGGCCAACGCCCACTGCGCGGACGCCTTGGTCTGCATCTCCAACTGCGACAAGATCACGCCCGGCATGCTGATGGCCGCATTGCGTCTGAACATCCCGGCGGTCTTCGTCTCGGGCGGGCCGATGGAGGCCGGCAAGGTGTTGCGCAACGGCGAAGAGCTGCATCTGGACCTGGTCGACGCCATGGTCGCCGCGGGTGACGAGAAGCAGAGTGACGCATCGGTTGCCGAGCTCGAGCGCTCCGCCTGTCCGACCTGCGGCTCCTGCTCCGGCATGTTCACCGCCAATTCCATGAACTGCCTGACCGAGGCGCTCGGGCTCAGCCTGCCCGGCAACGGCTCGCTGCTCGCTACCCATTCCGCGCGCAAGGATCTCTTCCTGGAGGCCGGCCGTCTGATCGTCTCGCTCGCGCGCCGTTGGTACGAGCAGGACGACGCCAGCGCGCTGCCGCGCTCGATCGCGACCTTCGAGGCGTTCGAGAACGCCATGAGCCTGGACATCGCGATGGGCGGATCCACCAACACGGTGCTGCATCTGCTGGCGGCGGCCTACGAGGGCGGCGTGCCCTTCAGCATGGAGGACATCGATCGGCTCAGCCGTCGCGTGCCCAATCTCTGCAAGGTCGCGCCCTCGACCCAGAAATATCATATGGAGGATGTGCATCGCGCCGGCGGCGTGATCGGCATCCTCGCCGAGTTGGACCGTGCCGGGCTCATCCATCGCGATCTGCCGACCGTGCACAGCGCCACCCTCGGCGAGGCGCTCGCGCGCTGGGACGTGCGCTACACGGAAGATCCGGAGGCGCGCCGTCGCTATCTGGCCGCGCCGGGCGGAATCCCGACCCAGGTCGCCTTCAGCCAGGCGCAGCTCTGGCCGGATCTGGACCTGGATCGCGCCGAGGGCTGTATCCGTGATCTCGAGCATGCCTACAGCCGCGACGGCGGCCTCGCGGTGCTCTTCGGCAACCTGGCAGAGGACGGCTGTATCGTGAAGACCGCCGGGGTCGACCCGAGCATGTTCGAATCCGACGCGATCGAGAAGGACGAGCTGCGCTATACCACCAGCGTGCCGACCTCGGTTCTGCGCGCCTTCGTCGGGCCGGCCCGTGTCTACGAGAGCCAGGAGGATGCGGTGACCGCCATCCTTACCGAGCAGGTCAAGGCAGGCGACGTGGTGGTCATCCGCTACGAAGGACCCAAGGGCGGACCCGGCATGCAGGAGATGCTCTACCCGACCAGTTATCTCAAATCGAAGGGGCTCGGGAAACACTGCGCACTCATCACGGACGGGCGCTTCTCCGGCGGCACTTCGGGGCTGTCCATCGGCCACGTCTCGCCCGAGGCGGCCGAAGGGGGCTTGATCGCACTCGTGGAGGAAGGCGATACGATCGAGATCGAGATCGCGAGCCGGCGGATTCATCTTGCCGTCGACGACCAAACCCTCGCCGCCCGCCGGGCCGCCATGGAGGCACGCGGCTCGGCGGCCTGGAAGCCGCTCGACCGCCAGCGTCAGGTCTCGACGGCACTCAAGGCCTACGCCTTGTTGACGACCAGCGCCGCCCACGGCGCCGTGCGGGATGTGTCGCGCCTCGGATAACCAAGGGAACGATTCAAGAACAACCGAAGTATGTAGGATGGGTAGAGCGCAGCGAAACCCATCCTCACAGCTCAACCGCCTAATCCGGGTGGCGGCACGGAAAGGATGGGTTTCGCTGCGCTCGGGCGAGGTTCCTCGTTTTGGGCGTGGTGCCGGAAGGATGGGTTTCGCTGCGCTCTACCCATCCTACGCATCCGCTAGACCGTGCCGAGCGCGGTGGGTTTGCCGTCGGCGGTGTCGGCTACGCGGGGAAGAATGACTTGAGCAAAAGGGCCATCACGCCTCCGAGCAGGATCCCCATCATCCACTTGATGAGGCTGATGTCCGACCGGACGGGCGCAAGTTCGATCTGCAGGTCTTTCTTTGTGATCAGCTCTGCTTCTCCGGACGCATCCCGGAACGCTTCGGAGATGACCTTCGCCCGATCCTCAGAAATTCCCCCTGATTTGAGCTTCTCGACAAATTTCAATGTATCGAAGGAGGTGGTGGCCATGCCCGCAACTCCCGACCGACGAAGATGATGTGTTGTGACCATAGCATAATGGATCCGAGAGCCGTCGAACCGCGAGGAAGGATCCGAACCGAATGGTGCCTCGATCCTGGCGGGCAGCACGGTGCGCCGGGCGGAATCGAAGGCTCATGCTGACCATCATCGAAATCGGCGCCATCATCGCCTTTGCCGTTTCGGGGCTTATCGAGGCGGCGCGCCGGCGGATGGATATCGTCGGGGTCTTCACCGTTGCCTTCGTGACCGCATTCGGCGGCGGGACGCTGCGTGACGTGCTGCTCGACCGCCGCCCGCTCTTCTGGGTGCAGCATCAGGAGTATGTCTGGCTGGTCTTGGTGCTGACCTTGATCGGCTCGCCCTTGCTCGGCTTGATGCGGCATCGTTGGGCGGAGCGGGTTATGAACGTCACGGATGCCATTGGGCTCGGGCTGTTCGCCGTCTCGGGCGCCGCGCTGGCGATGGCGGCTGAGATGCCGCTCATCGTCGTGGTGATGATGGGGGTCGTGACGGGCGTCTTCGGCGGGGTGCTGCGCGATGTGTTCTGCAACGAGATCCCGGTCGTGTTCCAGGATCACAGCCCCTATGCGCTCTGCGCCTTCGTGGGCTGCTGGGTCTTCATCGGCGTCGATGCCCTCGGCGCCGAGCCCTGGCTGACCTTGCTGGCGGGTGCCGGCACCACGACCGGGCTGCGCCTCTTGGCGCTGAGTCTGGATTGGCGGATCCCGCCTTGGCCGCGCAACATGGGGGACTGATACTGCCCCGTAAGCATGAGTCGCGACCGGGATTCCGACCGACGCGGACCTGGCCGCATCCGGAAAGACGGCGGACAATGGCACGATCACCGGGCTTGACCGAGGCGACCCATGGGCGAGGAGATCAGAGGACATTGCTGGAATTGCGGGCGGGGACTGACTAAGCTCGATTACGGTCGCGAGCTGCGCTGTCCCGGTTGCGACAAACCGACCCATTGCTGTCGCAACTGTCGGCACTATGCGCCCGGACGACCCAACGAGTGTCGGGAGCCGATGGTGGATCGCGTCATTGCAAAGGATCGGGCCAACTTCTGCGACTGGTTCCAGCCTCTGCTGCGATCGCCCTCGCCGCAAGCCGGCGAGACGCCGAGCGCGACGACCGACCCGGACGCGCTGAAACGTGCCGCGGAGGATCTGTTCAAATGACCGAGCGCCGAAGCCTTTTCCGTTCACTCCACGGGTTACTCCTCGCCGTCGGACTCTGTCTGGTCGCGACGGTCAACGCCTGCGCATCGGAACAGGACATGACCGCGGAACGTCAACGACTCGTCGAGAAGATCGAGGCCGAGGTCCGTATGACGGCGCCGGAGCTGGGTTTCGCGCGGCTCGATCTTCGGGTCGCCGAGGCCATGCTTCGGGTGCCTCGCCACGCCTTCGTGCCGAGCGCCCAACGGGCCTTGGCCTATGCCAATCACCCCCTGCCGATCGGCGGCGGGCAGACCATCTCTCAGCCCTACATCGTCGCCATCATGAGCCAGCTGCTCGATGTCGGTCCGGGCGACCGGGTCTTCGAGCTGGGCACCGGATCCGGTTATCAGGCGGCCGTGCTGGCTGCAATGGGGGTCGAGGTCTATTCGGTCGAGATCGTCCCGGAGCTGGCCGAGCGCGCCGTCGCAAACTTGGAGGCCGCCGGCTATCCGCCCGGCTCCGCTCAAGTGCAGGTTCGGGCCGGAGACGGTTGGCTCGGCTGGCCCGAGGCCGCTCCGTTCGACGGCATCATCCTGACCGCCGCCGCGCCCGTGATTCCGGACCATCTGATCGCTCAGCTCAAACCCGGTGGCCGTTTGGTGATGCCCATCGGCGAGACGCTAGCCGTTCAGCAACTTGCAATCTTCGCTAAGGACGATGACGGCAGCCTGCGCCGACGCGACATCCTGCCGGTGCGCTTCGTCCCGGTGACCGGCCCCCTGGGCGACTGACCGATGCGGGCGCCGGACATCGGCTTAGGTCAAAGGCGAAAGGTCAAAGGGCAAAGAAGGGGCGGCATCCGGCTGGCAGGCCAGCCGTTTCGACGCGATCCGCCGGCAGGCGACTGCATCATGCGCGGGGGCGATCTCGATGCCGTCGAAAGACCTCACCCCTTCCTGCATCTGTCTCGCTATGGCTGAAGACGCACGCGTGCCGCTCCATGACGACACACTCGAAGCCCTCGCCCGCACACTGCAGCGACAGGCGCAAGCCACCGGACATCGCGCGACCCTGCTGCTGAGCGGCGATGCGGACTGGACCGCAACCCATGCATGGCGTTGCGTCGCCGCCCTCCCGGATCAGGTTCCGACATGGCTGACCGAGCGACCCCTGGCCGACGGCGCCCTGCCACTGCGGGCCGCAGACCGGCTGCTCGGCAGCGATCTCGACCTCTTGGTCTACGACGCCCATCGCGGTTTCGACCCGGATGGTTTCGGCGCAGCGACCGGGGCGATTCGCGGAGGCGGTCTCCTGCTGTTGCTGACCCCGCATTTAGAGGCATGGCCGGACCTGACCGATCCGCAGGCCGAGCGCATCGCCGTTTGGCCGAATACGGCCGCATCGGTCGGCGGACGCTTCCTCAGGAGGCTCGCGCGGCTTCTCGGCTCCGAGCCGGGGCTCATTCACCTTGCGCAAGCCGATGCAGTGAGTCTCTCGACCGCGCAGAGGGTCGTCTCGGACGCCGCGCGCAACATGCCGGAGTCGAGCGACCCCGGACGGACGGCCGCAGAGAACGACCCGGACCTCACCGAACCTGCCACATCGGACCAGGATCACGCCATCGCGGCCATCCTCGCGGTGGCGCATGGCCGTGCACGCCGCCCGCTCGTCATCCGAGCCCACCGCGGACGCGGCAAGAGTGCTGCCCTGGGCCTCGCCGCCGGCAAACTCCTAGGCGAGCGGCCGCTGCGTATCCTGGTGACCGCACCGAGACGCTCGGCGACCGATGCGCTCTTCAAGCACGCCGCTGCCGTGCTGGCCGGTGATGCTCAGACCCGCGCCCCGGATGCCGAAAGCGGGTCGAGAACGGACAAGACGACCGCAGCTGCGGCAAACCGATCCGGGTACGGCGAGGCACCGGGATCCCTCGAATTCGTCTCCCCCGCCGACCTCGCCGCGCAAACACCGGCGGCCGATCTGCTCCTGATCGACGAGGCCGCCGGCATCCCCGCGCCCATGCTAGAAACCCTGCTCGCCCGTTACCCGCGCGTCGTCTTCGCGACCACGGTCCACGGCTACGAGGGCACGGGACGCGGCTTCGACGTGCGCTTTCGCGACACACTGGATCGGCTCACGCCGAATTGGCGCGAGATCGCGCTCGACACACCGATCCGCTGGGCGGACGGGGATCCACTCGAAGCCCTGACCTTCCGCGCCCTGCTGCTCGACGCCGCCCCCGCCACGGCCGAGGTGCTGAGCGACGCAGACGCCGCAGAGATCCGCTGCGAGCGCCTCGACCGCGACGCCTTGGGCCAAGATGAGAAGACCCTGCGCGAACTCTTCGGTCTGCTCGTCCTGGCCCATTACCAGACCCGACCGATGGACCTGCGCATGCTGTTGGACGGCCCGAATGTTCGGGTCTATGTGCTGCGATGGCGCGATCATGTCGTCGCCACGCTCCTCGCCGCGGAGGAAGGCAGCTTCACCGACCCGGACTTGCGCGAAGCGATCTTCACGGGGCGACGCCGTCCGCGCGGCCACCTCCTCCCGCAGACCCTGTCGACGCATGCCGGGCTCGCCGAGGCCCCTGCCCTGCGCTATCTGCGCGTGATCCGCATCGCCGTCCATCCGGCGCTCGCACGCTGCGGTCTCGGCCGCAGACTGCTGCGCCGGCTCGCGCACGACGCTCGCGCCGAGGGCGTCGATCTCCTCGGCGCCAGCTTCGGCGCGACGCCCGAATTGATCCGCTTTTGGGACCGCTGCGGTTTTCGTCCGGCACAGATGGGCACCAGCCGGAATGCCGCAAGCGGCGAGCATGCGCTCGTCGTGCTGCGCCGTCTCGGCACGCGCGGTTGGCGCTTTGCCGCAGAGGCCGAGGCACGCCTGGAAGCCCGGCTACCTGTGCTGCTGGCCGGTCCTCTGCGCACGCTCGACCCCGTCACCGTCGTCGCGCTCGTCGCCGCGCTCCGCGCCGAGCCCGAGCCCGAGCCGCCGTCGGCCGCATGCCGAGACGCGATCGACGATCATGAGCTGAGCGGTTTCATTGATGGCCATCGCTCCCTGGACGCCACCCTCCCGCTCCTGGCCGATCTCACCCGGCGGCGACTCGGACCATGTCTCCGGGCCGCCCGCATCGCGATCGAAGACGCCGCACTTTTGATCGCAGCCACCCGCCAGCTCCAAGGCCCGGCCGCGTTGGCGAGCCGCTTCGGTGCGAGCGGTCACGACGCGATCCTGACCCGCATCCGACACGCAGCCGAGATGCTGCGGTCCGACCTCCTCGAAACCGTGCCTCGCGTGACAGTCATGCAAGACGCGGCGCCTCTATCACTCCCGTACAAACCTGCAATGCGGGAGCGCGCAGAATGAAACGTCCACAGATCCTCTCCGCCGGCGTCGTACCGGTCCGTCGCTTCGGACCCGAGATGCGTTTCTTGATTCTGCGCTGCTTCAGCTACTGGGATTTCCCCAAGGGCGAGACCGAGCCCGGCGAAGATCCGTTGAACACGGCAAGACGCGAGGTCACCGAGGAGACGGGGCTGCTCGATCTGGACTTCCGATGGGGAACGTCTTTCGTCGAAACGCCGCCCTACGGTCGCGGCAAGGTCGCGCGGTATTATCTTGCGGAGTCACCGCGCGGCGACGTGACGCTCGGGATCAACCCGCAGCTGGGGTTTCCCGAGCACCAGGAGTTTCGCTGGGCCACCGAAGCCGAGGCTCATGCGCTCTTGAACGATCGCGTGCGCGCCGTCCTGGACTGGGCCGTGCGACGCATCGGCGAGTTGCCCGAAGCCCCGGCACCAGGTCCATCAACCGACCACTAGAGAACCGCCAACCATGACGATCGAGCACGAATCCGACACCTCCGATGCCATGCTGACCCCGACGGAAGCACGCGTCCTCGGCTGCCTCATGGAAAAGCAGCGCACCACCCCCGACCAATACCCCTTGACCCTGAACAGCCTCGTCAGCGCCTGCAACCAGAAGAGCGCCCGCCATCCCGTCATGAACATGACCCCCGGCGAGGTCGGTCACGTCGTCAACCAACTGCGCGACCGCGGCCTCATCTACGCCAGTCTCTCGGGGCGCACCGAGCGCTACGACCACAAGATCGTCGGCACCTTCCTGCTGAGCCGAGAAGAACACGCCCTGCTCTGTGCCCTGATGCTGCGCGGCCCCCAGACGACCGGCGAGCTACGCACCAACACCGCACGTCTGGCCGACTTCAAGGATCTCGAGCAGGTCACCCGGACGCTGCACGGCATGGCCGAGCGCGACCGCCCGCTCGTCGTCGAGCTGCCGCGCCAGCCCGGCAAGCGCGAGGAGCGGTTTGCCCACCTGCTCTGCGGCCGACCCAAGATCGAGGACATCCCGGAGTCCGCTCACGCGTCGAGCGGCGAGCCGACCCGCAGTGCTCGCATTGAAGCGCTGGAGGCCGAGGTCGCGGAGCTGCGTGCTCAGATCGACAGGCTTTGGTCCCTGACGGGGCTTGAGGATCAGCGCTGATCGGGGACGCGAATCGGCGAAGCGGCATCTTGGCGAGCAGCCTCGCCAACCTTTGCACGCCGCGTGTATTTTTCGGTTTTTTGGGCTCAATTGTTCGAATATATCGAGGCTTTGGACACCGCCGTGCCAAGCATCGACCGGGAATGGGCCACGCAGACATGGAGGAAAGAGGATTCGCAGAGCGACGGGGAAGGACTGACGATGTCGAGATCGGTCGGAAAATATTCCGAAGAAGAGCCGCTAAGATACTGAATGGACTGGCGGAGAGGGTGGGATTCGAACCCACGGAGGGGATGAACCCTCAACGGTTTTCAAGTCACACACGCCTGATGTGCCTCACCTTTTCCCACACCTCCGTTCGCTTCAGAATCAACTGCTTACGATCGTGATCGCGGTGTGGCGTAGCGTGAAAAATTGGCGTGTCTTGGGTAGTCGTTGGCTCAGATTTGGCTCAGACCTAATCGCGCCCAATCGCCCATCGTCGGGGTATCCCCGAGCTTGCCCCGGACCAGCCGCGCGAACTGTGGTTTTCTGTAGCGGCTCGGCGCCGTCGCCGGTCCTAGCTTTTCCCAGTCGCTCGCCTGCTCCGGTTGCGGCTGCTGCTGGTGCGATCTTCGCCCGACGCGCGCCGCGGGCTCTACGAGCTGACTGTGCGGTCTCGGGGCCCATCTCGACCGGGGGGCCTGCACCGCCCACAAAAAACCCGGCCTGAGCCGGGTGTGGTCGCGTGACTGTAACGTCGCTTACTGCTTTCGCCTCCAGGTCGTAAACTGCGCCTCGGTGGCAAACACCATCCATCCTTCCTCGACCTCCAGGATCTCGGCCGCTCCCGGATAAGCCGCTCGCACGGCATCGATGTCGGGGTACTGCGCTGCGCTGCGCTGGCGAATCGCGTGCTCATGCTCCTTGCTCCTTGAGGTTGAGCCCGGCCGATGCCGGGCGGGTTGGTTTACTCGGTCTCGCTCGGCGCGGACACTCGTGTCAGTGTCGCAGCAATAACGTCGAGCTCGGCGGCGGTCTCGCTCAAGATGTCCGCCAGACCAGCCAGCGCCTTGCTGTCCAACATGCTGCACTGGTCGATCATCGCGGCGAGACTGGAAACCCTCGCGCGGGCATGGTCGAGCTGGTCTCGGGCGTCCAATATGTCGCTCATGTCGCATGCTCCGTGAGGTTGTCGAACTCGATCCGGTAGACCGCTTTCAGGTCTTCACGCGCGGCAGCAGCAGCGCCGAGACGATTATGCAGTCGGTTGATGATGTCGAGCGCTGCGTGGAGAGTCTTATAAAACAAATGCTTAGGTGCTCTCCTATCTAAGCGTTCGTCCTTGTGCCACACTTTTTCCACAGATTGCGTGCGCACAAAAAATCCGCCGAAGCGGATTGTGTGGGCCGAGAGAGTCAAGGAGTCGCTAGTGGTGCAGTCGAGCAGCCACTAACTCTCCAAGAGCAGTGGGCGCGGTAAACTCTACGGTCTTGTCGGTGTAGTAATTGGCTCGGGTGTATTGAGAGAGGCCAATCTCCCGCGCGCTCTCTACGGCAGCCAGAACGTAAACCGGCGACTTCCTGCGCGCCGCATCCAACCAGATGATCTCGGCTTCCATGAGACGTTTTGGTGTGGTGGCGGCGATGACGAGCAGTGGTGTGCGTGAGCACACATAAACATCAACGTACAGAGTTTTACTCTCATCGGCCGGCACATTGCAGCGCGACTCAACCCCGGCAGAGGTTGCCGCGTCTTGAACCACGCGAATCACGCGGTCACGAAAATCGGATGTCTGTCGCTCCCGACGAAGGACGGACAATGCTTGGACTTGGGACGACGCTTCAGCAACGGCCGATGCCGTACGTTCAAATTCTGAGTGATCGGCCTCCGCGTAAAGACATTCTCCGTCCTCGTCCACGGAAACTCCGAGCAAGAGGGGGAACGCAGACAGTCGGGCTTGGACCCGTTCGGACTCCGGGTCGACGCCGGCCGCCGAAAGCCGAAATAGCCCTTCTCCGTTGTCATCCAACCGCCAGCCAGATCCCCGTCGCTTCGCAAAAACCACGACTTGATCCCCATCGTCATACCGAAGCGGGGTTACCAGACGCCCTCCATCTTTGCTGGCAAACCACTGGAAATCTTTGCAAAAATTAAAGTGGCTCATAACAGTTGATCATCATTTGGCGCAATTTGGATGCCGCATCGCTCGCAAAAAATATGGATTAGGTGAAAGCGACCATTCTGGTCGGCAGGATCGATGCCCGCCGGGGTTCGCAGTGCCAACTCTGGAGCTCCGGGAAGTTGGCGCTCAGTGTAGTCGCGATCAGAACGGCAGTTCGCCTGAGCATGCACTCCTTTGTGACTTGGATGATAGTGCAGGATGACGAGAGGTAACAGGCCGGCGGTGGTGTGCCGCAGCCAGTAGGCGAAGAACGCCCGTCGTTCTAAGGTTTCACCGGCACGCGCAAGAAACAAGACCTTGGAATCGTCAGCAACCTCAATCAAGCCGGAATGGGTCATCCGGGCGCCGCCCATCTTGTCGAACGGCTTGGGCAGGGTGTTTTTCTTAAGCGGCTTGAACTTGACGCCCCGCAGCACTTTTGGTTCGCGCTTATGCCGAAGAAGCTCTTTGCGGTCCATCTTGCCTCTGTCTCTCGGGTTGTCCCACCAAAAGTCCACCAACACCAATGCCAATGCCCTCACCGGGATCTGGGACAAGCGAGTGGTTTGAAGTGCCCGTGCCAGAGCGGCATCCAACGCGGATGGTCTCGCGTGTGGCTCCTCAGCTAATCTGCAGTATGCCGAACCGAGTTGCGCCCGCACAAGATAGAATCGGCGAGCCGCTGTTGGATCGGCTCCATCGTCTCGGGTCTCGCGCTGGTTCTCGAAAAGTAGCCCGCGGTCTGGCGGCTTGACGTGGCCAATGTCGATTGCAGCCTGTCGCGCGGAGATCTCCCCCGCCTCGATACTCCCGAGCAGCGCCCCCGCCTTCGGATCGGTCGCCGCGTCGCGCTTGAGGCGGGCTATCCAGTATTCGGCGTCGCGCTTCGGCTTCTTGCCTTGGCTGCTAGAATCAAAGGTAGAGACGCTACCTTTGTTTTCCTCCCCGTTCGCAGCATTCCGGTTGCCCTCGGGCGCCCCGCGCTCCTTCGCCGCCTTCGCCTTCACACTCGCCCGAGCCCGCTCCTTCTCCACGCGCGCGTCAAACTCGGGGATCTCTTGGCGTAGGGCAGTGCGGCATAAATCTCGGCGAGTTTGTCGGCTTTACAGTGACGCTCGGGATATGCGTCAGCGACGAGAACGCAGGCCAAGCCGTGACGGTTTGTCACGGGTGCGCTCGCGCGCGCGGAGACTGCTCTCGGGCCGGTGGTCCGATCCTTCACCCGACGCTCGCCGTGCGGTCTCGGGGCGGGTTTGCGTCAGTGACGAGATAGGGCGAGATCCGCATCGGCCTGCACCTTCGCCGCGCGTGCTTGGTCCCGTTCGGCGGTCGCGGCATCGAGACGCTTGCAGAGATCCGACTCGCGGGTCTCCTTTGCCTTCAGCCTGCGCTTCAAGGCGTCGTTCTCGACCGTGAGCCGGTCGTTCTCCTTGTTCAGTCGCGCGACCTCATCCAAGGCATCCGCCAGCTTCCGACGAAGGGCCTCGGGCTCACCCTGGGCAGGTGCCGGTGCGGTGCGTGCCTTGAGGCGTTCCATGTACTGACGCTGGCGCTCGGCGCCGGTCATGGCAGAACCCGTTGCGGGTCGGCCTCGCTTCTTCGTTTCGGGCATGGTTCGTTTCCTGTCAGTGACGATAAGTAAGAGTATTCGTCAGTGACGGGAAAATGCAAGGTCTCGGGCGAGGTGGCGCGGAGTATGGCGGTCGGCGGGTGCGGTTGGAGGGCGTCGCCTGAAATCCCGGCGCAAAAATGTAGCTTTTCCCTACCTCTCAAGGGCTCGGGTTTCGTTTGGGGCGTCCGCCCTTCCTCCCGTTGATCCTGGATTGCTCCCGGCCGGCCTCGGTCTTGGGGCCTGTGCTCAGCCCACCGTGGAGCCGACAGCGCCCGGACGGGTAAATGTCTCGGCGCTTGCAGGGTGTCCCCGCGCGGGTCTTGGCTCCGCAAAACTCATTCGTCGGCGCGTTCGCGCGGAGCTTTGCCACGCGCCGCATCATCTCGGCGTGTTCTAGCTCCAGCTCCGCCAGGTGCTCGCTCAGAATCGCCTGCACGCTCGGAAACATCATGCTGCGCACCCTTCTCACCAGCGCCGCGCCAACCAATCGAAGGCGCTCACGGAGGGGCGCTCAAGAGCATGTCGGCGTGCCTCGCGATCTTGCGGGCAACGCCGGATCTCGGTCTTCCCGCTCCATAAATACAACGCAGCTTGGTAGGGCAAACCGCATCTGTCTCGACGCGCGACTTTCCCGGCAGGGCGAAGGATCGACGCAGCCACGAGCCAAGCCACCGCGCCCCGGGCCCGCATCTCGGAGACCCCGAGCCCGCGCGCGATGTCGTGTGTTGTGAAGGCCCCGACCGGGAATCGACGCCGAACCAGATCAAGCACGTCCTCGCGACGGAGGGGGGTCTGCTGCTGCATAGCGGGGCTCCTGTAGATTCCAGCATTCCTAACATCGTACCGCCCTAAGTGGAAGCAATCGGCGAGGTTGGAGCGTGCGCGAGATCAATCAAAAACGGGAGGTGTGAGGTCATAATCCGTGTCCGTGTCCGTGTCCGTGTCCGTGTCCGTGTCCGTGTCCGTGTCCGTGCGAGCAGCCGAAACATAATCGTGCGGGATCAGCCAGGGCCTTACCTGACGTTCCCGCTAGTCCACGCAAACAACACTAACGCCTGAGGTTCCGCAAGGACACCGCAGCCGCTTGGCCGTCGAAGTGTGGTTTCCCTTGCGCTAAAGCTCAGGCTAACCCGCGGCGTGCAACCGACCTGCCCCCGCTGATGGGCAGCGCCCTGGAATAAGGTGACGGAGAACGAGGGAGCGAGACTACTCAGATGTCGGGAATCAAAACACACTACGATAACCTCAAAGTGGCGCGTAATGCTCCACCAGAGGTTATTCGCTCGGCATATAAAGCTTTGTCGTCTAAGTATCACCCGGACAAGAACCCAGGGAATCCGACGGCAGAGCGGATCATGAAATTGGTTAATCGGGCTTATGAAGTCCTTTCGGATCCAGTAAAGCGAAGGCAACATGATATCTGGATTGAGCGGATGGAGCGCGTGGAAGTGGCGAACCTGCAAATGGGAATAGAATCCGAAGGAACACGAAGAAAAAAGAGCGGGCCGCGATACCTGGAGCGCATAATCAAGAGCATTGGATCAAGTTTATGGGATATCCTCCGAGTTCTGGCTTTCACGTTTAAGCTCATAATTATTATTGCTGTGTTTGCGGGTATCATTAATTATTCAATCACTTGGCTAATAGCTCCTGACGAATCCCCTGTGCGAGAGATCGATGCCGCAGAATCTTCTTCTGAGGGATCGATCAATAATGGGGTTTGGTGCGCACCTGCGCCATCTCCTCAAGCTACGGCAACGACGGAACCGGATTTCCGGCTGGCGCCGAACGGATTTCCTTGGCCAGCCAAGGCAGGATACTTAGAGGGTTATGAAATTCTCAATAGAGCAGGGCTATCAAGCATCACAATCGACAACAGCAGGAATGGCGCCGATGTATTCGTGAAACTCGTTGTTTGCGATGACAGAAAACTTAAAGTGGCGCGGCAGTTATTTATCCCGGCTTATGGAGTCTTTACTCTGGACCGCGTGACCGCGGGAGCATATGACATACGCGGCCTTGATCATCGGTTGGTCCAAAACCGCGTGTTTCGGTAGGCGATCAAGCATCCTGAAGGAGTGGCAGGAGCGCCGGGGAGGCGTACCCTTGGAAGTGCAAACTGACCGAGGGAAACGCCGTTGTCCGATGCTCCTGCCTGTGTCGACTCTAGTGCAGATCGACGCCCCACGCCAATCCACGATCGCTTGGATCGCGCCAAGCACCTGCATGCGGTGGCGCAAGCCCAGCAGGATGGGCAGAGTCAACGCGCGGCGGTCAGCGGCGCCGGCGTGGCGCGCAGCACCCTGCGTCACTGGAACGCGTCCCCTGCGCCATCGGCGCCGGCGGCGCTGTCGGCCTTCGTCGAGACGCCCGAGGGCGTGGTGTGGCTGCGCCGGATCCTGGTTGCCGCGCACTGGAGCATCGGCGAGCAGGGCGGCGCGGGCGTGCGCGTGGTCTGCGATTTTCTCGAGCGCAGTGGGCTGTCGGCATTCATCGGCGCCTCCTACGGTGCGCAGCAGGCGTTCCATGCCGGCTTGGAGGAGCAGATCGTCACCGCCGCCACCGAACTGCGCGGGACGCTGGCCCAAGCCATGCCCCATCGCACACTGAGCATCGCCGAAGATGAGACGTGGAAAGACGGCATGCGTTTGGTGGGCATCGATGCGGTCTCGAACTTCATCCTGCTCGAGCACAGGAGCGATGAGCGCTCGGCGGCGGCCTGGACACGGGCGCTCGAGGGTGGACTCGAGGGGCTGAATGTCACGGTGGTGCAAGGCACCAGCGATGAGGCCAAGGGGCTGTTGGCGCATGTCGAGCGTGATCTGGGCGCACACCATGCCACGGACCTGTTTCATCTGCAGCATGAGGTCAGCCAGGCGATGAGTCTGTCGCTGAAGCGCGCCGAGCAACAGGCCGAGACGGCGGAGACCGAGGCGAAGGCGCGCTGGCAAGACGAATGCGCCGCCGAGCAGGCCTATCATCGGCGCCGCCACGGCCCCGGGCGCCCGCCGGCGTTCGCCGCGCGCATCGACGAGGCGCTGAGCGCTTACGTCCAAGCCAGCCTTGCGCGCGAGCAGGCCCACGCGCACCGCGCCGAGGCCAAAGCCCTGATCGGTGCGTTCAGCGAGGTCGATCATCCCTACGAGATCCAACAGGGACAGGCGCAAACCCCCGAGCAGTTGGAGGCGCGTCTGGGAACGCTGTTTGCGCGCCTGGAGGCGATCGCCGAGGAAGCGGATCTTTCCGAGCGTCTCTGCGCACATCTGGCCAAGGCGAAGCGCCTGACTCAAAGCCTCGTCGCCACGCTGACCTTCTTCTTCATGATGGTCAACACCCGGGTGCAGGCGCTGGACCTGGCATCGGCCATCGAGCAGGCGATGCTCGACGATCTGATCCCGGCGCTTTATCTGGAGCGCGTCGCCGCACGCAGCACCCGCGCCGAGCCCCGTCATCGACTCCGAGCACTGAGTGCGCAGCGTCTCGCCCCGCTGAGGCAGCCCTCGCACCCGATCCAGTCGCTGGATCCGCAGACCCGTCACCATCTCGAGCAGGTCGCCGGGGAGTGTGCCGATCTGTTCCAGCGCAGCAGCTCCTGTGTCGAGGGACGCAACGGCTTCCTCGCGCTCTATCAGCACGGGCATCACCGACTCAGTCCGCGCAAGCAGCAGGTCTTGACCGCCCTGCACAACTTTGCGATCAAGCGGCCCGACGGCACCACGGCCGCCGAGCGCTTCTTCGCTCAACCCCACCCATCCTTGTTCGAGCAGGTGCTCGAGCGCATGCCCTGGCCCGCCCGACCGGCCCGACGACGACCGCGCCCGGCAAGGCAGCCTTACCTCGTTCCTGTGGCGGCTTAGCAACAGTGGACCAATCGATGATCAAGGCCACATACGCTATCGCGATCTCAGCAATGGCGGTTTATATCGCTCCGAAGACTTTACGGTTCAAGAGTACAGTGCGGACGGAAGCGTGCACTATGCCGTTCTGACGATAACGATTTACAAGGTGGAAGATGGCAATATGGACACTTATCCCTTAACCGAAGAGGGATTCTTGTAATCAGCTATTGCATGCCGACGCCGAGACTTATTGGGGTGAAATATGTCACGAGGCCAGAAATTTGTTATCTTGGGATGGGTCTGTTTTTTGATGTTTCAGATGGCGTATCCGCCGTTTCACCGAATAAGCGACGGCAAAGATACTCTTTTGGGTTACAAGTTCTTGGCGAGTTCGATGACGCCATCGGACAGGTATGACCGAAGTAACGACCACTATATCGCGAATATAGACGCCAACCTGCTGTTTGTTCAGATGGTCGGCTCGACGCTTGTTTTTCTGGGCTTCTTTATGTTGCTTCATCCCGGCAACGAAAGGGATGGATCAAGCGGGCGAGGAGAGCCTGCTCATTCAGGAAGCGGGCAAAGCAACAAGCAGTCCGAAGAGTTTTTTGACGTCGGCGATGATGGGAACCCTTACAGGAATGTCAGGTAGCCCGCAGCCTTGCGGGCCTGATAACCGGGGTCGATGTAGGTCTCGTCGAACATTGCACTCACCTCAATGCCACGTCGGCAGCGAAGCCGAGCCGCGGACGATCTCCAGCCATTCGGCTTTCGCCTGCAAGGTGCGCTCGAGCTGTCGGACCTGAGCCTGAAGCTCGGCGATCTCCCGACGCAGGGCCGCGACCTCTTGTGTGTCCCACGGGCGCGGGGTTGTGGTGTCGGGGGTCATGGTCATAGCGTCGGGATCTCGGTTGATTTCGGCTCGAAGTGCTCGCAGCGAACATCGGCATCTGGCCAAGGCCAACAGGCACCGGGTCTGCGACTCGTAGGCGATGCCGTGAGACATTGGCCCATCCCGCCCTCGGGATTGATCGGGCTCGGTGCCCAATGCCCGCAGCGAGCACACACGGCGCCCGTAGCAGATGTAGCAACCGTAGCCGTAGCAATCGCCTCTGGCGCCGGGTCGTAGGTCGCGATCCCGAGCCGCACGGCCTCGGCGTAGATCTGCTTCAGTCGCTCGGGCTTCGCTGCGAGCCCGTCAATCCACTCTTGGCCGATGCCGGTGTCCGTCTCGCCCCATTGGCGCAGCAGGGCATAGGCGAGGGCCATGTCATCGGGGCGCAGGGCAGCGCCGGGCGCGGGCTCGGGCTCCACCAGGGCGCCGGGGTAGTCGGCCCGGATCTCGGCGAGGGTTGCCGGTGGCGTGCGCGACAGGCTGAAGACCTCGCCCTCGGGTGTGGTGACGAGCCAGGCGCGGGGTGGCGTGCTTTCGGCGTTCGGTGGGTTTGCTACGGCTACACTTGCTACGTTTGCTACGCTTCGGACCTCAACGCGCGGTTGAGCCCTTGCATTCGCTCCATGTGTAGCAGGTGTAGCAACTGTAGCCGTAGCAACTCGCCGAAAGCTCGGTTTTTGGATCAGGGCCGCGATGCTCATGATTCGGCCTCGCAAAGCGCCGGATTGAGCGTCAGGGCAATCTTCCTGCCGTCCTTCTCGACCCGGAGTCGATCCATCTCGACCAGTTCGCCGATTGCGGTATCCAGGCGCGCCCCGTCTCTCAGTGGGCCATGTTGCCGGACGTGCCGCTTACCGACCGTGTTGCTGCGGTGGCGCCGGCAATGCTCGATCAGCCATGCGTCCAGCTTCGCCGCGTCCACCAGCTCGGACGGTAGGGCCAGCTCGCCGAAGAAGCGCCGGGCCTCGGTCAGGTGCCATGCCGCGATTCGGCTTGCTCCCTCGAAGGCGTCCAGACTGATGGGGCCGATACCGCCCTCGAAGACATGGAACAGTGCGGCGATCCGAACCGCGTTGTCCGCGCACTTACTGGCCACGTCCCGCACGTCGTACAGCTCGCCGCTTGGGCGCAGTTCGGCCTCGATCGCATCGGTGAACTCGACCCATGCGGCCTTTGCGTCGGGTGCCAGCGTGAGCATGACGGGCTCAAGCGTCCCGTCCTCGGTGATCGAAACAGGTTGCTCAAGGATGTCGGTCAGGCGCCGATTGAATGCCTCCAGGTGCGGCCATTGATCCGGGGCCTCGGTGAACAGGCGGTAGCCCTGAGTTGATTCCGGCCAAGAGAACAAGAACCGTGCGAGGAACCCTGTACCGCGGGCTAGCCCGCCCGATCGCTCGAAGAAGCTGCGGAGCGTCGGCTCTTGGATCTGAAGCGCGACCGTGAGCCTGACGCCACGCATGACGAACGACTCGGTTGTCTTCCGGCCTACGGGCAGCTCGCCGCCGTCCCACGCGATGTTCAGCAGTGCGAGGTTGCGCATGATGCTGTCCTTGCCCATGCCGTGCGCCCCGAAGATTACGCCGGCCTCGCTCGAAATCACGCCGGATGATGGCCAGAGCTTCGCCAGACTCCACGCCAGGCTCTCGGGGGTCTCGTCGCCCAACAGCAGCCTCGGGATACGCGGGGGCTCCGGTATGCTCTCTTCCAGCCGCTCCATCTCGGCGTCCAGTTCATCGGTAGGCTTGGCCTTCTTGGCTGCGTCCCGAGTAGCGGCTAGAACGCCTTCCTGCTTGGCCTTCCATGACGCCATGTTCGCGTTGTAGCGTTTCAGCTCGGGTTTCGCGGTCTCGGATGCGCGGGCCTGGAACTCGCGAAGCGCGGATGTGAAGAACGGGCCTTGATCATCGATTGGTCCACTGTTGCTAAGCCGCCACAGGAACGAGGTAAGGCTGCCTTGCCGGGCGCGGTCGTCGTCGGGCCGGTCGGGCGGGCCAGGGCATGCGCTCGAGCACCTGCTCGAACAAGGATGGGTGGGGTTGAGCGAAGAAGCGCTCGGCGGCCGTGGTGCCGTCGGGCCGCTTGATCGCAAAGTTGTGCAGGGCGGTCAAGACCTGCTGCTTGCGCGGGCTGAGTCGGTGATGCCCATGCTGATAGAGCGCGAGGAAGCCGTTGCGTCCCTCGACACAGGAGCTGCTGCGCTGGAACAGATCGGCACACTCCCCGGCGACCTGCTCGAGATGGTGACGGGTCTGCGGATCCAGCGACTGGATCGGGTGCGAGGGCTGCCTCAGCGGGGCGAGACGCTGCGCACTCAGTGCCCGGAGTCGATGACGGGGCTCGGCGCGGGTGCTGCGTGCGGCGACGCGCTCCAGATAAAGCGCCGGGATCAGGTCGTCGAGCATCGCCTGCTCGATGGCCGGTGCCAAGTCCAGCGCCTGCACCCGGGTGTTGACCATCATGAAGAAGAAGGTCAGCGTGGCGACGAGGCTTTGAGTCAGGCGCTTCGCCTTGGCCAGATGTGCGCAGAGACGCTCGGAAAGATCCGCTTCCTCGGCGATCGCCTCCAGGCGAGCAAACAGCGTTCCCAGACGCGCCTCCAACTGCTCGGGGGTTTGCGCCTGTCCCTGTTGGATCTCGTAGGGATGGTCGACCTCGCTGAACGCACCGATCAGGGCTTTGGCCTCGGCGCGGTGCGCGTGGGCCTGCTCGCGCGCAAGGCTGGCTTGGACGTAAGCGCTCAGCGCCTCGTCGATGCGCGCGGCGAACGCCGGCGGGCGCCCGGGGCCGTGGCGGCGCCGATGATAGGCCTGCTCGGCGGCGCATTCGTCTTGCCAGCGCGCCTTCGCCTCGGCCTCCGCCGTCTCGGCCTGTTGCTCGGCGCGCTTCAGCGACAGACTCATCGCCTGGCTGACCGCATGCTGCAGATGAAACAGGTCTGTGGAATGATGCGCGCCCAGATCACGCTCGACATGCGCCAACAGCCCCTTGGCCTCATCGCTGGTGCCTTGCACCACCGTGACATTCAGCCCCTCGAGTCCACCCTCGAGCGCCCGTGTCCAGGCCGCCGCCGAGCGCTCATCGCTCCTGTGCTCGAGCAGGATGAAGTTCGAGACCGCATCGATGCCCACCAAACGCATGCCGTCTTTCCACGTCTCATCTTCGGCGATGCTCAGTGTGCGATGGGGCATGGCTTGGGCCAGCGTCCCGCGCAGTTCGGTGGCGGCGGTGACGATCTGCTCCTCCAAGCCGGCATGGAACGCCTGCTGCGCACCGTAGGAGGCGCCGATGAATGCCGACAGCCCACTGCGCTCGAGAAAATCGCAGACCACGCGCACGCCCGCGCCGCCCTGCTCGCCGATGCTCCAGTGCGCGGCAACCAGGATCCGGCGCAGCCACACCACGCCTTCGGGCGTCTCGACGAAGGCCGACAGCGCCGACGGCGCCGATGGCGCAGGGGGCGCGCTCCAGTGACGCAGGGTGCTGCGCGCCACGCCGGCGCCGCTGACCGCCGCGCGTTGACTCTGCCCATCCTGCCGGGCTTGCGCCACCGCATGCCGATGCTTGGCGCGATCCAAGCGATCGTGGATTGGCGTGGGGCGTCGATCTGCACTAGAGTCGACACAGGCAGGAGCATCGGACAACGGCGTTTCCCTCGGTCAGTTTGCACTTCCAAGGGTACGCCTCCCCGGCGCTCCTGCCACTCCTTCAGGGTGCTTGATCGCCTACCGAAACACGCGGTTTTGGACCAACCGATGATCAAGGCCGAAGAACGCATCGACGGTGGTCTTTCGTTCGCCGGAATCAGCGATGGTCATCTGATAGAGCGACACGGGGCCGGACAGCTTCTCGGCTCGGCGAACGTCATAGTGGGCCTGCATCGCCAACGACAGCGCCGACAGCGAGCTCGATGCAACCATCGGCAGCGGCGCCTTCACGAATCCGTGAACCTCGTTGACGGCAGCCAGAACCGTAGCAGGCAGCGCGTCCAGCGGGTACGGCTCCGAGTCCACTTTGACGGTGATCGGCTGAGGTTCCGGCCAAGGTGGCGTGATCCGCTCCAACAGTTCGCGCGCGGCCTCGCCCGAAACCTTGAGTGCCGCAACGCTCTCTGCCCACTGCCGCGCATGGCGCCCAAAGTCATCCGGGCCGGCCGTCTCCTTGTCGCCGGTGTCCTTGCTGAATCGGGTGTCGATCTGAGCGTCGGCACGCTCGATGAACTCCGCGGCCGTCTGCGATTGCCAGCCGAGCGAGCACCACGGACCCGAGTTATCGCCGATACCGATCCGCACGCGGAGCCGATCGAACGGCTTGCCGGTCTTTGGGTTGGTCCGATCGCTCTCGAATTGCTCGCGTGCCGGTGGGAGCGCCTTGCCGGTCCGCCAGCTCCAGGCGATCAGTTGCTCGGCTTCGACCTGGGTGAGCTTGCGCGAGGTGTGCTCGGGCTCGGCAGGCGCCTTCCTCTCGCTGGACACGCCGACGAACCGCGCCCGCTCGGCGATGCGCTCGGGCGTCCAGCCTTCGGCCAAGGCATCAGCCGCGTCCCATCCTTCGTCCAGCGACTCGGCCAGGCTCGACAGGTCCAAGACCTCGACCGACAGCGCGCCGGCAGCCAAGGCGAGAGTGGCGGCCTCGCGTGCGAAGGCGCTACCCGGCTCGTCGGCGTCGGGCCAGATCCGCAGCACGCGACCGGACAGCGGCGTCCAGTTGGTTTTCGTTGGCGACTTCGCTCCCATCATCGAAGCGATGTGGACGGACTCAGGCAGCAGGGCGCCCGCAGCGTCCGCGGCCTTCTCGCCCTCAGCCAGAATGACCGGTGCGTCGGGGCGAGCCGCGAGCCGGTCCAGCCCGTAGAGCGGTCGCGGCTGGGCAGGGGCCTTCCAGAACCAACCCTCCGCGGTGCGGGTGATCGGGCGAAACTCCTTGTCGGGGTTGCCCTCCTTATCCGTCGTCTCGAAACGCAGCACGGCACAGAGCACGCTGCCGGATGCGTCCATGTAGTCCCATGACTTCGACACTGCTCCGAGCGTCGGATGAATCGTCGGGCGGGTCGCCATCGGGCGCTGCGTGCGCTTCGGCGCCGGGGTCGGGCCTTGCGGAATCGGCGCCGTGCCAATCCATTCGGCCAGGGTGCGCGCGGCCTCGGCCTGACTAGTGCCATCCAGGTAGGCGACGAGCGCAACCAGGTCGCCCTTGTCGCCGGTGGCGAAGTCGGACCAAAGGCCGGTTGTCAGGCTCACGGAGAACGAGCCGGGATTCTTGTCGGCCCGAGTCGGATTGCGCGAGACCCATTCCGAGCCCTTCCGCTTGCCGTCCGGTAGCCATCGGCGACAGATCGCCTCGGCCGAAGACAGCGCGCGTGCGGCGGTGTCCTTGATGTCGATGCGCGGGGGCTCGGGCGCCCGGACCTCGAAGCCCTCCAGGTTACCGCGCGGGGGCGCCGGCTCGGCCTCGTTCGCCGCGCTCGGCATCTGCACCCGCATGGATGCAGCGACTTCGGGCGGGAATTGATTCAGGTCGATTGCGGCGGAGCTCATGCGGACACCTCCGTAGCATGGCACGGCGAGCTAACCGCCGTGCTATACTTCGTCTCGCCAATCGGTTGTTTGTCTTGCTGTTTTGCGCCTTGGCCGCTCCTCACGGTCGAGGCGTTTTCATTTGTGGACAGTGCCATCGGTAGATCCTCGGGGATGTCGATGCCGGGGGCACTCTTGCGCCTGGGGCGGTGGGTTGGTTCATGGGTTGCGGGTCCGGTCAGTGGTGCGGGTCATTCGTCGCCGTCTTCGGTCGCAAACTCGATCGACTCCCGGAGCTTCGACGCGGATGCGTCAATCAATGCGAGCACCGCATCAATGCGTCCCGGATGCCACGTCGCCGGCCAATTGCCGTTGTGGTCGAGCGATTGCTCGGTCATGACATCGCGAAGCATTGCCGTGGTCGTGCCGATTGCGGCGGCCGTGTCGGTCAATTCGTCGGAATGGGCGAGGATGATTTGCCCGCAGCGTTCGGGGGTGCGTTCGTTGGGTTTCATGGTTGGCACATCCCTATGCCGCGGCCAGCGTCTCGGAGGACGCGGCCAGCCATGCGACGAAGCGCGGGCGAACGACGAACAGCATCGCCTTTTTCGCGCTCGGGTTGACCTTCCGCTCAACCACAGCGCCGGACGACAGCAAGCCATTCTGTCGGCGATAGCGCATCCACCATTGCAGTTGGGCGCGCGTTGCGAGCTTGCGCTTTTCGCACTCGCGGCAGAATTCGGCGAAGGGGGTGATGTCGGACAGGTCCAGCGTTGCGCCGGCCTGTGGGGTGGGTTGCGGGGTCATGTCTCTATCCCTCACGTTTGCTGGTGAGGGATAGAGTAGGAATGCGGCTCGCCGCCAGATAGAGCCATGCGCAGACTATGCGGTCTACGCACACGCCATACTCAAGGGGTCATGCGTTTTTCAACCAGTTGCGGACGGTCGTAAACGGGCCTTGATCATCGGTTGGTCCAAAACCGCGTGTTTCGGTAGGCGATCAAGCATCCTGAAGGAGTGGCAGGAGCGCCGGGGAGGCGTACCCTTGGAAGTGCAAACTGACCGAGGGAAACGCCGTTGTCCGATGCTCCTGCCTGTGTCGACTCTAGTGCAGATCGACGCCCCACGCCAATCCACGATCGCTTGGATCGCGCCAAGCACCTGCATGCGGTGGCGCAAGCCCAGCAGGATGGGCAGAGTCAACGCGCGGCGGTCAGCGGCGCCGGCGTGGCGCGCAGCACCCTGCGTCACTGGAACGCGTCCCCTGCGCCATCGGCGCCGGCGGCGCTGTCGGCCTTCGTCGAGACGCCCGAGGGCGTGGTGTGGCTGCGCCGGATCCTGGTTGCCGCGCACTGGAGCATCGGCGAGCAGGGCGGCGCGGGCGTGCGCGTGGTCTGCGATTTTCTCGAGCGCAGTGGGCTGTCGGCATTCATCGGCGCCTCCTACGGTGCGCAGCAGGCGTTCCATGCCGGCTTGGAGGAGCAGATCGTCACCGCCGCCACCGAACTGCGCGGGACGCTGGCCCAAGCCATGCCCCATCGCACACTGAGCATCGCCGAAGATGAGACGTGGAAAGACGGCATGCGTTTGGTGGGCATCGATGCGGTCTCGAACTTCATCCTGCTCGAGCACAGGAGCGATGAGCGCTCGGCGGCGGCCTGGACACGGGCGCTCGAGGGTGGACTCGAGGGGCTGAATGTCACGGTGGTGCAAGGCACCAGCGATGAGGCCAAGGGGCTGTTGGCGCATGTCGAGCGTGATCTGGGCGCACACCATGCCACGGACCTGTTTCATCTGCAGCATGAGGTCAGCCAGGCGATGAGTCTGTCGCTGAAGCGCGCCGAGCAACAGGCCGAGACGGCGGAGACCGAGGCGAAGGCGCGCTGGCAAGACGAATGCGCCGCCGAGCAGGCCTATCATCGGCGCCGCCACGGCCCCGGGCGCCCGCCGGCGTTCGCCGCGCGCATCGACGAGGCGCTGAGCGCTTACGTCCAAGCCAGCCTTGCGCGCGAGCAGGCCCACGCGCACCGCGCCGAGGCCAAAGCCCTGATCGGTGCGTTCAGCGAGGTCGATCATCCCTACGAGATCCAACAGGGACAGGCGCAAACCCCCGAGCAGTTGGAGGCGCGTCTGGGAACGCTGTTTGCGCGCCTGGAGGCGATCGCCGAGGAAGCGGATCTTTCCGAGCGTCTCTGCGCACATCTGGCCAAGGCGAAGCGCCTGACTCAAAGCCTCGTCGCCACGCTGACCTTCTTCTTCATGATGGTCAACACCCGGGTGCAGGCGCTGGACCTGGCACCGGCCATCGAGCAGGCGATGCTCGACGATCTGATCCCGGCGCTTTATCTGGAGCGCGTCGCCGCACGCAGCACCCGCGCCGAGCCCCGTCATCGACTCCGAGCACTGAGTGCGCAGCGTCTCGCCCCGCTGAGGCAGCCCTCGCACCCGATCCAGTCGCTGGATCCGCAGACCCGTCACCATCTCGAGCAGGTCGCCGGGGAGTGTGCCGATCTGTTCCAGCGCAGCAGCTCCTGTGTCGAGGGACGCAACGGCTTCCTCGCGCTCTATCAGCACGGGCATCACCGACTCAGTCCGCGCAAGCAGCAGGTCTTGACCGCCCTGCACAACTTTGCGATCAAGCGGCCCGACGGCACCACGGCCGCCGAGCGCTTCTTCGCTCAACCCCACCCATCCTTGTTCGAGCAGGTGCTCGAGCGCATGCCCTGGCCCGCCCGACCGGCCCGACGACGACCGCGCCCGGCAAGGCAGCCTTACCTCGTTCCTGTGGCGGCTTAGCAACAGTGGACCAATCGATGATCAAGGCCCGTAAACGGGAACGGGACCAAGCTCTTTGCCATTTCTTCCGCGGCTTTATTCCTACTGGGCTTGCCCTTGGACAAATAGAGCGATTGGTTCTGTCTCCAATGCTCAAGAACGAGTCGCTTGCAGTCGGCCTCTTCGCGGCGGTCCGCCCTCTGGCTAGCCATGAACCGCGCGGCGTCGCGTTTCTCTTCTTTCGGATCGACCGGACGAAAACGCCCCATGTCCTCGCGCGCGTCAGCGAGGATGTTCCAACCGCCTAAGATGTCGCCGTCCTCGAAATGCTTGATTGCAAGGCGAGTGTGCGAGCTTGCCATTGCGGCGGCGAGCAGCCTGGATCGAGAATGACCGCTACCTGCCGCCCGGTATAAGGCAGGAAAGGTTCGTCGCGATCGAAGGAAATCCTCGAACGTACCCTCCCGCTCAAGCTCGTTCTGGAGATAGGCGTCAAGGTCGGCACAAATTTCCTGTGCTAGGGTCAGCCCAAGACGCTTAAGCATCATCAGGTCTTGATCGGGCTTGCTGAGGGTGCCCAGCCCCCAGCGGGGGGCATGCTCCAAGACATCGGCGTCAACCATTACCCTTCCCTCCCGTGATCCCTCCGAGCGCCGACTCCATCAGGTCGCGTGAATCCTCCGCGACCAGGTGGACATAGCGGGCGGTCAATCCGGGGCCGGACCGATGCCCAAGTATCGCGGCGATCTGGAAGGCCGACGCGCCGGCTTTGGCGAGGTAGGAGCCGCACGAGTGGCGAAGGTCATGGATGCGAAGGTTCTCGACCCCCGCGGCAGCCTTGGCGCTGGCCCATGCTTCATCGACAGGTTGCGCGCTCAGTTCGCGCTCGGCCGGCTGCATCTTCTCTTGCTTGCGGGTACTCCAGGCGAAGACGCGCGGGTCGTCCAGGCGCCGAACCTTGGCGCGTTCCTTCAGCAGCGAGCGGACCTCCCCGAGCAGGGGGACGCGCCGATCGTCTCCGTTCTTGGTTGCGCGCAACAGGATCGAACCGCCTTTAAGGTCCGCGTCCTTCCATTCGAGCTTCAGCAGCTCCCCGCGGCGTGCCCCGGTGGCCAGGGCCAGCCGAACAAAGAGCCCGAGATCCGGCCAGGTGGTGGACCGATCGCACGCATCGAGCAGCCGCTCACGCTCGCCGTCTTCCAGGCAGCGCCCGAAGCGGGAGTTGTTCTCCTTGCGCTTGCGGATCCCCGCAGCAGGATTGATCTTGATGCCGTACCAACCCGCGTCGATCGCGGTCTTGTAGAGCGTCCCGACAGCCGTCTTGTAGCGGTTCAGGGTAGCGGGCGAGAGCTTGCGCTCGGTCTCCGTGACCTTGTGCCCCCCTTGCTTGGCGGTGCCCTCGGCGAGCCGGGCAAGACCGTCGCGCAGGGTGTCGTCGGTGAAGTCGGAGATCGAGCGGTCGCCATACTCATCCTTCCACCAAGCCATGCGCGCGGGCAGGCTGTCGTCCTTGCCTCGGTAGGCGCTCATGTAGCGGTCCACCAGATCCGCGAAGGTGTGGCGTCGCAGCTCGCCGCCGAGCACCTTGGACCACAGATCGAAATCAGCCTCTACCTTCGCGGCGAACGCTGATGCCTCGCGTTTGGTGCGGAAGTATTCGGGTGGGAGGGTTTGACCCTTTCGGGTGATACGGACCTGCCAGGGTTTGTTTCTACCGTCCGTCAGCTTGCGGATAGATGCCACGGTCTGAACTCCCGGAGCCCGACCGCGCTACACTCGTATGCAGCCATAGCCGAACCTCCTAACCAGGTTGGTTGTGGTCAGAAGCCCCCGGCGTTGCGAGCGTCGCGGGGCTTCGTTTTTTCCGGTGGAAGCTTCGAAATTTCCGGTGGGGGGGGGGGGGGGGGGGGGGGGGTCGCCCTCCGGGTTCGAAATCGTCTCGTCGTGCCTTGTCGAGACGACACCACACGGCACCATTATAGACCGGGTTTTAGAAGTTGTTGGCTCAGATTTGGCTCAGATCCGAGCCGGTAATGCGGTAGGGTAGAAGGAGAACAACGCCAAGACCTTGATTTATTTGGCGGAGAGAGTGGGATTCGAACCCACGGACCCGCGAGGGTCAACGGTTTTCAAGACCGCCGCTTTCGACCGCTCAGCCACCTCTCCGAATCGACCGCCGGGCGCGATCTCGCAGCATCGCTGAATATCGCGCTCCCGAAGGCCGTCCCATAAGGATACCGCATGTCCACGGCGGACCCAAACGTCTTGACGCTTGCGTGCGCGACTCCATCAGGTATGCTTCAGGAACTCGGATCTTCCCGCCGAGTCTGACTCGGCAGCTTGAATCTTTACGAAACCGGAGTGACCACACCCATGGCCAACACTGATTTTTCCATTCCCCGCAGCGCACAGTCGGTCATCTCGGCCAACAAGGTGCTCAAGAACACCTATTTGCTGCTCGCCGCAACACTCGGCTTCAGCGCCTTCACGGCGATGGTGTCGATCGCCCTCGCCGTGCCGAGCTGGATGTATCTGGTCTCGGTGATCGTCGCGATGCTGATGGGTATCTTCGTACTTCCGCGCGCGGCCAACTCTTCGAAGGGTATCGGCGTCATCTTCCTGATCACCGGTCTGCTCGGATTCGGGCTGGGTTCGATCCTGTCGATGTATCTGGCTCTTCCCAACGGCGCGCAAACCGTCGGCTTGGCGTTCGGCGGAACCGCGGCGATCTTCCTGGGCCTGTCTGGCTATGCCCTGACCAGCAAGCGTGACTTCAGCTTCATGGGCGGATTCATCTTCGCCGGCATGATGGTCGTGATCCTGGCGATCGTGGCGAATCTGTTCCTTCAGATGCCGGCGCTCTCGCTGGCGATCTCCTCGGCCATCATCCTGCTGATGAGCGGCTTCATCCTGTTCGATACCAGCCGGATCGCGCGGGGCGAAGAAACCAACTACATCATGGCGACCTACGGGATCTACCTCGCCATCTTCAACATTTTCATCAGTCTGCTACAGATCCTCGGGATCATGGGCGACGACTGATCAGCCTCCCCTTCGGGCACAAACCCCGGCCGAGTGCCGGGGTTTTTGTTTGAGCCCTCGACACGACCCCGCTCGGGGCGAGGAGACGATTCGATGGAGCTTGCACTAAAGATCGCCGCTGGCGCGGTTCTCGTCTTGATGCTGTTCTATCTCTGGCCAGCCTACAAGCACTGGCAGGAGAATGGACCGAAGGCGGAAAAGGGGGACTGGCAGGCGGCCATCCTGCCGCTCGGCGCGGTCGTCGCGCTTGTCGTGCTGCTGATCATGGCGGTGCGCTGAACCAACGCGACGGGCCTCGATCGTAAGCCGGGCCGCGCCGAGATCGGTAGGGATCCGTAGGGTGGACAAGCGCAGCGCAGTCCACCGGCGCCGGCGTGGGGTTCGGTGGACTGCGCTCTCGCTTGTCCACCCTACCCCGGCCTGCCTGCGTTTGGCCCGACCTGACCTGGCCATGTCACACCTGTGGCGAGCGATCTACGCCGCGCGGCTTGTTGAGCGTTTGAGTTGTGAGGATGGGTTTCGCTGCGCTCTACCCATCCTACGTTTTGGTTGTTTTGCCCCGGCGGTCTTCGATTCTCGAATCCTCTGAACCGCGTCCGCTCCAACCTCCAGTGGACCATGCGGAGCCGACTGCACGCGCCAAGGCTGCAAGGTTCACCCGAGACGCGGTTCAGTCGGCATACATCGGCCGCTCCTCCGCAAGATTGAGCCACCCCTTCACCACGCGATACAGAGTCCAGAAGTACACCGCACCCCAGATCAGGAAGCCGACCAAGAACACGAGGGTGACCAGACCGACGAGGCCCCACAACACCTGGAACCAAAAGGTTCTGATCTGCCAGACGAAATGGGATTCGAGCCAAGTGCCTCGCACCTCGGCGAGGCGCAGGTAGTTGACGACGACGCCGAGGACGGATGTGACGCCGAAGATGAACGACAGGGCCTGCAGAAGATAGACGAAGCCGGTCGTGCTCTTGAGTGGATCGGTCGTTTCCGGACGAGCCGAAACGGGTTGAAGGTTGCGGGTCGAGTCATCCATCGGTGCTCACCAAGGGCGGTATTCAAGTCCGGGAATGGCTTCGCGATCGAAGACCGACGGTAGTTCCCGAATGAGTTGATCCACCTCGTCGAAATCCATGTGCCGACCGTAGGAGGCTTTGGCCGCATCGATCGGCAGCTCGACCCAATACCGGATGGACCCCGGCTCGCGAAGGATCTGCAGGGTGTTGTCGGCGTGATCGATGATCCCGAGATAGTCGTCCGCATGTTGCAGGCGAGGCAGCAGTTGCTCGCGAATTTCACGGCTGCTCACCTCCAGCCCGCTCGAAGACGAGACCGACTCCCCCGAACGCTCGAACAAGTAATAGACGCGATAGTGCATGGCTGACGATGTTCGCTCTGTGTGTGCTGTAACGCTCTGGTCTCGACACGGCGTACGGCATAAGATGCGCCCGTATCCGCGTCCGACCGAAAACCCCCTCGAGCACGCCGAGCCGGCTCGACCTTCGGCGAGTCGAGATCGCCGAGCCCTTCCGCACGGATGCGGGATCCGGCAATCACACGCGCGGCGACCCGTGCCGGACCACCTCAGAGCCATTCGGAGACGTCGATGTCGGTTCTCAAAATGAAGCTCCACTGGCAGATCCTGATCGCGCTTGTGTTGGCGATCGTCATCGGGCTGCTCATCGAGCGCGACACCGGACTCTTCGGGGTCACCCTATACGGGATCTTTGCCTTTCTGGGCGAGCTTTTCCTCAACGCCCTGAAGATGTTGATTGTACCCCTGATCGTGTCTTCGATCATCGTCGGGGTCGCCGGAATCGGCAGCTCGAGCAATCTCGGGCGTCTCGGAGGCAAGACCATCGGCTACTACGCGATGACGAGCCTGCTCGCCATCATCGTAGGGCTGCTTGTCGTCAACATCATTCAGCCCGGTGTGGTGGAAGGCACGGCCGAGGAGGTGTTCGGGCTCACGGCCAGCAAGAGCGATCTGGAGGCCCAATTCGCCGACAAGGGCGCCACCGACATCGTCGAGATCTTCCTGCGCATGGTGCCGACCAACGTCGTCGCGGCGGCGGCGGCGGGACAGATGCTCGGGCTGATCTTCTTCAGTCTGCTCTACGGTTTCTTCATCACGCGCCTGAACGGCAACTATGCGCAAACACAGCTCGACTTCTGGAACGGCGTCTTCGAGGTGATGATGAAGATCACCGAGCTGGTGATGCGCTTCGCACCCATCGGGGTCTTCGCACTGGTCGCCAAGACGGTCACGGACACCGGGCTGGAGGCATTCGGGCCGCTTGCGCTCTTCTTCTTCAGCGTCGTGATCGCGCTGGGCATCCATTTTTTCGTGACCCTGCCCCTGCTGCTCATGTTCATCGGCGGGGTCAAGCCAAGCCGCCACTACCGCGCCATGGGAGCTGCGCTGCTCACGGCCTTCTCGACCGCATCCTCCTCGGCCACGCTCCCGCTCACCATGGAATGTGTCGAGAAGAATGCAGGGGTCTCCAATCGGACCTCGAGCTTCGTGCTGCCCTTGGGTGCGACGGTGAACATGGACGGAACTGCGCTCTATGAGTGCGTCGCCGTCATGTTCATCGCCCAGGCGTACGGGATCGAGTTGGGATTCGCGACCCAGATCCTGATCGTGATCCTCGCGCTTCTGACCTCGATCGGCGTGGCCGGCATCCCGGCCGCAAGCCTCGTGGCCATCGCCATCATCCTGACCGCCGTCGGCCTGCCGCTGGAAGGGATCGGGCTGATCCTGGCGGTCGATCGACTCCTCGATATGATGCGCACCTCGGTCAACGTCTTCAGCGACTCGTGCGGTGCCGTCATCATCGCCAAGAGCGAAGGGGAAACCGGCATTCTCGAGAACGATGTGCCAACGCCGGCCAGGGCCTAGTCGCCCCCGCAGCCCCGAGCCGCGAGGACGCTCGCGGCCCCGGGTCGAGCGGTCGATCGGTTTCCTTACCGGGGCCAATGGAATTACGATAGGGCGCGGGGCACGATCCGGTTCACCGACGCGGCGACCGCTCGCTCGCGCCCTGCTCATGCCGGCCCCTCCGAATCAGCATCGCGAGCCCCGTGTCTGACCTTACCCCATCCGCCAGCGCCGAGACCACCGCGAAGCTCTTCCGCGGGCGCGTCCTTAAACCCGCTGAAGGCGTCTTCCTGTTCCACCCCAGGGCCATGGAGCGCCTGATCACGGACCATCTGGCGGCCGAAGCCCGTGACATCTCGATCCCCGAGCTCGCCTATTACCTGATGCCCTCCACGGCCTTTCTGACGGGCCTCGAATTGGAAAATCCGGAGGCACTGGCGGTCATCGAGGGGCTCAACCTGCCCGACTACGTGATCCTCTTGCCGATCCCGCCGGAACAGCGACTCGACCGGGTCGGCTTCACGCGACTGTTGCGCGACTACTGGGCACGGCGTTTCGAGGCGGAGATCGCGCGCGCCTGGCAGATGGCTCGCGACGATAATCGCGACGGGGATCCGTTCGGCCCGGTCGGTCTGGCACGCCGGATCGGCCCGCTGGCCTTGGCCGAGGTGCGCGACATCATGACGCGCGACGGGGTCGTCCCCGCGGGTATCGGCGACGCCTTCGTTTGCCGCAGCTTCGTCGCCCTGATTGCCCGATTGCGCTATTTCTCACCGGGCGCACGCGGTTTCTTCTTTCCGACGATCCGCGACTGGCACGCGCTCGATCTGTGGCTCCTCGAGAGCGGGCTCGATCTCCCCGGATCGATGCAGGGCGGGCGGCTGCCGCGTTTGCTGGAGCATACCCGCCCGGATCACCGCTGCGGCGTGCCCGCGTATCTGCCGCTTCTCCCGTCCAACCTGCCCTACGGCGAGTCGGATCCGGATTTCGCGCGCGTGATCGCGGCCCAGGAGAGCCACGAAGCGCCGCTCTTCCCGGATGAGCCCGCAACGCCGGACGCCGCCGGTGCGACGCTCGCGTCCCCCGTCGACGAGATCGAGGCACGTTGTCTCGCGGTCCTGCACGGAGCCTCTCAATTGATGCGTCGGGACTGGCGAACGACGCTTCGGGACATCGTCATCACACCGCTCGGCCCGCTTCTGGACGGATTGCTGGCCATCCCGACGCGGCTGAGCCGTCGCGGATCCACCGCAGGACCCCGCGGGTTCCTGCTGGACCTGCATCTGGCCCTGTTCGCCGATGCGGTGCGCAAGGCTCAGCGCGCCGAGCTCGACAATCACTATGCCGCCGCACTCGTCAACCTGTCCTTGGCCCGGCGACGCTTCGACGCGATGGACGTACCCTGCCCGAATGCGCGCGACGCCGTCCGCGTGATCCTCGCCCAGCGGGCCGCGGCCGCCGAGAGCACCTTGGCGGACCTCATCGCCGTGAACTCGAAGCTCAGCCCGGGCACGGCACGCGAGTTGGCTGCCTTGACCGCGCTCTTGGGCGAGGAGGTGATGCGCTCCGGGTCGGCACGCTCGGCTTACATGATCCTTCGCAACCTGGAGCGCGCTCTGCTGGAGAGCCGCACGACTTACTACCGTCTCCGTCCCTTCCAATGGGCAGCGAGCGGCGGCAAGGTCCAGCTGCGACAGATCCTGCCCTTTCAGGCCCAGCTCAAGGCGCTGCGTGCGCTCGAGATCGCATCGATCCGGCTTGAACAGATCGAGTGGCCGACCCGCGAAGTCGAGCGGTTCTCGGTCCCCTTGAAGCGACTCTCCGAGCAGCTTTCCACGCGACTTGCCGGCCAGCTCAGACCCCACCTTCGCGTTTCTCTCGAGGAAGCCGGCTTCAACCCGCGCAATCATCGCGAGAAGGTCGCGGCGCACAAGATGCGCGAGGAGCTGCTCGACGTCATCCAGCACCGTCGGCATCTGAAGTTCACCGACGTGCGCGATATCGTCGCACGCAACATCCTGCGCTTGCCCGACCCGACCCTCGAGGAGATTCGCCACGGCGACCGCTTGGCGCATTTCGACCGGATCGCCGCCAAGAACCTGCCCGGCGTTTACAAGCCGGGCGAATTCTATGTCAAGGGGTTGCAGCAGCTCGGCGCACCTCTGTTCGGCACGCCGCGAGGGCGGTTGATCCTGCGTCATCTCATCCTGCCGACCGGCCTCGCCTTCCTGGGGCTCAAGACGATCGATATTCTGGTCGGCCTGATCACGCACGAGGAGAGCTCCGTCCATTTGGCGCCCCTCTGGCTCGTGATGCTGCTCGCCCTGCTGATCAATGCGTTCGCCTACACCCGCGTCGGGCGTGCGATCGCCAAAACGATCTGGCGCGTCCTCTCTTGGACGGTCCGTCTGCTGCTGTTCGACGGGGTGCGCAGACTGCTGCGCTGGGCGCCTGTCGCGAGACTCCTGTCGACGAGCATCATCCGCGGACTGGATCGTAACCTCGTCCAGCCGCTGTTCATCGGCTTGCTGGTCGTGCTCCCGTTCGTGGGAATCGGTCTGCTGATCGAAGAGGTGGAGATCGATTACGGTCTATCCTTGCTGATCCCGGCCTTTGCGATCGGCACGCTCGCGCGCAACACGCCGGCGGGTCGACGTTTGCTCGACAATCTCGCGAGCACGGCCTGGCAGATGCTGCGTCGACTGAACCAGACCCTGGTGATCGGGTTGGTTCGAGAGCTGCTCCATTTCTTCAAGGAGGTGACGCGCCGCTTCGAGCAGGGGCTGCATCGGATCGAGGAGCTGCTGAGCCATCAGCTCGGAGAGTCGCGGCTCGCGCTTGCCATCAAGGCGCTGTTTGCGCCGGTCTGGAAATTCACGGAGGCGTTCATCCAGTTTTACGTGACCGTTTTGGTGGAGCCCCAGGTCAATCCGATCAAGCATTTCCCTTTGGTCACCATCGCGCACAAGCTGATGCTGCCCTTCTTGCCTGCACTCACCGGGCTGCTGGTTGCACTCACGGAGCCCTTTCTGCCGAAGTTGATCGCCTATCCCTTCGTGACCGTCACCATCCTCTTGTTGCCGGGACTCGCCGGTTTCCTGGTGTGGGAGCTGAAGGAGAATCGGCGGATCTATGCGGCCAACCATGCGAGCGCGCACTCGGTTGGATACGATTCAAGTCGGATCGAGGCGGTGCGCCGATCCGATCTGGAGAGCACGCCGATCGAGGCGGCCGTCATCGGCAGCCACGGCGAGACCATGCGCGGGATGCTCCGCCGGGGTTTTCACAGCGGAACATTGCCCAAGGCGTTTGACCGGCTCAGACGGGTGCTGCGCGATGAGATCCGCGACGAGGTCCCCTACCCCCATCGCCTTCGAGACGCACAGCGTCGACTCGCCGAGGTGAATCGTGCCCTCTGCGTCTTCTGCGATCGCGAGCTGGGATATGCCTTGCGTCGCCGCTGCGCCGAGCCGAATTGCGGCCTGGTCCGTGTCGAGACCGGACGGCCGCGCCTGTCGAGCAACGCCTTCGATCTGACCTTGGAGCTGTTCGCCGCAAATACCGCGAATGATCGGCCGATCGAGCTGCGGCTCTGTGTCTATCTCGAGGAGCCCGACCTCTTCCTGAAGGTCGAGATCAGCGGCCCGCGCGAGCAGCTCGGTGAGCCCTGTTGGAGCCTGATTCGCTCCGATCTTGCGGTGTTCAGCGGTCGTGCGGGGGTGAAGCAGGCGCCGTCGGCGGTTTAGGGCTTCCTGCCTCCTGCCTCCGGCGTTCAACGATCTGGTGATTTCCGGGAAAGGATCTAGCGACAGAGCCGGAACCAAGGTCAGTCGTCGAAAGTTCTACTCGTTGTCGTTGTCGTTGTCGTTGTCGTTGTCGTCATCGGATTCCGGACGAACCGATCCTTCCTTGCACATCCGATCGGCCGGAAGCAACGTCGCGAAACGGCGCGCCCCCGGGATAGACGACTTGCAGTCGTCCTCTTCCACGGGCCTCGCTCGCACGACCGTCGCGTCGGGCAACACCTGAAAGGAGAGGAAGATCGCGAACGGATGAGCAAAACGGACACCGGTGCCAAGGCGCGTTCGGCGCGGTTCTCAAGTGCGTCGCGTTGACCAGGACGTCGCGGGCCGTCGGGCCGGCTGAAGAGGACGACTGCAAGTCGTCTATCCCGGGGAGTGTCGGCGCTTCGCGACGACCGTTGGCGTCACTGCCAGCCGATCCTCTGCGCAGTTGGAGTGTTGATTCCCGGTAATCGCCTAAGCTCTCCTCTCTCCTCTCTCCTCTCTCCTCTCTCCTCTCTCCTCTCTCCAGGCCATACTCGCGCAGTCCGCCGTCTGACTACCGTCGGTTGCGCCCGCCCGTGCTTCGATTGGGCAGCTCGAGCAGGAAGCGCCCGGCGTTGGCCAGTTGTCTGCGCACCAGCGACCAGTTTTCCTCGCGTTTGCGCGCGTCTTGGCAGCGCAGCAGTCGCGAGCGTTGCGCGGCGTCCAGCCGATCGAGGATGGCCGCCCAGAGGACATCCTCGACGTTGTAGACCCGCCCGCCGGCGAGACAGACCGGGATGACGCTCGCGATGGGGATCGCGAGATCGGACGCGACCACCTCGACGGCGGCGAGAATGCTCTCGGCCTTCAGACTCTTGGGCTCGGCCAGATCATAGGGCGGCAGCCACTCGCGCACCGGGCGCAGCCGATCGATATGACTGAGCGCGACGAGCACGGGCGGAGGACGCCGGGTCATCCGCTCGGCGAAGGCCGCCCGCAAGCTGTCCAGGGTCTCGCGATCGGCGTGACGGTCGGGACGATCGGCGGCACTGACCCAGAGGATCATATCGGCGTCGCCCGCCGCCGTGCGCAGGGTCTGATCGTCGATCGCGTCGGATCCCGGGGTGTCGTAGATCAACGCGAGATCGAGACCTTCGCGCGCCAGACGATAGGGCGTGAGCATCTTGGTGGTGTCGGGCAGCAGATCGGTCGCCACACGCAGTTGGCCGAACAGGGCGTTGATCAGACTGGACTTGCCGGCGTTGGAACGTCCCAACACGAGGATCCTTAGGGGCTCGCCGGCCGGCTCGTCGGACGCGTCGGACGCACGCAGATCGCGCTCGGATGTCGTGGTGGGCCGGGCATCGGGCGCAGCATCCGAGAGCAGGAGCCGTCCGCTGTAGAGCTCGATTGCATAGGAGCCGACCTTGCGCACGTACTCCTTCAGGATCCAACCATAGAGCTCATCCTGCGCCAAGGCGTAACCGCGCCCGCGCAGCTGCGCCAATGCCTCGGTCAAAAAGGCATGGGCCGGATTCACGACCCACTGTCCGGCGCGATACAGCCCCAACAAGCGATCCGCAAAGGGCTTCCAGCGATAGGCGCGCATCAGCGAACCCACGGTAAGCCGGTGGCTGAAGGGGATGTGATCCGTGATGGTCTCGCGCAGATCGCGGCTCGCGCGCTCGACGATCAGGAGCGTGTGCGGCACCGTCAGCTCCAACAAGGGCTCATCCACATCCGGATGAAAATGCCGTGCGACACGCTCGAGCGTCTGTTGGCCCAAGACCCCGAGCCGGTCGCCCTCCCCGATCGGCCAGTCCTCGGGTTTGGTCTGTGCGGCCAGGTCCTCGACCAGCGCCCAGGCGACGTCGGCCGCCGGCGGCCAATCGGGATCCGGTTCGGTCTCCGCGTCGAGGAGCAACCGGCGCTCGTGACGATGGAGCCACGCCTGAAGACCGTACCCGGCCGCGCTGAAGAGAACGAGCGCACCCAACCAGTAGCGCAGCGCCTCGACCTGCCACAACCAGAAGAGACCCAACGGCAAGAGCGCGACGACGGGAACCGCCCACAGCAGCAGGGCAAGAAGGCGCAGGCGATCGATGCGGCCGAGGAGTTTCTTCATGGTCGGTCCGATCTCACCAGGTCTTTCAGGAGGGCCGAGCCGGTGTCGAATCCTTCGGCGAAGGTACGGCGCAACCCGTCGGGGTCAGCCGGCAGACCGCGGCGTCGGCGATTGAAGTGAAACCCGGCGGCCTTGCCGAGCGCATAGGTCGTCGCACCGCTGGCGGTCGCGCCCCAGATGGCTCCGGCCGTCTGTCCCCACACCGGAATCAGCTTGACCACCGCACGGCCGGCGCTGCGCGCGGCATAGGCCACACCGATGCCGGTCCCGAGCAGCCCCAGAAACTCGAGGATGGCGCGACGATCCCAATCCTGACCGTAGAGCGCGGCGAGGCTTTGCAGCATCTTCGCCTGGATCGCCGGCACGCCGACCAGATCCACCAATGGAAGCGCGCCGACGCCGGCCGCCGCAATCGCATAGCCGACGATGTGCGGATGGGCGGATCGGGCATAGGCGTCGCGCACACCGGCATCGCTGCGCAGCAGGGCTTGGAGACGCAGCGACGAGACCCCGTCGATCGCCTGCCACAAGGCATCCAGGCCGTAGTCCGGCGGATCGAATCCGTCCTCCGGAAGGGTAAGATCGATCGGCACCCAGCGCACCGGGATCTCGCCCGGCAACGCGCCGAAGCGATCGCGTTGCGCCCGCAGTGCACGCACGAGGTCGAGCGGGACGGCGTCCGGCCAGCGCTCATCCTCGAAGGGATACGGCAAAGGATGCTCGCCGCCCGGCGGATAGGCGTCGTGCAGTCCGGTCTGTGCGATGACCAAGGGCCATTCCGGGTGGCGTCCGCGCACTTGGCGCAGCACCTCCAAGACATCATCCTGGCGGATGTCGGTCGCCTTCATCACGGCCAACAGCAGATGCGCCTGCGACTCGCAGTAGCGGATGTCGGCACTCGCGTCATAGGCAACCTCGCCGAGTCCGCGGGTATCGAGAAAGCGCACCAAGGGCGCCTCCGCAGGAAAGTCATAGAGGCGCGTGGTCGCCGTACAGGGCTGGAAACCGTTGCCGATCTCGGCCAGGCCGCTCCCGGTCAGCGCTCGGATGATGGAGGTCTTGCCGGATTGGGTCTTGCCGATCAGCCAGACCACGGGAAGGGGATGGCGCGCACGCGCCTCGCGCAAGGCCGCACGGAGGCTCGCGTCGTCGACCCGTGGCTCGAGCAGCGCCTCGCGCAAGCCGCGCCAGCGATCCGACCACTGTGTCCAGGGATTTCGCATAAGCATCTTGATCCCGACTCTCCGATGAAACAGCAGCACCCGCGAGCCCGAGCTTCCGGCAGCCCGATCCGAGCCGAGCCGAGCCCGGCCCTCTCGACCCCGGGCGCTGACCCGATCCTGTGCAATAATTATCGCCGACGCCGGGTCTCCAGCCACCCGTAGCCCGACGTCGACGCAATCGAACCGCGTCCGCCACTGCTGCTGCCTCGGACTGATGCCGGGGCCTATCCCCCGGCGGGAACGGCGCATGTCCTCGCGGACAGGTTTCACATACCACTCATTATCGCCGAGATGCCCTTCTCATGCCCCCATCGCCGTTGTCGCCGATCAATCCACTCAACACGCTCTATCTGCTGCCCCGGCAGGGTGACGCGTTCAAAGACATCGGCCGGATCCTATTGTCGGCGCTCATGCTCGCCGGCCTGATCCTCTGCAGCGACGCCTTCGCGGCGAGCCAAAACCAGGGCTCGGGGACCTCCGGCCCGACGATCAATTCCGCGAGCGCCCTGATCGTGGACGAGCAGGGCCGCCGGATCTACGGCAAAAACACCCGCGAGGTGAAACCCATCGCCTCCGTCACAAAGCTGATGACGGCGATGGTGGTCTTGGACTCCGGCGTTTCTCTGGATGCGCCCATCACCATCATCGAGGCCGATCGCGACACCATGCGCCACAGCCGCTCGCGCCTGCGCATCGGCCAGGCGACCTTAACGCGCCGAGAGATGTTGATGGTCTCGCTCATGTCCTCGGACAACCGCGCCGCCGCCGCCCTGGCCCGGACCTCGCCGGGCGGGACCCCGCAGTTCGTCGCGGCCATGAACCGCAAGGCCCAAGCACTCGGGATGCACGACACCACCTTTGCCGACAGCAGCGGTCTGGACAACCGCAACCGCTCAACGGCCGAGGACTTGGTGAAGATGGTCCGCGCGTCCGCCCGATACCCCTTGATCCGCGAGGCCAGCTCGCGTGGGGAGATGACGGTCCACCCCTTCGTCGACAAGAGCACCCTGGAGTACCGCAACACCAATCCCTTGGTGCGCAACCCGGAATGGCATGTCGAGGTGAGCAAGACCGGGTTCATCAACGAGTCCGGCCATTGCCTGGTGATGCAGACCCGGATCGACGGGCGCCGACTCTATGTCGTCTTTCTGGACGCGGTCGGCAAGCTCACGCCCGTCGGTGATTCGAACCGACTGCGCACCTGGCTCGCCGGCGGACAACGCATCGCCGGGAATTGATCGCGCGAGGAATCGCATCCGATGTACGCAGGCGAACGCTTCAACAGCATCTCGCATCTGGTCGGCGCGGCCCTCGCGCTGATCGGGGTCGTCGTGCTCGTGACCTTTGCCGGGATGCAGGGCGGTGCACTGCGCATCGTCAGCTTCAGCGTCTACGGGGCGACGCTGTTTCTGCTCTACCTCTTCTCGACGCTGTATCACAGCCTGCGGGGCCGCGCAAAACGGATCTTCAAGGTTCTGGACCATGATGCCATCTATTTGCTGATCGCCGGCACCTATACCCCTTTCAGCCTGCTGGTGCTCAAGGGGGCGACGGGGTGGTGGATGTTCGGCGCCATCTGGACCCTGGCCGGCATCGGCATCCTGATCGACAGCATTCCGCATCGCGGGCGACGGATCCTGCCGATGATCATCTATCTCACGATGGGTTGGCTCATCGTCGTCGCCCTCGAGCCCTTGGTGGCAAGCCTACCCCCGGCAGGTTTATGGGGACTCGTCGCGGGCGGTCTCTTCTACACCTTCGGCGTCATCTTCTACGCACTCGACAGCCGCTTCTCCTGGTCGCACGGCGTATGGCACCTCTTCGTGCTCGCGGGCAGCATCAGTCACTATCTAACGATCCTGTTCTTTCTCTGACTTTCGCCTCAACCGCGGTTTAACATGGGCGACCGACCAAAAACCGGGAAGCACAGCCCCCATGCACGCCGGCCGAGACCAGACGCACGACCTCGATCCCTTCACGCTCGATCACGATCAGCTCCACGCCTTGGCCACCGCCGATCTGGTGCGCGACGGCTTGCGCCATTACAAGGACAACCGCGTCGCCGAGTTGCAACTGGACGGCGTCTGCCTGCGTGCCGACGTCGAGGACGAAGAGGAGGAAGAGATCGTCGCGCTCGAGCTGTCCTATGACGGCGACGGCAATCTGATCTGTCTGTGCGACTGCGGGACACCCCCGGACCAACCCTGCGTCCATGCACTCGCCGCGCTCTTTGCGCGATCGGCACGCGGGGCGGCCGAGGGCGAGCTGCTCGGCGCGGTGGAAGGTGCGATCGACGAGCGCGTCAAGCGCGGACGGACCGAGGTCCGGGTCGAGCACCTCTCGGGCGATCCGGCCTATGGGGCCTGGACCGCGCGCTCGCTGGTCTCCTCCACCCATGTCCCGGTCAGCTACCGGGTGCATATCCGATCGCTGGAGCGGCGCGCCAACTACTGCACCTGCCCGGATTTCGCGACCAACCAGTTGGGGACCTGCAAGCACATCGAGGCGGTGCTGCACCGCATTGCCAAACGCCGCGACGCCAAGCGCTTGCAGTCACTCGGGCCGCCCTCCCCCTTCGTGTATCTGGACTGGGAGGGCGACCCCGCACCCCAGATCCGTCTCCACCGTGCGATGCAACGTCCGGAGGATCCGCTCGATCCCGAACTGGTCGCGCTGCTGGACGCGCATTTCGACGACGCCGGCGCCTACCGTCGGCGTCTGCCCGAGGACTTCCTGCGTCTGGCCGATGCCTTGGCCGGGCGCGCGGATATCGATCTGGGCGAAGACGCACTCGGCTTCGCCCGCCGCCTGGCCGAGCAGGCGGCCCAACGGCAGCGCGCACGCGACATCGGCGAGGCGATCCGCGCCTCGGGCGGGCGCCTGCCCGGTGTCACCGCACGGCTCTATCCCTACCAGGTCGAGGGCGTGGCCTTTCTGGCCGCCAACGGGCGCGCGCTGCTGGCAGACGACATGGGTCTCGGCAAGACGCTCCAGGCCATCGCGGCAGCGGCCTGGCTGCATCGCCATGCCGAGGTCGAGCGGATCCTGGTCATCTGCCCTGCCTCGCTCAAGCAACAGTGGGCACGCGAGATCCGCAAGTTCACTGGACAGGAGGCGCGGGTGATTCAGGGACCGGCCGCCACGCGAGCCGCCCAGTACCGAGGCAGCAGCGGCTTCCTGATCGTCAACTACGAGCTGATCCTGCGCGACGGCAGTGTCATCGCGGAGACCTTGCGTCCGGATCTGGTGATCCTGGACGAGGCGCAGCGCATCAAGAACTGGCGCACCAAGATCGCCGCGGCGGTCAAACGCATCCCCTCGCGCTATGCCTTCGTGCTGAGCGGCACGCCGCTCGAGAACCGGCTCGAAGACCTCTACAGCCTGATGCAGGTGGTCGACCAGAAGGTGCTTGGCCCGCTTTGGCGCTATCTGGTGGACTTCCACATCACGGACGAGCGCGGCAAGGTACTGGGCTACCGCAACCTCTCCGAGCTGCGGCGTCGGCTCGCGCCCGTCATGCTGCGCCGCGACCGCCAACTGGTGCGCGACCAGCTCCCGGATCGCATCGAGAGCCGCCTGGACATCCCGCTCGACGCCTGTCAGCAAGAGCTGCACGATGCCGGCATCCAGGCCGCGGGCATCCTGGCGCAGATCGCCAAGCGTCGCCCCCTCACACCGGGCGAGTCGAACCGGCTGATGGCCAATCTGCAGCAAGCGCGCATGGCCTGCGACGCCGCCGGTCTGGTCGACAAAGAGACCGAGGGGTCGCCCAAGCTCGACGAGCTGGCAAATCTGCTCGACGAGCTCTGTCTGCAATCCGGGCTCAAGGCCGTGGTCTTCTCCCAATGGGAGCAGATGACCCGGATGGTGGAGGAGCGCGTGCGTGCGTTGGGACTCGGTTGCATCCGCCTGCACGGTGGTGTGCCGACGGCCAAGCGCGGCGAGCTGATCGATCGCTTCAATGAGGACGACGCCTGCCAGGTCTTCATCTCGACCGATGCGGGCGGGGTCGGGCTGAATCTGCAGACGGCCTCGGTCCTGGTCAATCTGGATATCCCCTGGAACCCGGCGGTGCTGGATCAGCGCATCGCCCGGGTGCACCGTCTGGGGCAAACCCGCAAGGTTCAGATCATCCTGCTGGTCGCCGCCGAGTCCTACGAGTGCCGAGTCCTGGAGCTGGTCCAGGGCAAGCGCAACCTCTTCGAGAACGTGGTCGATCAAGACGCCACCGAGGACGTCGTCGGGGTCTCGCGCAAGCTGGTGGAGGTGCTTGCGGAGGATCTCGCCGGGTTGCCTGGCGTACCCAAGACAGCCACCGAGGTGCCGGGCGAGCAGGTTGATGACGTGTCGTCCGAAGTGGCGACAGCCGAACAAGCAGCCACGGACCTGGCTGCGAGTCCGGACATCGACTTTGGCGCCGACGTGACGACGCCAATCGACGACGCAGAGTCCGACGACACGCCGGTCGAGCGATCAGAGCCCATCCCGCTCGCCGATGCGACGCGAGATGCCGAGATGGAGGAGGCCATTCGTCATGCCATCGAGGCGGTCCAGGACGCATTCGGCGCCCGCATCGAGCGCATCCTCGGCTCCGGCGGTGGACTGCTGGTGGTCCTGGATCGGGTCGACGCCGAGGCCGATCGGCTCGCCGCGTCGATCTCCGATCGAATCCCGGTGGCACTGATTGACCCGCACACGCTGAGCGGACTGCGGCGGCTCGGGGACGCCTCTCCGATCGCGCGGGCGCGCCCGCTCGTCGAGCCCGCGGACGAGCCGCGCAGGCCGCAAGAGCCGCGGCTATTGTCGCAGGCACGGGAGAAGCTCCGCGGTGCCGAGGTCCTGATCCAACAGGCCTGCCCCGCCCCGGCCATGGATCTGCTGCTCGGCGCCCTCCTCGCCTGTGCCGCCATGCGCGCCGAGCAGGAGACCCCGCCGACACCCCAACAGGCCGGGATCTGGCTCTACAGCGAGGCCCTGCCGAAGGGCATCCTGACCCAAGAAGACGCCGGCCTGCTCATGCGCGCGCTCGCCCTGTCGCAAGGCGCTGAGACGATCCCGGACGCGCTGCTCCGAGACCTCGCCGCGGATGTCGCCCGCTTCGTGTCCGAACAAACGTAGTCGTGGCGACCTTTAAACTAACCTACAGACGGTCCTGCAGCGAAAGATCAATCCGCGCCATCCTTTTGGCGCGCGTCAATCCGAAGTGGACCCGTTGACACGGGTTCTCATATAGCTCTCGCGGAACGAGGCGTTATGGACGCCCAGAACGCCGAACACTGAACGAGACGCCCTCGTGGGCCTTCAAGTGAGCAACCACCGCAAAGAGGTTGTCCGCTCGCGGATTGCCTCGCTCGCCGAGCATCCGCATCAGGCTCTTCGGGCTCTTTTGAAGCTGTGCGCCGAGCTGCTCGAACCCGACGGTCGCGTTGACGTAGTCGCGCAACAGAACCTTCCCCGTGTTGAGATCGGCATTCAGAAACGCATCGAGCGCTTCTTCCAGCAGGGCGACGCGAAACTCCGGATCGCGCTCGGCACGCGCCTTGACGGTTTCCTTAAAATCTCTGGTAAGTGCCATTCGTCTCACCCTTCGATGCGGGCAATCGCGGCTCGGATTTTCGCCGCTGACCGCGCATCGAGATCCCCGAACCACGCGGCGAAAGGACACTCCCCGGTTTCCGTTTCGTACTGGACGATCTCAATCACGACGTATAGTTACACATGCGTTACTTTAGCAAGAAAGGGTCAGCACTTCACAAAAAAGATTCGGCGAACACCCACCTGAACCGCGTCGAATCCGACATCGCGAGGAACCGGCAGCGCCGATCCGCTCCGACCGGCGCACACGGTACGAGGCGCGGTTCAGCCTCAATGAAAATGATGCACGAACCTCAGATTGAACCTGGAGCCCTCGGGACGATTCTCCGCCTCAGTCTCCCAATAGGCGTTCACGAAGAGATGGTCGTGCTTGGAGAAGTGGTAGACCAGCCCGGGCCCGATGCCGACGACCTGCTCCTCGCTGTTGCGCACGCCTCTGCCGTCGATCTTGCTCTCGGTGAACTGCTTGAGAAAATAGCCGTTGATGCCGAGACGCAGACGATTCGGCAGCACCTCGTAGGCACTCGCGAAGTTGGCATGGATAGCCTGACCGGCTTGGGTATCGTTGGCGCCGAGCGGCTTGTAGGGGTCGTTGTTCTCAGCGTTCCACAGATAGTGCAGACGCCATGACGCCGTCCATTTCGGCGCCAGGAAGGCCGTCGCGGCCCAATAGGGGTTGAAGGAGAAATAGTTGCTGCCGACGTTCAGCGCATCGTTGGCGTCGTAGGAGCCGGTCGGGAAGATCAGCTGAAGCTCGACGCGCTGCACGAATTTGGGTCCGTTGGAACCCATGATCGGGTCCCACTGAAGATAGGGCCCGATCAAGAGGTCACCCAGATTGCCGCCGTTCGCCGAGAGCGCGAAATTGTCCTTGGGATCCAGATCGAAGCCGGCGTAGGGCAACATCAGATTCATGCCCCATTTGCCGCCGAGCAGGATGGGCTGATCGGATTGATAGAGGAGCTGGGTCAGACCGATATTCGCCTCGACCTCGGCCTTCTCGAGTCCGCGCGCGGTCGGCAGGCGCAGGTCGCCGCCGTTTGCGTCCTTGAGGCGCCCCTTGCGATAAAACTGCACATACTGCTGGGCATACCAACCCGGCCCTGCCGGCGGCGCACCGTCGAGAAAACTGGTAAAGCCGAGATTCACGGCGGGCAAGTCGTACGCCTGTGTCAGCGATGCCATCCCGAGCCCAACCGCTCCCGCCAACAGTCTTGCACCTTTTTTCGTCATCGTCGCGCCCCTGATTTTTTGAGTTTGGAGACGAGGCGCGACCCTCCTCGCGCCCTAAAAGCGCGTGAAGGATAAGGGAATGCGTGGGACGTGACAAAGCGGTGACAGCACGGGGGCGAGTGGTGAGTGGTGAGTGGTGAGTGGTGAGTCATTTGAGGCGATGTCTTGAATCCTCGCGTCGGGGCTTGACCGAGCAACGGGGAGACGCGCAAGCCGAGACATGGAATCCGCGATGACATGAGGACGAAACCTAATTGAAAAGATCCAGTTGACTCCCCGGGAGCTGCGGCCGGCGGAAGCGGGACGTGGCGAGATCCCATCCGCTGTCGTGTCGGTGCAAACCCAAGCGACGCGCGGCCAGGCGAAAACGCTGAGAAAGCAGCTCCGCGACCGGACCTCGCCCGGTCATGCGCGAGCCGAAATCCGGGTCGTTCAGACGTCCGCCTCGGCATTGTCGGATCAGGCTCAACACGCGCTCGGCCCGATCCGGGACATGCGCTCGAAGCCAGGCATCGAACAGCTCCGCGACCTCGCGCGGCAGACGGATGAGCAGGCAGCCGGCTCGGGAAGCACCCGCTGCAGCGGCGCGCTCGAGGATGCGTTCCAGGTCCGCATCCGTCAGGCCGGGGATCAGCGGCGAGACCAGGACGCCGACGGGCACGCCGGCTTGCGCAAGCGTCCGCACGACATCCAAGCGCCGCTCCGGGGAGGCTGCCCTCGGTTCGAGCCGACGGGCCAGGTGCGGATCGAGCGTCGTCACCGAGATCTGCACCGCGACGAGTCCAAGCTCGGCCATCGGGAGCAGCAGATCCAGATCGCGCAGGACCAGGGCCGACTTGGTGGTGATGGCGACCGGGTGACGACAGTCATGCAACACCTCAAGCAGGGATCGCGTCAGCGCGAGGCGTCGCTTCGGGGCCGAACATGGATCCCAGCGCAGGGTGATCAGGCCCACGCCAGGGCGATCCCGCAAATAGCCGCCGGAGACCGGTGGTGGGAGCCCGGCGCCATTCTCCAGCATAATGGCACCCATCCAAACACCGCAGGCCAACGCATGTCCTTCGCCTTCGCCCCCATCGGCCACATCCGCTCCCCCTACACCGACAAGTTCGGGATCCCGCGCCAACCCGGACTGGTGACCGCCGCCGAGGCGCGTATCGAGCTTCTGCCCGAATTTGCGCGGGAGGAGGCATTCAAGGGGCTCGAAGGCTTCTCGCATGTCTGGATCCTCTTCGTCTTTCACGCGGACTGTCTGACCGCGGGCTGGAGCCCGACCGTGCGACCGCCGCGTCTCGGCGGCCGCGAGAGCGTCGGCGTCTTCGCGAGCCGCGCGCCCTATCGCCCGAACCCCATCGGGATCTCCGCGGTCGAGCAGCTTGGACTCATCAGAGACGCACGCGGACTCGCGCTCGAGGTTCGGGGTGTCGATCTCTTGGATGGCACCCCGGTCCTGGACATCAAGCCTTATGTGCCGTACGCGGACAGCATCCCCAAGGCCCGAAGCGGCTTTGCCACGGCGCCCGAGATCGTCGCCGCCGATGTTACCTTCTCCGTGGAGGCATTACAGGGCATTGCCGAAGCCGATCCGACCGGGACGCTCCGACTGCGCGCACTGATCGAGCAAGTCCTCGCCCAGGATCCGCGGCCGGGGTATATGGATCGCTATCCCGAGCGTCGGGAGTTTGGTCTCCGGCTGTATGACCGCAATATCCGATGGCGGATCGATGAGAGCGCGATGTACGTGGTCGCCGTCGAGCCTATCTGAGACGCGAGCTGAACGCCTTGCATCGCCTCTGCCATCGCAGGAGACTTGCGTCAGGGAAGGAGAACCGCGACGACTGGCGGCGCTCGGAGATCGTAGTCACGACGGTGCAGTCGCTGCTCTTCAACAACAAATACCAGCGGCTCTTCTCGCCCACCGACTTCGATGTGGTGATCTCGGACGAGGCGCACCGCTCCATCGGCGGCTATGCCCGCGCCGTCTTCGACTACTTCATTGGCTACAAGCTGGGCCTGACCGCGACCCCCCGCGATTACCTTAAGCGGTTCGACAGCGCCAAACCGACGACACGCGACCCGCGCGAGGCCGAGCACCGGCTGTTGCTCGATACGTATCGCACCCTCGGCTGCGAGAACAGCCAGCCGACCTATCGCTACTCCCTGCTCGACGGCGTGAAAGACGGCTTCCTGATCAATCCGATCGTCGTCGACGCCCGCACCGATGTGACCACCGCGCTGCTCTCCGAGGCAGGGTTCATCGTGCCCGTGGCGGACGACACCGGCGGTGATCGGCAAGAGGCGTACAAGCAGCGCGAGCTCGAGAAGCGATTTTTCTCGGATGCCACCAACCAGCTCTTCTGCAAGACCTTCCTCGAAAATGCACTGCGCGACCCCGTCAGCGGCGAGATCGGCAAATCGATCATCTTCGGCGTCAGTCAGAATCATGCCGCCAAACTGACCCAGATCCTCAATCAAATGGCGGATCGCCTCTTCCCCGGCAAGTACCAGTCGGACTTCGCCGTACAGGTGACCTCGCAGATTCCCGATGCCCAGCAATTCACCGTCATGTTCTTCGAACGATTCGAGGACAGCGTTCGCGAGGACCCCGAGATCGCGGCCGCCGTCGAGGCCGGTCAGTGGGACCGGGTCATCGACTACATCAACCGCGAGGTCTTCGACAAACCCGAGGAATATTACAACCTCGATAAACTCCGCAAAGCGGCCGCGGTGGACCGCCGCTTGACCCTGCGCGAGATCCGGGAGAAGGTCTTCGGGCTGATCCCGCGCTTCAAATCCAAGGACGAGCTGCTTGAAGAGGAGTTCGCCAAGTTCGTTGCCGACTGCAAGCCCGAAGCATCCACCCCGATTCCGGCAATCAAGACCTACTTCAAGGCATACGCCACCAGCGGTCGGGTGCGCGACATCATCGACAGCGGTCAGCTCACGGATCTGGCGACCAACCCCATGTTCAGCACTCGCGACTTCAAGGCCGTGCCGCCGAAATCCCGCAGTCTGGTCCCGGCCTACGTCAAGGACTACGTGCCTCTAAACCAGTTTATGTAGGCCGAAGTGCAGCTCGACGGGTGACGTGCGGCCAACTTAAACCGCGTCCAGCGCGGTATTTGATGTTTTTGGATGGGATCGGCCCACGGCAAATCTGTTCTAGCCCGCCGGCGCCAGCCGGACCGGCGGGCGCCGGCGGGAGTTCTCGGTCATGCGCAGATAGTCGAATACCAGGCGGAGGTTGCGCGCCAGACGCGGGATGGTGGCGGAGACGGTGTCGCGGGACTTCGCCTTGATGACGCCGATGGCGAAGCGGCGTAGCGCGGTGATGTTCGCGGGGCCATGGCCGGTGCGAATGGTGCAGCGGTCCTCGTCCCAGTTCCAGTCCAGGGAGTAGTGACAGCCGTTTTCGATCGTCCAGTGGCCGCGATTCAAGCCCAGTACCCGTGCGGCATCGGCGGTGTCGCGGGTATGACTGGTCACCCCGTAGACGGTCTCGGTGGAGGTCTTGCCGGTCTTCTTCTCCACGGTGTGGCGCTCGATGAGGAAGGCCTGTCCGACACCGGGAAAATCCAGGTATTCATTGAGGCGCTCGGAGGTCCAGATCGCGCGGCTCTCGATGCGGCCATGGCCCGGGGTGGGCGGCTCGCGGAAATCGGGTTGACCGCGGTCCTTCTCGAAGAACAGGCGAAGATCGGCGTGCAGGTTCGGCTGATTGTCTTTGACGGTGAAGACGTAGTGGGCGTCGCGCGCACGCAGGTACTCGGCGAGCTTGCGCTGGGTGAGCAAGGCGTCGGCGGTGATGGTCTTCCCGGTGATGTCCAGGGTCTCGAGGACCGGGATGACCATCCCGATCTCGTTGGTTTGCTTGGCCTCGTCGCGACCCTCTACGGGCAGGGTGCCGACTTTTTTTGGGTGTAGCAGGTCTGACTGCGGTGGCCGACGACGCCGAGGATGTGGGTCTGACGGCCATCGGCGTCGATGGCATTGCGCATCGTCTTGCCGTCGACGGCCAAGTCCTCGTCCTCGGCATGCTGGAGGTTCCAGCGTTGCAGGGCGCTGTTCAACGCGTCGGGGTCGACGCGCACGAGCACCTCGCGGATGACGGTGCGGCTGGGAACCTCGTAGCGGCGGTTGCGCCAGCGGCAGCGAAAGCGCGCCCGCGCTTGCTGGCTTAAGTCCTGCGCCCATAGGCTGATGGCCTTGTAGCCGCGCATCCCGCACAGGGTGGCTGCGGCGGCGATGGCCAGCACCGTGGGCAGGGGATGGCGCCGGCCCTGACCGCGACGCGGATCGGGAATGTCGGCGAAGAACTCGGGCAAAGACAGCATCTGATCGGCGCTCAACATGATGTGCGGGGCTCCGTGACGGTAACGGGGATCGAGGACGGGATGAGACAGGCAGGCGCGGGCGCGGGCGTGCAGGGGGCGGACAAAGACACGCTTGGCGGGGCCCGTCGCGGCGCTGTAGCCGGTGCGGGTGCGCCGATAGCCGCGGGTCTCGCCCACCTCGTGCCAGTTGGCGGCGCGGTAGATCGTGCCGTGAAACCGCTGCGGGTCGACAAAGGTCTCCAGCAACAGCAACGGGTAACCGAAACGCGCCGGCCAGTCGGTGGCCAGACGCCGTTCGCTCAGCGCCAGCACCCGCGAGGCGAGGTTCGCCACATGGTGCTCGGGCAGGATCAGAAACCGGCTGTTGTTGGCGATCAGGTGCAGACGATCGTATTGATGGCGAAAGTCCCAGCCGATCCAGGCATCGCGCGCGGCACACTTCCAGGCCGCGGCCGAGAAGCTCAACAGCGCCAGCCACTGTCCCTGCCAGGTGGCGACATACCACAGCGTGTCGCCGATCTTCGGCAACGCGCCCAGATAGTGATGGGCCGCCATGAGGCTCCGGAAGCGAGCCTCCTCGGATGCGGCGACCGGTTGTAGGACGACCTCGCGCAGGTTCACGCTCGGGTTCTCGGGTGGCGGCTATTCCGGCGCTTTATACCCGTGCTGCCGGGAGTTGTTCAGAGTCGAGGACAACCGCACGGCAAAACAGTGAATCTGGGCTAGAACGGTTCCGCCCTGGGGATCGGCCCCGTCAGACTTGACGACCGTTGGAGCCGGCGCGATTTAAGACATTAAAAAATATATGTTTTTAAACCGCGCCTCCGCGAAGGGCTGTGGATGCAGCAAACGTCGAGCTCACTCGAGAATCAATATTTCGCTCTGGACGCGGTTTAGCTAGACTAGACCAACCATCTGCCCGAAATCCGACCGGAGACCCCGTGCAAGCCATCAACATGCTGCAGGCCAAAACCAATCTCTCCCGGCTGGTGGAGGCGATCGAGCAGGGCACGGAGCGGGAGATCGTCATCGCCCGCAACGGTCACCCCGTCGCCAAGCTGGTGCCCGTCTCCGACGTGCCCCTCGAGCGCCGGATCGGCGTCGCCAAGGGCCTGTTCGTCGTACCCGACAACATTGACGCGCATAACCACGAGGTCGCGCGGCTCTTCCTGGGTGGGCGCCCCGGGGAGGATGCGAAGGCCGAGCAGGGATAGCCGTAGACGATGAACCTCTTGCTCGACACCCACGTTGCACTCTGGGCCATCGTCGACAGCCCGCGGCTGTCGACGATGGCACGCGACCTCATCCTCAACCCCCGCGCCAGGGTCTGGATCAGCGTGGCCAGCATCTGGGAGATCGCGATCCAGTATCGCCTCGGGCGCGGCAACATGCCGATTTCGGGCTCAGACGCAATCGGCTTTTTCCGCACGGCGGGCTACCAGTTTCTCCCCGTCGAACCGGAACATGCCGCCGCCACCGAAACCCTACCGCCCCACCATCAGGATCCCTTCGACCGGATCTTGGCTGCACAGGCCCAAGTCGAGCCGATGCGCCTGCTGACGCACGACCCGTTACTCGTTCCCTATGGCGACTTCATCGTCGCCGTCTGATTGCACACTCATCTGGATCCACATGCTCGACACTGATACCAAACGGCGCATCGACACCGCCCGTGACATCCTCGTAGGCAAGGTGCCCGACCCCAAGAGTCAGGTCGAGCAGATCACGATTGCCCTGATCTACAAGTTCATGGACGACATGGACGCCGATGCCGAAGAGCTGGGCGGCCACCGCAAGTTCTTCGCCGGCGCATACGCCGGGTACGGTTGGGCCAAGCTGATGCGCTCCGGCCTGGGCGGACATGAGACGCTGAACCTCTACGCAGAGGCCATCGCCAAGATGCCGGAGAACCCCGGCATCCCGCCCCTCTTCCGCGACATCTTCAAGAACGCCTTTCTGCCCTACCGCGATCCGGAGACACTGCGGGCCTTCCTGAAGATCATCGACGAGTTCGAGTACGACCATTCCGAACGCTTGGGTGACGCCTTTGAATATCTGCTCTCCGTGCTCGGCAGCCAGAGGGCGATGCCGGACAGTTCCGCACCCCGCGCCACATCATCGATTTCATTGTCGCCGTTATCGACCCGAAGAAGCACGACACATCACCAGCCAGGACCGCTGGAACGACTACGCCGACGTCATCCTGGCCAACCCGCCATTCATGTCGCCGAAGGGCGGGATCAAGCCGCATGAGCGATTCTCAGTGAAGTCCAAACGCTCGGAGGTTTTGTTTCTAGACTACTTTCTGGAGCATCTAACACCTGCTGGCAGGGCTGGTGTCATCGTACCCGAAGGCATTCACTTTGTAGCTCACGCCGGGCACGTGCAATTGAGGCGTCTTTTAGTCGAAGGAGGATATTTATTGGCAGACATCACGCTCCCACGTGGTGTATTCAAGCCTTATGCTAGTGTGAAGACGCATATTCTCATTATCGATCGCCTGCTTGCCAGACGCTCCGATTCCGTCCTCTTCATTGAGATTGAGAATGACGGATTTACGCAAACCGATACGCGAGAGCGAGTTCCGGGATCGCAGCTTAATACTGCTCAACGGATCATATCCGACTTCAAGTACGCGGTCGAGAACGGGACGATATGGGCTGAGCAAACAAATAGGCCAAGATCATTCACGGTGTCGAAGAAGTCTCTCCTTTCTAGACGCACAGTACATTTAATCGGACGTTGGCCCGACCTACCGAATCGGGTTATTCACCGGGAGGACATCCCGCTCTGGCGATTGGGTGACGTATGTGAAATCCTGGAAGGTCAGTCTCCCAACATGGCCACAACCCCTGGCGCGTTTGTGTTAGGCGTACCAGCAGAAGAGCGGAAATCAGCAGCTCACTGGGATTTTGAAGGTAAGGCGGTTTGTGTCCCTCTTGTATCTTCATCAGGGCAAGGAAAGGCCGACATTAAGCGGATCCACTACCAAGAAGGAAAGTTCGCGCTCGCAAGTACAATGTGTGCCATCTTTGTTAAAGATGAAGATAGAATCCGACCCCGGTTTCTTCACCTCTTCTTGAGCGCCGTAATCGAGGAGTTGATCGTACCGCTAATGTTCGGCGCTACGAATGTGACTATGGACAGCTCTCAGCTTGCTGACGTGCTTATACCAATTCCAGAACCGGCAATACAGGATGAGATCATTGAATCGCACCTTATCTTTACCAAAGCTACCGATTTAGCTGAGATAGCTGCGTCGCCGCGCCAAGCGACTCGCGACAACTGTGTTATTGATTTGAGTGAGCGCATAGTTCGCGACGTTAATGAATTGATTGCCGCGACGGCAACCCACGCTACCATCGCGAATCTATTGCCTGGATCCGACGTCTAGCCGGTAACTCACTAAATGCGTCAAGATCAGAATCGAGAGAACCCTCGCTCGCGCGTCTGGGGCGAGCTGGATAAGGTCCAACCCAGGAAGAGCTGATGAAAATCCGCGCGATCCATGTCTTCGAGGCCGGCCCTCTCGGCTCCCGGGTCTTCGATTTCAAAGATGACTGGTCCGGCGAGATTGCCACCAACATCCTCTTCAGCGGACCGAACGGCTGCGGCAAGTCGTCGGCGCTGCGGGCTGTGGCCATGCTCTGGGGCGCCTTTGGCCATTGGCTGCAACACCGCAAGCCCCTACCCAAAAGCAGCGCGGAACGGGAGTGGCTCCAGGGCTGGGGCGGTGTGGCCCTGTTCCTGGAGGATCTGCCCTTCGACGGACCCTCGATGGCGCTCTTGTTCGGTCGACAGGAGTTTGTCGAAGCGCTGGAACAGCAGTATCCCGAATGTTCATTCGTGGGTGAGTGGGTGGCTCGAACCGGCAGACCCGGCGCCCCGGCACGCAAGATGCTCTGGCCCAAGGACGCGAGCTGGCTCGATCGGTGGACCGAGTCACGGCAGACGATGCTGGTGTCCGCGGACAAGAGCGATTCCCCCAACATGATCTTTCTGGATGCTGAGGAGCGCCGATGGGTTCCCCCGCGGCGCGGTGTGGGTGAGATCCGGCAGGAGGATCCGCAGCAGCGCTGGCTAACCAGCTATCGTGTCTCGGAGCAATGGGAGGGCCAGCTGGAAGCCTCGCTGCTCGCCATGAAGTCGGCGGCGCTGCACCGCTTTCATGACTTGATCCGCGACATGAACGCCTTTCTGAGCGGCAAAGAGATCCTGACCGAGGTAAAACTCGGAGAGAATCGGCTACGGGTAAAGCTCAAGAACGGAACCGGCACGACGCACAGCCTCGACGACCTTAGTGCGGGCGAACATCAGGTCTTGATCCAGCTCTACCTCGTGAACCGATGGATGGAGACGGGTGGCGTCGTGCTGATCGACGAGCCGGATCTCTATCTGCACCCCTCATTGGTCTCGGGTTTTCTCGCCCGTTTGGAGAGGATGGTCGCCGACCGAGGCGGCCAGCTCATCATCACTTCGCATGTGCCCGAGGTCTGGAGCCGTTACGACGCACTTGGAAAACGGATCTTGCTGGAGGCGGCTCCGTGACGATTCGGTCCAGGCGAGACCGTATCCGGCAGGAGTTGATCGGGAGTCAGCCCAAGCAGGCGTTTCTGGTCGAGGGGGCGGACGACAAGGAGGCGTTTCGTATCCTGCTGGAGCGTTTCGCGCCCGGATGGGAGCAGCGGTGGGCGATTGCCGCGGTCGGCAATAAGCGTCAACTCCTGGAGCTTCTCATGCTGGAGCCCGAATGGATTGGACTCGTGGACCGCGACGAATGGGATCAGGCTGCCATCGACGCCCGCGTTGCTGAACAGCCAAACCTGTTGGTGCTACCTCGTTTCTGCTTGGAAAACTTCCTGATCCACCCATCCGAGCTCTGGCAAGCGATCCCGCCCACGCGTCAAGCGGCGGTCGCCGGCGGCGAGAGGGCCTTCTGCGCCGAAATGGAAACGCACCTGCCCGACTATCGGCGCCACGCTGCACTCTGGAAGGTTGTCACACCCCTTTGGTCTGGCCTGCGCGCATTGGGATTCAAAGAGGCGCTGGCCTCGGAGGAGAGTCTGGTGACTGCCCAGAACGATGCAGAGATTCAGCGCGTCTTGGGCAAGTGGGACGCGCTGCTCGATCCCGCACGAATCTTCGCCCAGTTTCAGAGCCAATGTGGCGCCGCGGAAGCTGCAAGCACCGACGACCAGTATTCGCATTGGGTTCACGGGAAGCACTACTGGAAAAAGGTCGTCAATCCTGCGATGAACCGAATACTCGGCCAAATGGACGAGGGCGAACGGCGCAAGAAAATCCTCCGTAAGCTACAGCCACCGGCGGACCTACAAACTATCCTTGAACGCTTCTCGTAGCGAATCAGCCCGGAGTACGCGGACACGGCGAACAGCGAAATCGCCGAGAGCCAGATCAAGGCGACGCGGTCTGGAGTTCGGATCGTCATGGAGGCTTTAATTGACGGCACCTATTCATACCATCTCCGAGGTCAATCAGCGCGCCAAAGATGCTCTGATCAGAGAAATCGGAGTCGTCGACAGCATTCGTTTCCTGAACCAGTTTCGCATCGGGAGCGGGAACTATACCGCTGAGCGCGAGAGCCTGTTCGAAGGGACAACGGTCAAGGAGATTATCGCAGATATTAAATCCAGAAGGGCTGACCGAACATGATGCCTCATTCTCCGTCGCCACTGCGGCGAAGCGGAAACGCGGCGTCGCTGGCGTAGGAGACGCACGAATAGCGACTGATATGATAAAGGGGAGTCACGAAGATGGTCATCCCTGATTCAATTGGCGTTTTTTGAACCAGGCGATTCGGGCTACCGAGTATGAGGCCGAAACGACGCGGCCTCAGGTTAGGACGCTCACCGACGCTGACGCAGCGCCTCGTAAAGACAAACACCCGCGGCGACCGAGACGTTGAGACTCTCGACCGTCCCGCACATGGGCAGACGGACCAGGCGGTCGCAATGCTCGCGCGTGAGGCGGCGCAGGCCGGTACCCTCGCTGCCCATGACCAGGCCGAGCGGCCCGGTGAGATCGGCGGCATAGAGCTCGGTGTCGGCATCGCCGCTCGTTCCGGTGAGCCAGATTCCTCGCTCCTTGAGGTAGCCCATGGTCCGGGCCAGGTTGGTGACCTGGACATAGGGCAAGGTCTCGGCGGCGCCGCTGGCGACCTTGCAGACGACCGGGGTTAGGCCCACCGCGTTGTCCTTGGGGGCAATCACGGCATGGACGCCGGCACCCTCCGCGGTCCGCAAACAGGCCCCGAGATTGTGCGGATCCTGCACCTCGTCGAGTAGGAGCAGGAAGGGCGGGCCTTCGATCCGCTCCAAGAGCCCATCGAGATCCTGCTCGGAGCGTGCCGCGGGGACCCGCACCCAAGCCAATGCGCCCTGGTGATTGGTGCCTTCGGCGGCACGCTCGAGCTCGTCGCGCTCGACCTGGCGGACCTTCACGCCCGCCTGGCTCGCAAGATCGGCCAGCTCCGATAAGCGTCGGTCGCGCCGGCTGCGGTCGAGCCAAAGCTCACCGACCCCTTCGCTCCCGAACTTGATCGCGGCGCGCGCGCTGTGAATTCCGCCGACCGGGTGCAGCCCCGCCGTGGGGTGCCGCACCTCGTCACGGCTCGCGACAGGGCGTCTCGATGCCTTCACGGTCAGGAGGTCGGCGCCGTACCGGCCGGTTTGCGCTTGCGTCGGTTGCGCGAGCGGGGCTTCTTGGCGCCCTCGGCAGGCTTGTCCGCCTGGGCTTGGGCCGGCGCCGGAGTCTGCGCCGGAGTCGTGGCCTGATCCGACGCCTGAGCGGTCGGCGTGGCCTTCGGCTTTGGCTTGGACTTGCGCGGACTCGGTCCGCCTTGTCCGCCCTTCCCGCCTTGTCCGGCTTTGCCACCCTTCCCGCTCGGCTCGGCCAGCACGAAGTCGATCTTGCGATCGTCGAGATTCACGGCCGCAACCTGCACCCGCAGCGGATCGCCGAGACGGTAGACAGTGCCGGTGCGCTCGCCGTGCAGACGATGACCGATGGGGTCGAAATGGTAGAAGTCGTTGTCGAGCGCGGTGATGTGCACCAGGCCATCGACGTGAACCTCGTCGAGTTCGACGAAGATACCGAAGGAGTTGACACTGGTGATGATGCCGTCGAATTTCTCGCCGAGCTTGCCCTGCATGAACTCGCACTTGAGCCAGTCGTCGGCGTCGCGGGTCGCCTCGTCGGCGCGCCGCTCGGTGCCCGAGCAGTATTCGCCGATCTGCTGGAGTTCCATCTTGGAGTAGTCCAGGTCGGCAGCGGTCCCGCCGCGCAGGATGTGCTTGATGATCCGATGGACGACCAGATCCGGATAGCGACGGATGGGCGAGGTAAAATGGGTGTAAGCATCGTAGGCCAAGCCGAAGTGGCCGACGTTGTCGGAGCTGTACATCGCCTGCTGCATGGAGCGCAGCAAGACGGTCTGGATCAATCCACGATCCGGGCGTTCCTTGACCATCTCGAGCAGCGTGGCATAGTCCTTGGCGGTCGGTTTCTCGCCGCCCGGGAGCTTGAGCGCCAGCTGCCCCAGGAACTCGCGCAGATCACTCAACTTCTCGGCGTTCGGCAGGTCATGGATGCGGAAGAGTGCGGGCATCTTCTTGCGCTCGAAGAGACGCGCCGCAGCCACGTTCGCGGCCAGCATGCATTCTTCGATGATCTTGTGCGCCTCGTTGCGCACCAGGGGCACCACGGCGGCGATGCGACCCTGCTCGTTGAAGACGAACTTGGTCTCGACGGTGTCGAAGTCGATGGCACCGCGCTCGGCACGCGCCTGGTGCAGTGTCTGGTAAAGGGCGTAGAGCTCGTGCAGGTGCGGCAGCAGGTCCGCGTGCTTCTCGCACAGATCGGCATCGCCGTCGATGATCATGGCGGCGACCTGATCGTAGGTCAGCCGCGCATGCGAGCGCATGACGCCCTCGAAGAAGCGGGTCCGCGTGACCTTGCCTTCCGCGTTGATGTAAAGCTCGGCGGTCATGCAGAGCCGATCGACCTGCGGGTTGAGCGAGCAGAGTCCGTTGGAGAGCACCTCCGGCAGCATCGGGACGACCCGGTCCGGGAAGTAAACCGAGTTGCCGCGCGAATAGCCCTCGGTGTCCAATGCCGTACCAGGCACCACATAGCTCGAGACGTCGGCGATGCTGACCAGCAGCTTCCAGCCCTTGGGCTTGCGCTCGCAATAGACGGCGTCGTCGAAGTCGCGTGCATCGGCCCCGTCGATCGTGACCAAGGGAATCTTGCGCAGATCGGTCCGGCCCTCCTTCGCCGCCTCCGGGACCTCGCTGCCGAGCCCGGCGATCTCGGTCTCGACGGCCTCCGGCCACTCGATCGGCAGATCATGGGCGCGGATCGCGATGTCCGTCTCCATCCCAGGCGCCATGTGGTCGCCGAGGACCTCCAGGATCCGGCCGATCGGCTGGGTGCGCTGGGTCGGCTGATCCGTGATCTCGGCGACGACGATCTGACCCTGCTCCGCCCCCGAGATCCGGTCGCTCGGGATGATGATGTCATGGGTCAGGCGCTTGTTGTCCGGCGCGACGAAGCCGACACCACTCTCTTTGTAGAGCCGCCCGACCACGGTGCGGGTCTTACGCTCCAGGATCTCGACGACCGCACCCTCGAGACGACCCCGTCGATCGCGCCCCGCGACACGCACGACAACGCGATCGCCGTGAAACAGCGCGCGCATCTCCTTGGGATAGAGGTAGAGGTCGTCGCCACCCTCATCCGGGCGCACGAAACCGAAACCGTCCGCGTGTCCGATGACACGACCGGCGATCAGATCGCGCCGGTTGACCAAACAGAACGCCTGGTTGCGATTCCGCACCAGTTGACCGTCGCGCACCATGGCACCGAGTCGGCGCTCCAGGGCGATCAGATCCTGCTCGTCGGTGAGTTTGAGCTCGCGGGCGACCTCGTCGGCACCGGCCGGTGCGCCGAGGTTGGTGAGTGTTTCGAGGATGAATTCGCGACTGGGGATGGGGTTGGCGTACTTTTTCGCCTCGCGCTGGCGATGGGGGTCCGCTTCTTTGGCGGCTGTCGAATTTCGGCGTCTTGTCACTTGGGCTCGTTCTGATTCGTAAAAGGTTAGTGTAGCCTTGACACCCTTCGGTTGTCTCACTAATATTCGCGCCTTGCCACGGGGATGGCCTTCTTCAAGACATCCCCGGATCCTCATGCCGAGGTGGCGGAACTGGTAGACGCGCATGGTTCAGGTCCATGTGGGCGAAAGCTCGTGGAGGTTCGAGTCCTCTCCTCGGCACCATTACATTCCGAAGTTCGAACCAGGCTCACCCCGAATGACGGGAGACCGAGCCAGCACCCGCATCTGAATCGATCGCCGCAAAGCCGGCGCTCCGCCTTCCGCATTCCCCGGACGCGGCGGCGAGACACATTGGTGCTTTCGGATGACCGACTTCCTCACCTTCGAAACCATGATCAGCCGCCATGCGCTGCTGGTGTTCTACTATCTGGGCGCCGTCGTCATGCCCGTCGCGGCCTGGCTCATGGCGCTGTACCTGATGCGCCGCTTTGAGCCGGTAGGCGATGCTTATCGCGCCGGGATGGGTCTTCTGACCGCGACGGTGCGACTGCGTTGGCGCGTGCTCGGAATCCTGCTGTTCGTCGCCGCGTTTCTCTTCATGGAGCTGATGTGGCGCATCATGTTCGAGTATCTGATCGCCTTTATGCAGATGCGAGACGCCTTAACCGCGCCCAGCGCGGTATGTGATGTTTTTGGATGGGATCGGCCCCGGCAGACTTGACGACCGTTGGAGTCGGCGCGGTTTAAGAGATTAAAAAATGTAGAATTCTCAACCGCGTCTCCGTGAAGGTCGGAAAAATACTTAAGCCCAACACAAAATGAAAATGGCGCATGTCGCTCTGGACGCGGTTGAGTCGGGAGTTGAGGCCGCCGATCAATCCTCGTTCGGCCGAATCCCATCGAAATCATCGACGACCGGGTGCTCGCCGAAAGGGCCGGTGACGCCTTCGCGGCGCAAGGCGATCGTCGCCATCCCGGCATCGTGCGCGGCATCAAGCTCTTCTCGGATGTCCGAGAGGAAGAGCATCTCTCCGGGCGGCAGACCGATCTCGGAGGCGATGGCGCAGTAGGATTCACGCTCGCGTTTTCCGCCGATGCGGGTATCGAAGAAGCCGGAGAAGAGCGGCGTGAGGTCGCCGTACTCGGTGTGTCCGAACAGCAGCTTCTGGGCATGCACCGAGCCGGAGGAATAGACATAGAGCCTCAGACCGGCGCCGTGCCAATCGCGCAGGCGGCGGGCCGCATCCGCGTAGATGTGGCCCAGGAAGTCGCCGCGTGCGTAACCCTCCTCCCAGATGAGACCCTGCAACGCCTTGAGCGGCGTGATCTTGCGGTCGGTCGCGATCCAGTCGAGCATCGCGGCGATCAACGCGTCCTCGTCCATCGCTCCGCCCGCGACGGCATGCGCATCCTCGAGCAGCGCCGCCACTTGCGGATCCTCGCGATGCGCCCTCACGAAGTCGGGCAGATGCTCCGCGGCGTAAGGAAAGAGCACGTCCTTGACGAACGAGAGGCTCGAGGTGGTGCCCTCGATGTCGGTGAGGATCGCCTTGACCATGGGGACTGATTACTCGAAGCGGGGAAAGCGCGACGCGATGTCGCTGCCGGTGAAGTTGGCGACCCAGCCCTCGGGGTTGGTGAAGAGGCGGATCGCGGTGAAGTGCGGACGCGGACCCATGTCGAACCAGTGGGTCGTGCCGTCGGGGACGCTGATGAGATCGCCCTGCTCGCAGATCACGGCGTAGACCCGGCCGTTGGTGTGCAGATAGAACAGACCGCTGCCCTCGACGAAGAAGCGCACCTCGAACTCGGTGTGGGTGTGCTCGTTGAGGAACTTCGCGCGAAGGGCCTCACGGTCGGGATGGTCCGGCGTCATGCGCAGCACGTCGACCGCGCCGAAGCCGTAGTCGGTCATCAGACGGTCGATGTCGCTGCGATAGGCGGCGATGACGTCCTCCGGCGTTGCATCCGCCGCCAGGACGCGGTCCGCCTGCCAACGCTCGAAATTGACCCCGAGGGCGCCGAGTTCGCGCCGGATGTCGGCAAAATCGGTGAAGACCGCCTCGGGTACAGGTTGGTCTTCGGCGTGAACGCGCAGCTCGCTCATCGGGTCATGCTCCTCGTGAGGGTTTCGCATTCGAGCAGAAACTCGAACGCCTCGATCCGCCGACGCGCGTCGGCGACGTTGCTGCCCCAGGTATAGAGGCCGTGACCGGCAATCAAGTAACCGGGCAGATTCGGCGTGCGCTCCAGCGCCCGCTCCACCTCGAGCGCGAGACGCCCGATGTCCTGGTCGTTGGCGAAAACAGGCAGCGCAAGGCGAGTCTCGTGCGTCTCGATGCCCGGCAACGCCTTCAAGACCTCGTAGTCGGACAGGGTCAAGGCATCATCCGCCAACCGAGACAGCACGGTCGCGTTGACCGAATGGGTGTGCAGCACGGCACCGATCGCCGGATCACGGCGATACAACATCAGATGCAGCTCGGTCTCCGCGGACGGGCGGCAGCCGGCGGTCAGGATGCGGCCCTCGACATCCATCGCCATGATCCCGCTCGCGTCGAGTTCGCCCTTGTGACGCCCCGATACGGTGATGGCGATGCGGCTTGCATCCAGACGCGCGGAGAGGTTGCCGGAGGTCGCCGGCAACCAGCCGCGTGAAAAACAAAAATGCCCGACGCCGATCAGCTCGGCGGCGCGCTGTTTGAAGACCTCGGGATCGACCATCTGGGTTCCGCCGGGCAAAACCGCAATCTAAGGCAGAACGGGGATGAGGTCCAATGGTGGAAGCACAACGGACTCGACCCGCCACCATGCGGCCCGCCGGGCCGAACCGCCGAGCGGGCGCAGCGCAGACCACCGGCTCCGGTGCAAGTCTCGGTGGACTTCGCTCTCGCTCGTCCACCCTACCGGCTCGATGAACAAGCTGATGGAACCGGAACGCCGGGCGGGGAGTCCCTCCCCGCCGTACGCGGCTACCAGCTCAGAACCACGAATCGCTGCATATCGTCCTTACGGACCAGCAACAGGACGCGCCCGGTCTCGCGACCGGCCTTCACGGCTTGCTGAAAGTCCGCGACGCTCTTCACCCACTCGCGATTGACCTGCAGGATCAGCGTGCCCGGCTCGATGCCGGCCGCGGCGGCGATCGATCCTGGTTTGACCTCGGTGACCAGAACACCCTCGCCGGGCTGACCGCCGAACTGCTCGGCAAGCTGCGGCGTCAGGGTCTGGAGGGTGAGCCCCAGCTCCGCGCTGGTTTGGGTCGGCGCGGAGGATGCCAGCGCCTCGGCGTTCAGCGTCCCGATGGTGACGCCGAGGGTTTGGCGCTGCCCCTCGCGCACGATGGTGAGCTCCTGGCTGCTCCCCGGCGGGGTCAGTGCGACCCGGTTACGGAAGTTGCCGACATCGGTCACGGGCTCCCCGCGATAGGCAACGATGACGTCACCCTGGCGCAGGCCGGCCTTCCCGGCGGGACTGTCTTCCGTGACCTGAGCGATCAGAATCCCCTCGCCCTGCTGCATCCCGAAGGATTCGGCCAGATCCGCGGTCAGCGGCTGGATCACGATCCCGAGGAAGCCGCGCGTCACCTCGCCTTGCTCGATCAACTGATTGGCGATGGCGTTGGCGAGGTTGATCGGGATGGCGAAGCCCACGCCCATGTAGCCGCCGCTGCGACTGAAGATGGCGGTGTTCATGCCCACGACGGCACCGTCGAGATTGACGAGCGGTCCGCCCGAGTTCCCCGGATTGATGGCGGCGTCGGTCTGGATAAAGTCCTCGTAGTCGTTGATGCCCAGACTGGTGCGCCCGGTGGCACTGACCACGCCGACCGTCAGGGTATGACTCAGCCCGAAGGGATTGCCGATCGCGACCACCCACTCGCCGACCTCGAGCTTCGCCGAGTCGGCCATGGCGAGGGCCGGCAGGCCGCCGGTCGCGATCTCGATGACGGCCACGTCGGACTGAGGGTCGCGGCCGGTCACCTCGGCATCGAACTCACGTCCGTCCTGAAAGGTGACGCGGATCCGCTCGGCGCCCTCGACGACGTGGTTGTTGGTCATGATGTAGGTCTTGTCGGCGAGCAGACCCGTCTGCGCGGCAAACACGAAGCCCGAGCCTTGCCCCATAGTGCGCGGCTCGCTGCGCGGTGCCTGGGGCGCTTGGCCACGCGGGAGGCCCGGAAAGCGATCGCCGAAGAAGCGTCTGAAGAACTCGTCGCCGAAGGGCAGCTCCTCGCCGAAGGGTGTCGAGAGGGGGGCTTGTGCGGTCGTCGCACGCTGGCCTTCGACGCGAATAAAGACCACGGACGGGGACACCGCACGCCCGACCGACGCGAACGCCTTGCCGGTCTCGCGCAGGCTTTCGACACCTTCGTCCAACGCCTGCGCGGGGGTGGCGAGCACCGCGACCGCCAGGCTCATCACAATCAAAATATGCCTTTTCATCGTTGTCTCCAATGAATGGACCTGATCACTCGAATATGCCGGCCGAGCACACTCGTCCCGGCCTCGCTCGCCTCGGATCCAGCGACGGTGGATCGGTCGCTGCGCAACGCTCGATGATCGGCGAACTCAAGACTCGGCCCAGCCGCGCCACCGGTAGACCCACCATCCAACATACTCCTTCAGGGCGCGCGTACTGTCGGACAAGGCTTCCGCGTCCGGGAGCCACCGGATGAGATGCGCCGGCTCGGGCATCACCTCGAAATCGGTCGGCGCCGGCACGGCATCGATCCCGACCGCGCGAAAGGTCGCCAAGGCACGCGGCATGTGCAACGCCGAGGTCACCAGCAGGACGGACGCGATGCCCTCCGCGCTCAGGATCTCGGCGGTATAGAGCGCGTTCTCGCGGGTGTTTCGGCTGCGCCCCTCCAGCAGGATCGCATCGCTCGGAACGCCCAGATCGGCCAGGAAGCGCAACATCGCGTCGGCCTCGCTGAGGCGTTGGCCGACCCAGGGCATGGAGCCGCCCGAAACGATGACGCGCGCAGCCTTCCCCGCATGATGGATCCGCGCCGCGTGCCACACCCGGTCCGAGGCCCGCCCGAGATCCGGATCCGGCCAATCGGGCGGGCCTCCACGGATGCCACCGCCGAGGACGACGACGGCATCCGCCGCCGGCAAGGCGCCGATCGGCTCATGCGCGAACCGACCTTCCAGAGACAGGCGCAACCCGTCCGAGACGATCGGTATCGACCAGAAACCGAGCCAAAGGATCCCGACCGTCAAGGCCAGGAGTCCGGATCGACGCCAGCCCGCAATCAGGAGCGCAAGCGCCAGTACCGCCAGGACAATGGAGAGTCCGAGCGGATAGGCGAGTTGACTGAGCAGCTTATCGAGGTAAAGCATCGGGATTGATGGCTCGGATCCTGCGGGTCCCACGGCCGACCCGGAACCCTACTCGGGCAACTAAACCGCGTCCAGAGCGAGATGCTTACTGTCGCGTGAGTTCGCCGTTGGGTGCAGCCACGGCTCTTAGCGGGGACGCGGCTCAGATATTTATATTTTTAATACTTTAAACCGCGCCGGCTCCGACAATGATCGGAGCCGACGCGGCCAAGCCAATCCAACACACTACGCATACCGTGTTGGGCGCGGTTTAAACCAGATAACCGGGAACGACGGCGTCCACATCGGTCGCCGCGATGCCGAGCCGAGCGAGTCCGTCCTCGCCACAGAGGCTGTCGATCTGAAGGGACAGATAGTTATCCGTGCTGAAGGGTTTGCCCGGAAGCTTCTCGAAGACGCGCGCCTGAAGCTGTGCGAGACGATCGCTCAGAGCGATCACTCGGACCTTGCGCCCGATGCAGCTGCCCGTGTAGGTCAGGATATCGCGCAGTGCGAAGGTCCGTGGACCGCACAGCGCATAGATCTGTCCTCGGCTTGCCGGGTCCTCAATGGCGCGCAGCATGGCGGTCGCGACATCGCCGACATAGACCGGCGCGAATCGCGCGTCGGCACAGGCCAGCGGAAAGGGTCCCGGCAGCACCTGCAGCAGCGAGGCGAAGCGATTGAAGAGTCCGTCGCCCGGCCCGAAAATAACGGACGGGCGGAACACCGTCACCGCCAATCCCTGCTCGGCCGCCGCCAAGGCCACCGCCTCGCCCCTGCCCTTGCTGCGCAGATAGTCGCTGGGACCTGCCGGGTCCGCATTCAGCGCACTCATGTGCAGGTAAGCGCCGACACCGGCGGTGAACGCCGCGCGTGTCGTCGACTCGACCATCCCGACATGGGCCTGCTCGAAGGTGCGACCGCCCCACTCGTTGAGGATCCCGACAAGATTCACCACGGCATCGCAGCCGGCCATCGCGTCGCACAACCCGTTCTCGTCCCACTGCTCGAGCTGCACCACCTCGCAGCCCGGAACGAGCCGAAGGTGTCGACAGCGATGGGGATGGCGCGTCGGCACACGGGTGCGATACCCGGCGCCCGAGAGGCGATTCAAAAGATGTCGACCGACGAAACCGGTCCCCCCGATGACACAAATGCACGGATGTCTCATGATGTCGTCTTGACTCGTCTGGGGCGGCTCGGCGCCCGTGGTCGGGCTAAACCGCGTCCCGGCGTGTCATGTGTCGCTCCGAGGCACGCTCGGCCTCGCCTCAACGTACAAACCTTGGCGAGACGCGGTTTAGGGCACTTAAAAATCAATGAAATCGATGCCTCTTCGGGTTTGACGGCGCATCGACGATGGCGACGTCGAGCGGCTTATATGCTCTGGAGATTCGCCCTCGGGCAGCGCCCGCCCGGGTGGACACGCCCTGTCGAGTGGACAAGCGTAGCGCAGTCCACCAGCGTCGGCACGGGGATAGGTGGACTTCGCTCTCCCTCGTCCACCCTACCGGCCGAGCGAATGAGCAACGCGCCTTTGCCCCGGTGCTCAACATATCTCTGAAACGTTGCTTAAACCCAACCCGGGCATCCCTATTCAATCATCAATTGCGGACTGATTTCAAAACTCGCCACGGCCGCACGCGGCCGCGGGGGCTCGCGATCGTCCAGGATCCTATCCAGTGCTTGAACTCTCGGCCTATCTTTTCATCGGCGCCGCGTCCGGGATGCTCGCCGGTCTGTTCGGGGTTGGCGGCGGCGTGATCGTCGTGCCGGCGCTGATCCTGCTGTTCGCGCAGATCGGGATGGGGTCGGCGTGGATCCCGCACCTCGCCGTAGGAACCTCGCTTGCAGCCATCGTCGGGACGGGTGCCGCCTCGACCTATGCGCACCAGGGGCGCGGCGCGGTGCGCTGGGATCTGGTCGCCCGACTGGCGCCCGGAATCGTCCTTGGGGCCTGGTTCGGCGCTGCCTTGGCGGGGATCATCCCCGAGCTCTGGCTGACCCGTCTCTTTGCCGTCTTTCTGACCTATGTCGGCATCCGCATGCTGGTTCCTCGGAAGATCCATCACGAGCGCACCCTGCCCGGCTCCGCGGGGATGTGGGCCGCGGGCGGCGGCATCGGGACGCTCTCCGCGCTGGTCGGGATCGGCGGCGGCACCTTGACGGTGCCCTTTCTGAGCAACCGGGGGATCGACATGCGCAAGGCCGTGGGGACCTCGGCCGCCTGCGGTCTGCCGATCGCACTCGCCGGCGCCGTCGGCTTCATGGTCGTCGGCTGGGGCCGCGAGGGATTGCCCGACGCGAGTACGGGCTTCGTCTATTGGCCGGCCGTCGGGGCGATCCTGCTCGCAAGCATGCCCACCGCGCCACTCGGTGCATCTCTGGCGCACCGGTTGCCGGTTGCCCTCTTGAAGCGGCTGTTCGGGGTGTTTCTGTTGCTCGTCGCCCTGCGCTTGGCCTTTTAAACCGCGTCCCGGTGTCCGATATGCAAGGTCCGGAGGCTGAGTTTACGTCGGAGCGATCCGGAAATGTCGGAGTCGACGCGGTTTAAGAATTTTTTGATTTTTTCTGAACCGCGTCTTGCCGATGCCTATGGGATCCTCGATGTCGCGCATCACGACGACGTGGTGAATTGCTCCGGACGCGGTTCAGCCGCCCTCAAGGACGAGGCGGCGATAGAGATAGATCTGGCCCTGACGATCACGCAGGACCAAGCGGCCCTGATCCAACGCATACTCGAACTCCTGACTGAAGCTCTCGCGCCGGTTGGTCAGCGCGACACGGTCTCCCGAGATGCGAATGTCCCCGTCGATGTAGCCGCTGAAGGGCGCGTAGATGCGATAGCGTCCGCCCTGCACGATCAGGAGTCCGTCGTCGCTGCCCTCCCAAACACCCTCCAACGGACCCGCTGTCCAAGGCATCGCACCTGTCATGGCGCTGCCCGGATTGAAGCGCTCCAGCATTTGGCCCATTTGACCCATTTGCCCTGTCGGATCCATCTGCGACCCGCCGGGGAATGGCATGGTGCCCGCGCCTGGAACACCGGGCATGCCCCCGAACCCGGAGGGCCATCCGGACATGCCCATTGGATTGGGCACGCCGGGAGAACCTCCGGACATGGCACCCCCGGCCGCGCCGAAGAGGCCCATCGCCTCCATCATGCGCACCATGGCGTCGGCCATGGCCGAGCGCGTGTCGGCGACGACCGGGGGCACGACCGACACGCAAAGGCAGATCGCGATGAGCGCAAGAGAAGGACGGACGACGTTCGACATCAGTGTTTCGTTCAGGACCTGAAGAAGTCCGCGCCGGGCACGGGAGGGAGCCAATCGGATACGCGTGTCGGCGGAAGGCCCAAGCGCTCGCCGTAGATCACCCGATAGGCGAGAACACGCTCGACATAGCGACGCGTCTCGAGGAAGGGGATCGACAGGATCCAGAGGTCGGCCTCGAGACAGGCGTCCGGCAGCCAGCGCGCCACGCGTGCCGGACCGGCATTATAGGCCGCCGTGGCTAAGGCGACGTGACCAAAACGATCGCGCATGCGCGTGAGGTAGGCGCTGCCCAGCGTGATATTGACCGAGGGGACCAGCAGATCCCAACGCGACGGCGGATCCAGGTCAAGCGACTGCGCGACCTCCCGCGCCGTCCCGGGCAAGAGCTGCATCAGACCGATCGCCCCCGCGTGAGACGCCAGGGTGCGGGCAAAGACGCTCTCTTGTCGAATGACGGCGAGGATCCAGTCCGGCCCCACGCCCCGCTGCCAGGCCTGCTCCTCGACCAGGGCGCGATGCTGCACGGGGAAGCGCAACTCCATGTCGTCCCAGAAGCCGGATCGCGCCAGGGCCTGGACCGCTTGGTCGTGCCAGCGCATGACGTCGGCCACATAGGCGGCCGCCATCAGATCGGGACCGTCGAGATGCGCCATCAATTCGCGCCACTCGCGGCGCATATCGGTCTCGCGGCCGAGTCGGCTCAGCTCGCGCATGCGTGCGAAGGTGGGGCTGGCCACCATGGCGCGGATCCGTTCCGGTTCAGCCGGCGTCCAGGCATGGTCGAGTCGATAGGGCAGCCCCAATCGATCCGCCGCCAGGAAGGCCCAGAGACTGCGCCCCTCGGCGGCGCGCGTGAGGGTGGCGCGCGCCGCCTCGTCGCGACCGAGCTCGGCCTCGGCACGCCCTTGCCAGTAGATCCAGCGGTCGCGCTTGACGGCACCCTCCGGCATCCGGGCCACCCACTGCGCTACCGGCTCCCAGGCACGCAGGGCGACCGCCGCACGCAGGCGGGCCTCTTGCTCGGTCGTCGTCCCCTCGAGCGCGCGCAGGCCGTCCCAAACCGCGAGTCCGCGCGGATCCCCCGCGCGCGTCAACGCCTGTCCGATCGCCGCATGGGCGCGGTCGGAGGCAGCCCCATCCGCGCTCAGAACCTCCTGGTGAGACGCCAACACCTCGGCGGCCCTCTCGGGCGATCGACGTGCCAGACCGGCCAGGCCATGGGCCAAGATCGCAGCGCGTTGCGGATGGCCTTCCGCGATGGACGTCGGATCCAGGACCAGCGCCGGATCCGCGTCGACCGCGCGCCAGGCCGCATAGAGGGGCTTCTCCGAGTCCGGGAGAAGCCCGCCCAGATAGCCGGCGACACCGCGCTCGCCCGCCTCCATCGCCAAGCGGATGCGCTGCAGGATGCGCTCGGTCGTGAGGCCGCCGGCATCGCGCCAGGCTGCGAAGACGGGATCGCAGGCGTCCGGCTGCGATCCTGCAGACAACCAGAGAGGCTCGACACGGGCCAGCGCCTCGTCGCCGCGCCCGGTCTCGAGGAGCGACCGAAGATAGAGACAGCGCCGCTCGGGCGCGCTGTCCGGCCGATAGACCCGTGCATAATCCGACCAACGCTCGGCAGCGGCGAGGCGCGCCAGATAGGCCAGGCGCAGCCGGGTGGCGAGCTGGGTCTGCGGGAAATCGCTCAGAAAGCGCTCGATCTCTTCATCCGGCGTCGCCGCGAGATCCCGCGTCACGACGGCGAAGCGAAGGTAAGGATAGAGCGGATGATCGGCGAGACCTGCGGCGAGACGATCGAAGGTCTCCAGGTCATTGGCCGCGAGCGCGCGCTCGGCAGCCGTAAATGCGGGACGATCGTATGCACAGGGTTGACCGAACACGACGCACAAGAGGAAGCATAGCGCCGTCGACGCTCGGCCTCGAAACACAGCCGACACGGCACGGACAGACGATGGACAGGCGAACATGGACGTGGGGTAAATCCTGATGGAAAGATCCTGATACTCTTGTCGGCACTCGCCGAGTCGGCGACACTTCGAGTCCGGACCCATTTTGATCGCGGTCGCCGCCGGCCCGGTGGAGCCGGCCCAGTGGATAGGATAACGCCGATGTACCTTCGACACCCTTACCTGACCCTCGTGGGCGCGACCATTGCCCTCTTGGGATCTGCGCTCATCTGCGCGGCCGCCGACCCGCCCAAGCTCCAAGGCATCTACTCCAACATGGAGCCGTCGGTCGAGCAAGGGGAGCTGATCGGCATCGAGGTCTTCATTCTGCCGCACATCCGGGATGACGAGGTCGCCTACGTGGCCTTGGTCCAGTTCTCCGATGGCCTGCCGACGCGCCCTCAGCTCGTCGACCTGGCGATTCAGGATGACGGCATCTCCTTCTCGGCTGTCCACCCCATCGAAGGGGAAATCCGATTCAAGGGGAGCATCGACATGGAAGGGCTTTCCGGACGCTTCGACGCCCTGGGCGAGGTTTCCTTACCGCGCGGGGAGAGCATCTGGCAATGGGGCGCGAGCGGGCGTTGATTTGCCGGTGTGATCCGCAGCTTCCGATATTCAGATTTTTATAGAGAGAATTCGATGAAGACACTCATCCTTGCCCTGATCTTTCTCTTGATCGGAAGCGCTGTCGGGGGGTTCCTCGCATTGGGATTCGGTGCCGGACTGGGTGCCGCGAGCGGACTGGTGATCGGATCCCAGGCCGGTGCCTGCCTGGCGGTCGAGACGGCGGAAGAGAGCGGTCTGGTCACCGATCCCGTGCAGATCGACGCGCTGATCGCCACCACGATCGCGAAGATCCGCGATAAAAGCGGCGCTGTACCGGCCGACGCCGGACTGCAATGGATCAGCAATGCCGCCGAATGCCGCGACATCGTCCGCCAATTGGTCGAAGGCCCCGAGACCGTCGCTCAAGCTCCGGCCGCTCCGCGCGCGGATTGAGCCGCGTCTCGGACGTTCGAGCGGACGGGGTCAGGACACCCGCCCGCGCACGAAATCCTCGATCTGCGCGAACGGCAGCGGTCTGCTGATTAGGTAGCCCTGCAACTCATCGCACTTGAACCGCCGCAAGGATGTTGCCTGGCTCTCCTCCTCCACGCCTTCGGCGGTGACCCTGAGACCCAGTGCATGGGCAAGCGAGATAATCGTGGTGGGAATCGTCATGCTCTCCGGCGTCGTGTCCATGGTTGCGACAAATGAACGATCGATCTTCAGCGCATGGACCGGCAGTTTGGCCAAGTAGCTGAGCGAGGAATACCCGGTCCCGAAGTCGTCGATGGCGATTTCGATACCCATGCGGCGGACCTCGGCCAGATGCGAAACGTTGGCTTCGATATCGGTCATGATCATGCTCTCGGTGATTTCCAAATCCAGCCGGCGGGCGATATCGCCGAACTCGTCCGTCACTCGCCTCAGTGAATCGACAAAGCCCGGATGCTGCAACTGGAGGGCGGAGACATTGACCGCGACGCGCAACCCGTCGAGCCCGGCCGCTTGCCAAAGCCGGACATCCGCCAGCGCCGTGCGGATTGCCCACAGCCCGACTTGAATGATCATCCCGGTTTCTTCGAGGATGGGGATAAAGGTGCCGGGGTAGACCAAGCCGTCCGTAGGATCGTTCCAGCGCAGCAGCGCCTCAAGGCCGGTCACCTCCCCGCTGAGGGCACAGATCTTGGGTTGATAATGGAGCACGAACTCGTCGCGTTCGAGCGCCTGGCGCAGCCGATTCTCGCGCAACAGAGTCTCGGCGATCAGCGCATTCATTTCCGGTCCGTAGAACCGATAGCGGAAACCGGAGTCCTTGGCCTTGCGCAAAGCAGCCTCGGCATTGCTGATGAGGGTATCGGCAACGTCGTCGCGGCCGTTACCCAGAGCGATGCCGGCCGAGACGGTGATGCGCAGCTCGTGATCTCCGACCACGACCGGCGCGTCGAGGATACGGCCCCCCGTGTCCTCGATCAGATGCGCGATCTCGCTGAGCTCATAGTCACCACTGATCACCCCCGCAAACTGATCGACACCGATGCGCGACACATCGCTCGTCTCGGGCCACGCGCCCTTGAGGCGACGTGCCAGCTCCCGGATCACCTTGTCTCCGACCTGTCTGCCAAAGGTGTCGTTGATGTTGCGAAAGCGGCTGACGTCCCATACCACCACCCCGACCCGGTCGGACGGATGATGCCGCGCGGCCTGCAACGCTGCGCAGAGATGCTCGAGCAGGTGTGCCCGGTTGGGTAATCCGGTGAGCTCGTCGTGATGGACCAGATAGGCCAGCCTGTCCTGATTGGCGATGAATTCGAGCGCGAACGAGATATCGTTCGCCAACTCATTCAGAAGCCCCTGCTCCTCGCCGGTGAAGAACTCGGGCTCGTGCGCGTAGATGACCATGACGTTCACGACCTTGGTCTGGACCGTCAGCGGCAGCGCCGCCAACGAACGATAGCCTCGGTACGCCAACGTCCGGCGGGGCAGGTCAAGCGGGGTCGGATCCGGGTCGGGTTCGGCGTCGGCCGGGGCGTTGACGACAACCAGCCTTGCGCCGTGCACGGCCCGCCACGCCGCATCCGCCCCGAGCACGCCGTCGCCGTCCGGCTCGGGTCGGTCCGGGCCGATCCCGTCATCGAGGCGCTCCCGGGCAAGCGGGACGATCCCCTCTCCCTCCGATCCCACCTCGCCGATCCAAGCCATGGCGAGCCCACCTTCGTGAACCGCGACACGGCAGGCTTCTTGGAAGAGCAGGCGCGAATCGTGAATTCGGACGATGGCCGAGTTGATGCTGCTCAAGACGGCGTACAAGCGGGTCAATCGCACGATGCGCTGCTGTTGCGCCATGCGCTCGAAAAACGCACCGATCTGCCCGGCCAATGCCGCAAGCGTTGCCGCGAGCGCGCCATCCAGCGCGCCGCGCTCGGGGCGGAAGACCTCGAGAGCGCCGATGAGGCGACCGCCCACCATGATCGCAACGGCACCGCCGGAGCCTATCCTCAACTGCTCGGCCGCCTGCCGTCTGAGGGCATCCGAGCTGCCCCGTAGATCGTCGAGCCACAACAAAGTGTCCTTCGGCGACGCATCCCCTGCACGACCCATGTCCGACGTCAGCGAGAGCGAACGTATCTGATCAAGGAAACCGGCGCCGCCTTCCGCCGACCGAGACCAAACCTCGACGCACTGCAGCGTGCCTTCGGCCTCGTCCACCCGCCACAGGGTCGCGGCGCAAAACCCCAACTCAAGACATGCAACCCCGAGAAGCTTCTCCGCTGCGTCCTCCAGCCTCGACGCCGCATTCAGGATCTTCGCGACGCCGTACAACGCCGCCAGATGGCCTCGGGTGCGTTTGCGCTCGTCGATCTCGGCCTCGAGCTCGTTGGCGTAGTCCTTCAGCGTGGCGTACAGACTTCCATTCTCGTAGATTCGCCCTGCCTCGGCGGCGAGGATACCGAGCAGCTCCGCATCGTCCGTGGAGAATCCATCGACACCCGCCTTGTCGAGGAGACAGATCCAGCCATAGTTTGCCGACAGTGATTTGATCGGCGCGGCGAGCAGATTTCTCGCCACGGGATAACCGGCAGGCAGACCAAGGCTCATGATGCCGTCCTGCGACAGGGCGAGGCGCACAACCACCCCGTCGCGATAGACTCGCCCAAGCGCGCCGGCATCGAGCTGCCATGTGTCCATGCTTGGAACGCTCGCCGCATCGATGCCGCAATGGTTGAGATGAGCGAGTACCGAACCGTCGGTCCTGCGCACCGCCACGGCACCGTGCTCGGCGCCGATCAGGGCGCACGCTCCCCGGCAGACATGATCGAGGAGACGCTCCTTATCGCGCTCGGAGGCGAGCTGCAGATTGAGCTCGATCAGAGACGCCAGCTTGTCGTTGGTGCCTTGCAGCTCGGCAACCTTCTCCGACAGCTTGTCGGTGACCAAGCGCAGATGTTCGCGGTCGAACTCTCTGCCGCGCAAGGGGAGCCGAGGCTCCGAGCCACCACCGCTCTGCGCAAGCACGGAGTCCACGACGTCGATCATGTCCTGCGGGTCGACAGGTTTGGTGACCACCTTGCTCACGCCGCACAGCTCGGCCAACTGCTGCGCCTCCTGCTCCAGAAAATGGGCGGAACAGAAGATCACCGGGGTGGCTGCGATCCGAGGATCGGCGCGTAGGCAGCGCACGAGTTCGTAGCCATCCATCTGCGGCATCAGGATATCGCAGATCATCAGGTCCGGCTGTTCGTCGAGCACCAGCTTGAGGGCGCTGGCACCGTCGGCAGCCTCGGTGACCCGATGACCGAACGGCGTGAGCAGCGCAACGAGGAACTCTCGATTGACCGCGATATCGTCGACAACGGTGATGTGTGCCATTGTTTAGACCCTGTCGCCCACCCCGCTGCCCGGCGGAGCGCGTAGCTCGATGGGGAGGTAGTGCTCGAGCTCGGCGACAAAGCGCTCGACGTCGATCGGTTTTGAAAAATACCCATCGAAACCCGCCGCGATGACCTTCTCGCGGTCGCCCGGCATCGAAAAGGCCGTCACCGCGATCAAAGGCGCGCGACGCAGCAGCACATCCTCTTTGAGCTGCCGAGCGACCTCGTAGCCGTTGAGCTTCGGCATCTTCAGGTCGCACAGGATCAGATCCGGATGGGCTCGGAACGCCAGCGCGAGTGCAACCTCGCCGTCTTGGGCGCTCAGCACCCGGTAGCCGTGGGCTTGCAGCAGGTAGCCCATCAACGCGAGGCTGTCCGCGTGATCCTCCGCGATCAGGATCAGGGCGGCCATCACCTAGGGCCACTTGAGCCGCAGGACGAAGCGGCTGCCCGCGCCGAGCCGACTGTGACACTGCAGCTCTCCGCCCAAGAGCTCGGCCAGCTTGCGGCTCAGATGCAGCCCCAATCCGGTGCCTTCCCGGCCCGCAATACGGGCCGCCTGTCCCTGCACGAATGCACCGAACAGGGCCGCTTGCTCGTCCTCGTCGATGCCCGGGCCAGTATCCTCGACAAGGATCTCGACCGCGCGCTCCGCGTCGACCTCATCCACCCTCAGCGTGAGGCGCACTTGGCCGACGTCGGTAAATTTGATCGCATTGTTTGTCAGGTTGAGCAGGATCTGGGTCAGGGTGCGCCGATCGGTCCGGAGCATCACGGCCTCTTCGGGGACATCGACAAGCAGCTCCAGACCCTTGGCAAGCGCGAGTGGCTGCAAGGACGCGGCGGTTTCACGCACCAGGCGACCGCACTCGGTCGATTCGGGGTCGAGCTTTACCCGGTCGGCCTCGATCTTGGCGAGACTGAGCAAGTCGTTGATCAGGGAAAGCAAATGCCTTGCACTATTGCGCACGATCTCAAGCTGGCGGGTCTGCTCGACATTCAGCGCGCCCGGCAGCCCCATCAACAGGGTACCGGTAAACCCGAGGACGGCATTCAGCGGGGTACGAAGCTCATGACTCATGCTCGCAAGGAAGCGATCCTTGGCACGATTGGCCTGTTCCAGCTCGAGGTTCTTCTCCTGGAGGGCCTGCGAGAAGCGTCGACGCTCGCTGACGTCGCGAATCGCACTCATCACCAGCGGGGTGTCTTCGGTCGTCAAGGGGCTCAAGCTGATTTCGACCGGAAACTCGGACCCGTCCTTGCGCAAGCCGTAAAGCTCCAAACCGGCGCCCATCGCCCGTGGCCTCGGCCGGGCGAAATAGTGCGAGCGGTGCCCCTTGTGAGAATCCCGGAACCGCTCCGGAAGCAGCATTTCGACCAGCGATGCGCGCAGTTCGCCCGCTCTATACCCGAACAGGCGCTCCGCCTGCGTATTGGCGATGAGGATGTGGCCGGTCGGATTGACGATGACGATGCCGTCCGGGGTCGACTCGAGCAGCTCGCGATACCGCAGCTCCAATGCCTTGCTGTCGCGCCGGACCTTCAGTGAGGTGACGTCCTTCTCGGAAAACAGCAACAGCGCATCGACGCCGTCGCCGGACGCCTGCAGGAGCCGTGCGGAGATGTCGACATAGATCAGCGTGCCGTCCTTCCTGCGGCGCAACGTCTCGAAGGTACCGCTCCCGCGCCGGAGCGTCTCGGCCACGAAGTTGCGCTGCTCTTCGCCACCGTCGGGGATGACGATGAGTGTCTCGAGCGGCACGCCCACGGCTTCGGCACTCGTGCAACCGAACATCCGCTGCGCCCCGGCGCCCCAACGACACACCCTGCCCGCTCCGTCGAGCAACATGAGTGCATCGGGGAGATCGGCATCCCAGAGATCGGCATGGTGCGCAAACATCTATCGCCTCCTCCGGCCGCCGCAACGACAGGCAGCTCGTAAGGTTAACTATAGCGTTGCGGGGACAATTTCCAATCGTTTTGGTTGGTTTTTAGCCCACCTCCGTCGAGCAGGCGGCGCCTCGCGGCGCGTAGCAGCGCGTAGCAGCGGTGATTAGCCGTTCGTCGGAGGGATACCGGGCTGACGGCCCCGTCCCGGTCAATCGCAGGGTTTGAATCAGAGAAAGCCCGGATCGATTCCGATACAGCAGGCGCGTCGTTTTCGACCCCGGCATCCTGCCTCCGCAGGATGACGTGTTCCGATTCTCAAACTCAGTGAAACGCACATGTGTTCGTTTCACATTGACGTATATCAGGGCCATCCGTCGGAAGAACGCGGGAGAATGCCGAGCACTCAAGTCGGAATACGACTTTCATCCCAGCGGCGTGGAGCCTCGCCCGGCATGGGCTCGGCACGGCTCGCATCCGTCCGGAGACTGACATCCATGAGCAAGCAAGAAGTGAACACGACGAGACGACGCGTCCTCGTCGCAGCCGCCAGTGTGGTGGGCGCCGGCGGCGCGGGCTTTGCGCTGGTCCCGTTCGTCGCCTCGATGAATCCGAGCGCCCGCGCCCGCGCCGCCGGTGCGCCGGTCGAGGCGGATATCGCGAACCTGGAGCCGGGCGGTCTGTTGCGCGTCAAATGGCGCGGCAAACCGGTGTGGATCGTTCATCGGACGCCCGAGATGCTCGCATCCTTGTCGCGCAACGACCCGAATCTGGTCGATCCGACCTCCGAGGTGGCCCAACAGCCGGAGTATTGTCGAAACGCCACACGCGCCATCAAGCCGGCCTACTTGGTTGCGATCGGGATCTGCACGCATCTCGGCTGCTCGCCGATCTACCGGCCCGAGGTCGCCCCCGAGGATATGGGTTCGGATTGGACGGGCGGCTTTTTCTGCCCCTGCCACGGCTCGCGCTTCGATCTGGCAGCCCGGGTGTTCAAGAACGTCCCGGCACCGACCAATCTGGTCATCCCGAAACATACTTACCTCGACGAGACGACGCTTCTCATCGGCGAGGATGGCCTGCCGGGCTGATTCACGGAATGACCTCGACCGGAGGCCCTCATGACGCATCCCCCACGCCAGACGATTCGGCGTTTCGGCATGCCTTCGGCGCAGCCTGTCTCGATGGCGGGTCGGTCGGGAGATCGGCGGGAGGTCGGCGGATGGTCGAGGGATGGTTGGGCGATCCTTGGCAGCGCCAGCGTCTTCTCGGCAACGACCTCCCCTGCCCTCAAGCCTCCGCGTCGAGCACCCGTTCGGCCCACTCGGCGAGGTCTTCGAGGATCGCAAGCTTGTCCGGATCACGGGCGTACTGCTCGGTCAGCGCACTCAGGCACTGCTCGAACTGCTCGATGACGATACTGCCGCCTGCGTCGGGATCGGTGAGGCGGGCGAGACGGAACAGATCCCAGTCCTCGCGCTCTTCGGGGGTGAGGGTCTCGGGCCAGTTCCGGGCGCGATAACGCAGCAGCATCTCACCGAGACGCGGGTCTTGAAAGCGCGGCGCATGCTCGCTCAGCGCGGCGGGATCGAGTCCGTGGATCGCGTCCATGGCGCGGCGATCGGCGTCCGAGAAGAAGCCGCCCGAGTAGATCATGAGATCGGGGTCGGTCTCGGTCGGTCCATCGGGGGTGCCATGGACCGCGCGGACCTTCTCTTCGATTGCCGCCGCGGCCTCGCGTAACCTGCGCGCGTGATCGGCGACCGCGTCCGGATCGATCGACCAGCGCGCCGCGGCCTCGGGCTCAAGGGTCTTCATCGGGGCCAGAACCGGCGCGCGATTGACGTGGATCGTCTTCAGCGGGACGCGCTCGACGCCGTCGGGAAGCGCGCTTGCGGGCGTGAAGAGTCTGGTCCGCAGCTCGTCGGCGGAAAGATCGAGCAACAGCTCCGGCGGCGCGCGCAGATCGACACAGATCACGCCGTTGCCGTTGGCGGGATGGGCACAGAGCGGCAGGATCGGCGCGATACAGCCTTGGGCGGCCGGATAGCGCGCCGAGACATGCAGGAGCGCCACGCCGCGATCGAGCAGATCGCGAACGCGCTGCTTCTCGCGCAGGGTGAGGGCATAGTCGAACAGCTTGGGCTGGGCGTGCCGCAGACGGCGCGCCAAGGCGATGGTCGCGCGCACGTCGGCGAGCGCGTCATGGGCCTGACCGTGGTCGATCCCGTTGGCGGCGGTGAGATGCTCGAGCTTGAAGGACGTGGTGCCGTCTTCGCGGGTCGGCCATTCCAAACCGCCCGGGCGCAGGGCGTGGGCGAGCCGCAGGGCGTCGATCAGATCCCAGCGGGAATTGCCGTTGCGCCACTCGCGCGCGTAGGGATCGAGGAGGTTGCGGTAGAGCAGGTTGCGCGTGACCTCGTCGTCGAAGCGCATGCTGTTGTACCCGACCCCGCAGGTTCCGGGGACACTCAGCTCGGCGTTGACGGCGGCGGCGAACTCGGCCTCGATCAACCCTTCGCGCTCGGCGATCCCGGGCGTGATGCCGGTGATGAGACAGGCTTCGGGGTGCGGGAGAAGATCGGTCGAGGGACGACAAAAGAACATGCAAGGATCGCCGATCTCGTTGAGATCGACGTCCGTGCGGACAGCCGCGAACTGGCACGGCCGGTCGCGACGCGGATCCGAGCCCCAGGTCTCGTAGTCGTGCCAGAGAAAGGTCGGTGCGTTCGGACGACCGGCCACTCGTCTTAAACCGCGTCCAGAGTGAAATGCGTTATTTTCATGTTGTGTCGGGCTCGCGGATTGTTCCGACCTTTGTGCAGACGCGGTTTAAAATCATCTATTTTTAATCTTTTAAACCGCGCCGGCTCCAGCGGCCGTCAAATCTGCCGGGGCCGATCCCATCCAAAAACATCGCATACCGCGTGGGGCGCGGTTTAAATCTTCTCGCGGATACGGGCGCTCTTGCCGGTACGGCCTCGAAGGTAGTAGAGCTTGGCGCGACGCACGTCGCCCTTGCGCTTGACCTCGATGCCGGCGATCACCGGGCTATGGGTCTGGAAGACGCGTTCGACCCCTTCGCCGTGGGACATCTTGCGGACCGTGAAGGCCGAGTTCAGACCGCGGTTGCGGATGGCGATCACGACGCCCTCGAAGGCCTGAAGACGCTCGCGGGCACCTTCCTTCACGCGGACCTGGACGACGACGGTGTCGCCCGGGGAAAACTCAGGGACTTCGGCCTTCATTTGCTCTGCTTCGAGCTGGAGAATGATGTTGCTCATGGTTTCCTTCGGCTCCTGTTCTCAACCGGCCTCATCGTCGTGACGGGACCGGACAAATTCATCGAGCAGCGCCTGCTCGTGCGGATTCAAACCGCGCCGCTCCAGCAGATCGGGGCGACGCCGGTAGGTTCGCCCGAGGGCCTGCTGCAACCTCCAGCGCGCGATCGCGGCGTGATCGCCGCCGATCAAGACTTCGGGCACCCGGCGCCCTTCGATCTCGGGCGGTCGGGTGTAATGCGGGCAATCCAGCAACCCGTCGGTGTGCGAATCCTGGCTGGCCGAGTCGACATGCCCGAGGGCACCGGGCAGCAGTCGAATGACCGCATCCATCACCACCATGGCCGCCAACTCTCCGCCGCTCAGGACGTAATCGCCGATCGACCATTCCTCGTCGATATGGCCCTCGATCAAGCGCTCGTCGACACCTTCGTAACGCCCGGCGACCAGGATCAAGCCGGGCCGACTCGACAAGGCCGCCATCGCAGCCTGGTCCAATACCCTACCCTGCGGCGAGAGGTAAGCGACCCGACTGTCCGGAGCCTCCGCGCGCGCCGCGGCGATGGCATCGCGCAACGGCTCGACCTTCATCAACATCCCGGGGCCGCCCCCATAGGGACGATCGTCGACGGTGCGATGCCGATCGTGCGTGAAGTCACGCGGGTTCCAGAGATGCAGCTCGGCGACACCGCGGATCAGGGCTCGGCCCGTGACGCCTTGGTCGAGCAGGACCCCGAACAGCTCCGGGAACAGGGTGACGACATCGAAGCGCATCATGGATCCAGGCCCCGATCACATCGGAGCATCTCGGTCATGACGCGCCGTCGAGGATGTCCGAACCGAAGCGCTAGAACGACGGATCCCAATCCACCAGCATCCGGCGTTGCTCGAAATCGACGTCCTTGACCACGTCGCCCCAAACAAAGGGCAAGAGCCGCTCTCGATCACCCTTGACGACGATGACGTCGTTTGCGCCGGTCGCGAAGAGATGATCAATCGAGCCGAGCGCGACACCCTCGGTCGTCTCGACCGCGAGCCCTTCGAGATCGACCCAGTAAAATTCATCGTGCGAGGCCGGCGGCAGCTGATCACGAACGACTGCGATATCCTGCCCGACGAGTGCAGCCGCTCGGTCGCGGTCGTCGCAGCCGCGAAGGCTGACGACAATACCCTTGCCGTGCCGCTTTCCTTCGTTCACCGTCCAAGCTGTCGCGTCTGCGCCGAGCAGCCAGGGCGAGTATCCCAGGATGCCTTCCGGAGGATCCGTCTCAGACATCACCTTCAACCAGCCGCGCACCCCGTACACACCGGCGATGTGTCCGACGACGATTCGCGTCGAATCCGGTTGTCCGGCCATCGAACAGGGCGATTCGCGTCGGCTTCGCGTGTTGCGATCGTTCGGACTAGGCAGCGACGGCGGTTGCCGACTCTTCGCGAGCGGCCTGCTTGAGAAGCTGCTTCACGCGGTCGGTCGGCTGAGCACCGCGCTCGAGCCAATAGTCGGCACGCTGACGATCGACGCGCAACTCGATCTCGCCGCCCTTGGCGAGCGGGTTGAAGAAGCCGAGGCGCTCGATATAACGCCCATCACGCTTGGCGCGGATGTCGGCGACAACGATCTGATAAAAAGGGTTCTTCTTGGAGCCACCCCGAGACAAACGAATCGTAACCATGTGCTGTCCTGGACCCAGACGATTGGACGTTGCGGGAATCGCCCCGCAGGTAAACGCGCAAATATACAGAATCTGCGGAAAAATGGAAGTGGTATAGCGAACGCGCGTGCTATTGATCGGTTCGCCGAGCGCTCGCCGAGGTCAGGGTTCGACGCAGATCGGCCTCGAGGCGTTCGAGTTCCTGGCTGGCGATGGCGCGTGCGCGCTTGCCCTCGTCGGCGATCGCCAGACTTTCCTCGATCGTCTCGATCAGGGTCTGATTGGCGTGCTTGACCACCTCGATGTCGAAGACGCCGCGCTCGATCTGGCGGCGCGACTCGGCGTTGGCCGACTTGAGATTATCCGCATTGGCGCGCAGCAGATCGTTGGTGAGATCGGTGGCGGCCCTGATGGTCTCCGCCGCCTCGCCCGACCGGTAGATGGTGACGGCCTGGGCCAGTTGTTGGCGCCATAGCGGCACGGTGTTGACCAGGGTCGAGTTGATCTTGTTGATGAGACCCTTGTCGTTTTCCTGGACCATACGGATGCTGGGTAGGCCCTGCATGGTCACCTGTCGCGTGAGCTTCAGGTCATAGACGCGCCGGTCCAGCTCATCGCGGACGCCGCGCAGATCCTTCAGGCGCTGCACCTCGACCATGTCGGTGCTGGTCGCGACCTGCGCCGCGAGCGCGGGGATGGTCGATTCATCCAACTCGGCGAGCTTCGCCTCGCCTGCCGCGATGTACTGCTCCAGGGTGCGAAAATAATCCAGGTTGGCCGCGTAGAGCCGGTCGAGCGACGTGACGTCGGTCAGGAGCTTGGTTTTGTGGCGCTCCAACTGTCCTGAGATGGTCTCGATCTGATCGCGGACTGCCTCGTATTCCTGCAGAAACTTCACGACAGGACGACCTTTACCGGTCAGACGCGCCAATAGACCAGGCTTGCGGTTCGGATTGAGATCATCGACACGAAACCCCTTGAGCGTGGTGACCATCTCGCTCAGCGCGGCCCCGGCAGGGCCAATGTCTTTGGCCCGCACCCCTTCGAGCATTTGGTCCGAGACCTCGGTGAGGCGCTCTTGGGCCTTGGAGCCGAAGAAGAGGATCGAGTGGGTGTCGTTCAGATCCAGCTCCTGCAGCAGGCGCCCGAGCTGCGCCTCGTCGATCTGCGGTACCTGCGTCTCCTCGGCAACCATGAGCGGCCGCTCCGCCGCACGCGGCGAGCCGGCGAGTGTGGTCTGCGCGACGGGGTCGGCTGTCGGCGCAGGCCGGACGCCCGCCCCTTGCCCCTGTGCGTGAGGATCCATCACTGCCGCATCGACTTGCTCTCGCTCGCTCACTCAATCTCTCCCAATCGGTTTAAACCGCGCCCCACCGAGGCCATTGTTCGCCGCGACGAGAGACCGACGCGGAAACCTCGAATGTCACCCACTGCGCGGTTTCGCTACTGAATGCCTTCGCGCTCGAGCTGCTTCTTCAGCACCTCGATCTGGATATCGAGGTCCATCACGTCGGTCTTCAACAGCCGCTGATGCTGCTCGTCGAACACCTGCTCGACCGTCACCAGGACATTGCGAAAATTCTGCTCCAACTCACGCGAATCCGCCAGGCGGTGGGTCCGTGCGTAACCGTCCGCGACCTGCTGGACCCCGTCGAGATAGACGCTCAAAAACTTGCGTGCCCGAAAGAGGTCGGTGGGCCGATCCGCGATCTGATTCAGGATCAAACGACCCTGCGACCCGATGTGCTGCAGGCGGATCTTCAGCTCCGGATTGGCGATGGTCTTCGCCGCGCGGTCCAGATCGATCAGCTTGCGCTCGGCCTCCGCCAAGGCCGCCGCGACCTTGTGCGCCCGCTCGTCGGTCGTGGCGAATGCGCGCGGGCGGCCCAGCGGCTCGAATCCGTAAACAAGATGGAATCCGAGCATGGCGACCGCGGCATACGCAAGGCCGAGCCCGATGCCTTGATGAACCGAGACGACCGCGGCAAGCCCGGTTGCCAGACCCGTGAGCAGCCCCCCGATGGTCTTCAAAGGCACCCGCTGCAGACGGGTGAAGCGCAGCGTCTGCTGGGCAAGCTCGGCCTTCAATCCACGTCGTGTCAGATCCGCGGCAGCCATGAAGAGCGCAAAGATCCCGCCGTCGGCGAGCACCACGTCCAACCGCCCTGCCCCGAGCCCGATCAGGGCACCGATCAGGAGCGGGATCGGGAGCAGGTACAGCAACGTCCCTTTCGCACGGGGCCGCCTCGGACCGCCCGCGCCCTGCTCCGCACCGCCCCCCCGACCGGGCTTCACTCCGAGGATGAGTTCGGTCAGACCAAGGGTACGGCGTTGCTCGGGGGGTGTGCCCGTAGGTCGGGCCATTAGAGGGTCCACATGGCCTGACAAGAGACCAAGCCGATGCTGAAGGTCAGCAAGACTGCGCCGAGCAGACGTATGCCCAACGGTGGTCGCGTCGGTGTTTGGGGTGCGATTGGTATTGTTTCGGGCATCGCTCGGACGTCCGTGCTCGGATAAGTTGACCACAGTCTATCTTAAACCGCGTCCAGAGCGAGATGCTCACTTTCGAGTGAGTTCGACGTTGGTCCATCCACGGCTCTTAGCGGGGGCGCGGTTTAAAATGATTTATTTTTTAATCTTTTAAACCGCGCCGTCTCCAGCGGTCGTCAAATCCGCCGGGGCCGATCCCATCGAAAAGCAGCGCATACCGTACCGGGCGCGGTTTACATCCAACGTCCCGGTTGATCCGGGATCGAGGGCAGGGCCTGCCTCAGCCCGTGTTGCGCATCCCCGCCGCGATTGCATTGATCGAGCGCAGCAGCGGGTCCAGCCACTCCTCGCGTTTGGCCTCGTCCTGCTCGGCGCGGTAGCGTTCCAGCAGGGCGACCTGGATGTGATTCAAGGGGTCCAAATAGATGTTGCGACGCGCCAGCGAGTGCTGGAGATCCGGGGTCTCCTCCATGAGACCGCGCAAACCGGCCACGTTCATGACCTGTACGAGGGTGCGTTCATACTCGGCCTCGATGACACCGTAGATCGCCTGTGCCGCCTCTTGGTTCTCGGCCAAGCGGGCGTAGGCCCGCGCGATATGCATCTCGGCCTTGAAGAGCGACATCTGGGTGTTGGACAGGAGCGCGCGGAAATAGGGCCACTCCTGATACATCTTCTGGAGCTTCACGAGGCGATCCAGCTCGCTGCCGCGATACCGCTCGATGGCATAGCCGATGCCGAACCAGGCCGGCAAGGTCTGACGCGACTGTGCCCAGCCGAAGACCCAGGGGATGGCGCGGATGGACTTCAAGGAACGATCCGCCTTTTTGCGGTGCGACGGGCGCGAGCCGATGTTCAGCAGGGCGATGCCGTCGAGCGGGGTGCATTCGTAGAAATAATCGAGAAAGCCCTCGGTCTCCTGGGTGAGCTTCCGATAGGCCTCCTCCCCATGGCGGGCAAGCTCATCCATCACCGCAAGATAGTCCTTGCGATCCTCCGGCGGCGGCTCGATCAGACAGCGACTGGCCTTGATGAGCCCGCTGATGCCCAGCGTCAGCTCGTAGCGTGCGGTCTCCGGATTCGCATAGCGATACGACAGCACCTCGCCCTGCTCGGTCAGCTTGATCTGACCGTGCACCGTATCGGTGGGCTGGGCGAGGATGGCCTCGTGGGTCGGCCCGCCGCCGCGCCCGACCGTGCCGCCGCGTCCGTGGAAGAGCCGACAGGAAACGCCCTCGTCGTCGGCGAGCTGGATCACGCGACGCTGCGCCTCGTAGAGACGCCAGCTCGAGGCCAGGATTCCGCCGTCTTTACAGGAATCCGAATACCCGAGCATCACCTCCTGCTGGTTACCCGACGCCTTCAGCATCGCGCTGTAGGCCGGATCGCGGAACAACCGCCCCATCACCTCGCCGATGCGATTCAGGTCGTCGATGGTCTCGAACAGGGGCGAGATCTGGATCTTGCAGAACCAGCCCTGGCGGTCCTTTCCGGCGAGTCCGGCAAGCCGCGCCAACAGCATGACCTCCATCACATGACTGGCGTAATGGGTCATGGAGATGACGTACTGACCGAACAGACTCTCGCTGATCTCGGCGCGCATGCGCGCCATCACCTCGAAGACCTCCAGGGTCTCGCGGGTCTCCGGGGTCAAGGTCGCCTTGTCGATGACGAAGGGATGCGGATGGGCGATCGCCTCCGCCAGGGCCATCAGGCGCTGCTCCTCGTCGAATGCCTGGTAGTAAGGAGCACCGGCCTGACGCGCGAACAGCTCGGTCACGGCCTCGGTGTGGCGAATCGATTCCTGACGAATATCGAGATGAACCAGGTGAAAGCCGAAGGTCTCGGCGAGCCGGATGAGATCCTGCAAGGGGCCGGCGGCGGCGTTGGCATCGCCGTGGTGGTGCAGCGAGTCGCGTATCAGATAGAGGTCGGCAAGAAAGTCGCGCTCGCTTGCATACCCGGCCGGTTGTGTCGGATCGTGCCTTCCGGACATGCGTGCGCGAATCCGCTCCAGATTGGCGTCGAGACGATGCTCCATCATCGCCAGCTTGCGCCGATAGGGCTCATGCACATAGCGGCGCAGGCTTTGTCCCATGGTGTCGACCCAATAGTCCTCGTCGGAATCGAGGCTATCCATGAAGGCCGGCGATGGCTGGCAGATGGAGCTGGCATGACTGAGCATGCGGTGCAGCTTGCGGATACGCTCGAGATACAGCTCCAGGACCAGCTCGCCGTGCATGCGAACGGCAAGCTCGGTGGTCTCGGGCTTCACAAAGGGGTTGCCGTCGCGGTCACCGCCGATCCAGGAGCCGAACCGGATGAAGCTCGGGACCTTGATCCCGCACTGCGAGCCGTAGACCCGGCGAACCGCCTTCTCCAGGAAGCGATAGACCTGGGGCACGGCCTCGAAGAGCGACTCGCGGAAGAAATAGAGCCCTTGGCGCACCTCGTCGGTGACCTGCGGCTTGTGGATCCGGACCTCGTCGGTCTTCCACAGGATCTGGATCTGGGTCAGGATCTCCTGGAGTCGGTCCTCGAGCTCCTCGTCGTTGAGCTTGCTGCGGTGCAGATCCTGACCGACCAAAAAGATCCGCCGGAAGGTCTCCAAGGTCGTCCGTCGCTTCGCCTCGGTGGGATGGGCGGTGAAGACCGGAAGATAGATCAGATGCTCGAGGAGGCTCTGGAAGTTTTCCGGGCTCACACCGTCGTCTTTGAGCCCCCGCGCCATATCGTCGAAGGAGCCGACCCAAAGCCGCTGCCCGGCCGAGATCAGATCCATGCGGGCCAGATAGGCGTTCAACTCCTCGGCGGTATTGACCAGTCCGAAATAGATGTTGAAGGCACGGATGACCTCCGAAAGGGTCTGTGCGTCCAATCCCTCGATACGCTTCATCAACTTCTCGCGCAGATCCGGGTCGTCGCCTTCGCGCAGCTGCATAAAGCCGTCGCGCAAACGCTCGACGATCACCAGCACGCGTTTGCGACTGTGCTCGCGCAGCACCTCCCCGAGCAGGGCTGTGAAGAGCTGAACGTCGCGCTCCAGGGGTTCGTTTCGCGGAACATCGTTCATCGGGCGTTACTCTGTGCAGACAACCACCATAGGGGCCGTCACGAAGAAGGGACGAGTCGAGAGCCGGATACTACCTTGCCGGAGCCCGACCGACAAAAGCCCGGGTTGCTGTTGCGGGTATGGTGCCGAAGTATCCCCGCAGCCTCGCGACCGCGCGCCCGAGAGCTTCCGCCGGACAACGTCCGTCAGAGGATTCCCCCCGGCCCCCGGAGCCGAGACCCCTTGCTTGTCTGGAACCCGTTTTTGGCTTAGGTTCACCCTGCCCGATGTCGGGCAAGAAGGATGCGTGACCCCACCGAAAATCCCAACCATAGACAATGAGGAGGAGATCCACATGAAACAGATGATGCTGATCACGTTGGCCGGCACCTTGATTCTCGGCCCGATCATGCTCTCCGCCCAAGCCCAAAACGCCGACATCACGGTCGCTGCGGGCGCCGCGACGAAGGAGATCACGGGCACCGTGGTGGTCGTCAATCCGCAGACCCGCATGCTGACCATTCGTCAGCCCGACGGTGTCTTCGAGGTCATTCATGTTCCGACCGAGGTACAGCGGCTCGACGAGGTCCGCATCGACGACACGCTCACGATCGACTTCGTCGAGGCGATGGCGATCGATCTGCAGAAGGGCGACGCCGCAGCCGCAGCGCCCGGCGCTGTCGCGACCCGCGAGGTCGATCGCGACGGCGGACGGCTGCCGGCAGGCAGCATCCAGGAGACCATGACGCTCGTCGGAATCGTGGAAGGGGTCAACACGGCCGCATCCAAGGTGACGATCCGGGGTCCCGAGAACACGGTGTCGGTCAAGGTGCGCGATCCGGCGCTGCTCGCGGATGTCAACGTCGGGGACAGCGTCACCGTGACCTATATCAGCGCCGTTGCGGCCAGCATCGAGCGGGCGAGCGCGCCGCGACACACACGGCCGGGCTCGCAATAGGTTCCCCGGCGGAGAGACTACCGCTCGGCGCAGTCACTGCGCCGAGCCTTGGTAACGGTTCAGAAACAACTTAGCCATTCCGGTCCATTCTCCCCCTCTCCCCAACCCCTCTCCCGCGAGGGGAGAGGGGCTAAGATGGATCACTTGTTTTTGAACGGTTGCTTGCCGGATCCAAGTACTCTGCCTTGGCCGCGGCCTTCGTCGGAGGTCTCGCCGGGCTTGCGGAGCCATCAACTCATCGAGCAGGCGTCCAGGACACGCAGACAGTGCACGCTGAAGAGCCCCTGGTTGTCGGTCCAGACCTGCTCGGCGACAAAGCCGGCGTCTTCTGCGAGCCGATGGAAGGCGTCGATCCCGTACTTGTACGAATTCTCCGTATGAATCGTCTCCCCCGCACGGAAACCGAAGCGCACCCCCGCAACCTCGACCTGCTGCTCGATCCGGCTGACCAAGTGCATCTCCACGCGACTGCGCTCGGTGTTGAAAAAGGCCCGATGGCTGAAGGCATCCAGGTCGAAGTCGGCCTCCAGCTCGCGATTGATCCGGCTCAAGAGGTTGAGGTTGAAGGCTGCGGTCACGCCTTGGGCATCATCGTAGGCCGCGTTGAGGATCGCCGGATCCTTTGGAAGGTCGACCCCGATGAGGAGGCGTCCGCCGGGGCCGAGTAGGCTCGCGACACGCCCGAGGAGAAGGCGCGCTTGGTCGGGATCGAAGTTGCCGATACTCGACCCCGGAAAAAAGGCGGCCAAATCGGTCCAGTCCGGCTCCAAGGGGAGCCGAAAGGGGGCAGAGTAGTCCGCACAGGCGGCACGAATCGACAGGTTAGGGAAGCGCTCGGCCAGGGCATGGGCAGACTCCAGCAGATGCTCTTTGGAAATATCCACGGGCATATAGACGCTGGGCTGCAGCGCCGCGAGCAGGGTTTGGATCTTGAGACTGCTCCCGCTTCCGAGCTCGATCAGGACATTGTCCCGGCCAAGCAGATCGGCCATTTCGGAGCCGTATTCGCGCAGGATCCGGATCTCCGTGCGTGTCGGATAATACTCGGGCAGCTCGGTGATGGCGTCGAAGAGCTGCGAGCCACGCTGGTCGTAGAAAAGCTTCGGCGACAAACACTTGGCCGGACGCCCCAGCCCGTCCAAGACCTCGGCGCGGACATCCGCCGGGGTCGGGCGGTAGTCGAAGAACCGAATCGAGCCCGGGGTCTGCAGCGAGCGACGTGTGCTGGCCGCCTCCAGGCCCGTTGCCTCGTGGGGGAAAAGCTCGGCCTCGGAGCGTTGCAAGGCGCTGAGTTGGGTCATGGTGTCGTCTCCGCGAGTCGGAATCCCTTGAACTGCCAGCGCTCTTGGGGATAGAAAAAGTTGCGATAGGTCGACCGGAGGTGATCCTGCGAGCTGGCACAGGATCCGCCTCGGAGCACCATCTGGTTGCACATGAACTTGCCGTTGTATTCACCGAGCGCACCGGCCGCCGCCCGATACCCCGGATAGGGCAGATAGGCGGACGCCGTCCATTCCCAGACATCGCCGAAGAGCTGCCTGAGCCCGGCCGGTTGATCCGTGGCGCTGCGCACGGCGGGACGTGGATGGAAATTTCCCTCGCCGACGAAATTGCCTTGAATGAGGATACCGTCCGCGGCATGCTCCCACTCGGCCTCGGTCGGCAGCCGCTTGCCGGCCCAGGTTGCGAAGGCGTCGGCCTCGTAATAACTGACGTGACAGACCGGCTCGGCCGGATTCAGCGGGCGCATCCCGCCGAGTGTCATGATCTGCCAGTCCCCGTCGATCTCCTCCCAGTAGAGCGGGGATGGCCAGCCCTCCTTGCGGACGGTCGCCCAGCCGTCGGATAACCAAAGGGCCGGATCGCGATAGCCTCCGTCGTCGATGAACTGTCGAAATTCGCCGTTGGTCACGGGGCGATCGGCAAGGGCATAGGGCGCGAGAAAGGTCCGATGGCGAGGGCCTTCGTTGTCGTAGGCGAAACCCGGCGAACCCGCGCCGATCTCGACCCCCCCCCCCTCGAAACCAACCCAATGCAGCGGATCCGGATCACCCGACGGGGCGTGCGGCAGGTCCTCCCGGTAGGCGGGCCGCAAAGGGTTGTAGGCAAAGTTTTGCTTGATGTCGGTCACCAGGAGCTCTTGATGCTGCTGCTCGTGATGCAGGCCGATGTGCAGTCGTTGGGCGACCGTCGGCCAATCGGCCGACGCACACCCGTCGATGAGCCGGAGCATCGCCTCGTCGACATGGTGCCGGTAGTCGTAGACCTCGGCGACCGTCGGCCGGGACAGGAGTCCACGTTCGGGTCGCGGCCAGAAGCCGCTTCCGGTCTGCTCGTAGTAGCTGTTGAAGAGGTACTCGAAACGCGGGTGGAAGACCCGGTAACCGGGCAGGAAGGGCGTCAGCAGGAAGGTCTCGTAGAACCAGGAGACGTGGGCCAGGTGCCACTTCGGCGGGCTCGTCTCGATTCGGGTCTGGAGCATGTAGTCTTCGATCGCGAGCGGCTTGCACAGCTGCTCGGTCAACGCGCGGACGCGCCGGAAGTCGCCCGACAGATCCGCGCGCACGGCATCGTCCTGGTAGGCACCAGCTGGTTGAAGGGACATCTGAGTCTCGCTCTCGGTTGTTGACGGATCGGGTTCCGTAGACACGTTCAGCCGAAACGGCGACTCCTCGGGATTCGGGGGGTCACCCGAACCGCTCGATGCCTCACCGCCGAGCCCTGGAGATCGTGGACGCGTCGCGCACCTTCGGCCGACACGCAACCCTCGTCGACCATCGATCACCGGCTCGCTCGCAATGGTGCGTCCAGGTCGGCGGATTTCCAGCATCGGGACGAAGATCGGCGGATGCCGATTCCTGAGTCGGTGTTGAAAAAGCGCATCGTGGCGCCGCTTTCCGAAAAACCCGCAGGCGCTCGGTATATCATGCCGAGGGCAGGGGGGAGGTAAACCGCGCCCGGTGCGGTATGCGTCATGTTTTGAAATGGCTTGGCCGCGTCAGCTCCGACGACTGCCGGAGCTGGCGCGGTTTAAAGTATTGAAAAAAATTAAATTTTAAACCGCGTCTCACCGAGATCGAGGATATCTCCAAAACCAAACGCAACGTGAAAATGACGCATATCGCTCCGGCCGCGGTTTAAGCCTCCGATCGTGGTTGCAATCGGCTCGGCTCCGGCCTTGACGATCGGACCGCTCCGCACGATCCCGGCGGCAAGGATTTTCCGGGCTGATCGCGCAACCGTCTAGGGAAGCGCGGCCGACACCCCATCTATCCCGTTGACGACGCAATCGATCAACCGCACCGCCGGAGCCTCTCGTGGGTTCGGGCGCTGGAGCATCCCATGACCCGCACCCCGTTTTTTCCGAAATTCTCCGACTTACCCGCCGAGATCCCGATCTTCCCGTTGCCCGGTGCCGTGGTCATGCCGGGAGTGCAGTTACCGCTGAACATCTTCGAGCCGCGTTATGTCAGGATGGTGACGGATGCGTTGGCATCGAATCACCTCATCGGCATGATTCAGCCCACCAGCGAGACCATGTCGGACGAGGTTCCGGAGATCCACCGGATCGGCTGCGCCGGCCGCATCACCTCCTACAGCGAGACGACGGACGGCAGAATCGTCTTGGTGCTCACCGGGGTGTGCCGGTTCCAAGTCATCAGCGAGATCGCCGAGGAGCATGGCTATCGGCGGGTTCGTGCGGACTGGGAGCGGTTCGCGGCGGATTATCAGGAGAGCGACTCTCCGATCGCGGATCGCAAAGGCTTCTTGACCTCGCTGAAGGCTTACTGCGCACTGCGGGGCGTCGAGGTTCCCTGGGACGATGTCGAGCAGATGGCCGACAAGGACCTGACAAACCTATTATGTGCCCATCTCCCGCTGAGCCCGGAGGACAAACAGGCCTTGATCGAGACCCTCCCGACGGGCGACCGTGCCGCTCTGATGCGCGGACTTCTCGATATGGCCGCGGCAGCGAGCATGGATACCGCCGAGCACCGCCACTGAACCGCGCCCCGTCTGGGATATACGCCGTCGGGTTTCGGCCCGGCCACGCCTTCGCAAACGACCCTTTGGTGTGGCGGCTCAGAGTGTCGGATGTCGATGCCACAACCGTTGATCTACGGTTGTGCCCGAACCGGGGCCGTTTCCTGTGTCGGTGCCGCCAACGAGAGATCGGGAGCGGGGTTGAAAAACCCTGATCGGAGCTTAGTTCGCATGGTTGTCGAGTTGTTAAACCGCGTCCAGAGCGACATGCGTCATTTTTATGTTGCGTTTGGCTTCGGAGATGTCCTCGATCTCGGCGAGACGCGGTTTAAAGTTTAAACTTTTCCAATCCTTTAAAACGCGCCGGCTCCGACGGTCGTCGGAGCCGGCGCGGCCTATCCAAACCAGCACACTACGCATACCGCACCGGGCGCGGTTCATTAATGAAGGGGCAAAACCAATGGCTGTAACACTGACCGAAGCCGCGGCGAAACACGTTGCCGGCATGCTCAGCAAGCGGGGACACGGTGTCGGACTGCGCGTCGGCACACGCAAGAGTGGCTGTACCGGATTCGCTTACGATGTCGACTATGCGGATGCGGTCGATGCGGCCGATCAAATCTTCGAGAGCCATGGCGTGAAGGTCGTCGTCGACGAGGAGAGTCTCGGTCGCATCGACGGGATGGAGATCGATTTCGTGCGCTCCAGCCTGCTCAACCAGGGCTTTGAATTCCGTAACCCCAGGGTCAAGGATACCTGCGGCTGCGGAGAGTCCTTCAGCGTCTGAATCGCTTCCCGAGCGACATGGCACGTTCGCGCGTCGCTTCGGATCAGAATCTTCAAACTGCGGCGGCGTCGACGCGATTCAGGATTTTGAGGGTTATGAGATCAGGAATATCAACGGTGCCGTGCGGTCGATGCGATACGGACGACCGACGCGTTGATGCCTTTCGCGCTCGGTGCTTGGTTTGAATCTTTCAGTCTACACTTGCGGTGGTCCGCCTTCATGCTGAACGAAGAAATGACCGAGATCCTTGAGAACTTCGAGCTTCTCGGCGATTGGGACGAGCGTTATCAGTATCTGGTCGAGATCGGCGAGCGCATGGCACCGATGCCGCCCGCGGACAAGACCGACCGTAACCGTGTCATCGAGTGCATGAGCCTGGTTCACACGGCTGCTCACCCGATGCCGGACCAGCCCGGGCACCTGGTCTTCCGGGGCGATTGCGACACCGCGATCATCAAGGGCGTGGTCGCCCTGCTGGTCGGGCTCTTCTCAGGAAAGCGTCCCGAGGAGATCGAGGCGCTGGATGTCGAGGAACTGTTCGAGGCGCTCCGACTCCAAGAGCACCTGAGCCCTAACCGGCACGTCGGTGTTTACGCCATCGTCAACAAGATGAAGGGCCAGGCCAGATCGGTGACCTGCTGAGACCCCGAGCGCCTTTCGCCGACGTGCTCTGTCGATACGCCGCCGGAGTTCGTCGCGTCTCGGCGGCACCTGACCCCATGTTCGACGTCGGAGCCCGCGAAAGGCCGTCGCGCGGCGCGTCGGCATGAGGCACGGTGCTGCTGGCACGCGCCCGCCCGACACTATGGATTCGATGCATGCCATCCTTACAACGTCTTGCCCGTCCGCTCGCCTTTCTGCCCCTCGTCTTCACCGCGACCCTCATGTCTCCGGGTCCTGCCTCGGCCGTCGCCGTCTTGGTCGCAGACGTCCGATCGATGCCGTTGAGCGAACGGGTGGAAGCACTCGGGACACTGAAGGCAAACGAGTCGGTCAATATCACCGCGAACGTCACCGAGACGATCTCGGCGATCCATTTCGACGACGGCCAACGGGTCGGAGAGGGCGACATCCTGGTCGAGCTCACGAGCGTCGAGCAGCATGCCCTGCTCGACGAGGCACAGGTGCGGGTTGGCGAGGCAGATCGGCAGTACGCGCGGGTGAAGTCACTCGTGGCGCAAGGCGCAGCATCGGAGTCGCTCCTCGACGAGCGCAAGCGTGACCTCGACACGGCCCGTGCCGTTTTGGTGGCCATCGAATCGCGCCTGTCCGACCGCCTCATCAAAGCACCCTTCGACGGCGTGCTGGGTCTGCGCAACGTCAGCCGCGGTACCCTGGTCGAGCCCGGCGATACCATCACGACACTTGACGACGACAGCTTCATGAAGCTGGACTTCACGGTCCCGAGCGTCTTTATGAACGACCTTCAGCCGGGACTTCGCATCGAGGCACGCGCCCGCGCTTACGGCGATCGGGTTTTCGAGGGAGTGGTGCGCGGGGTCGACAGTCGCGTCGACCCGGTCACCCGATCCATTCAGGTCCGCGCACTCATCCCCAACCCGGAGCGCACACTCAAGCCCGGGCTGCTGATGCAAGTGGAGCTGCTGGTGGATCCGCGCGACGGATTGGTCGTCCCGGAGGCCGCGATCCTTCACCAAGGCCAGGATCACTTCGTTCAGGTCGTCGTGGAGGGCGAGGAGGGCCTGACCTCCGAGCGCCGTCAGATCCGAATCGGGACGCGCAAGCCGGGGCTGGTCGAGGTGCGCGAAGGGCTCGCGCAAGGAGATCGCGTCATCGTGCACGGTCACCTCAAGGTCCGACCGGGACAGCCTGTCGAAATCCTGAGCACGCATGACGACCCGATCGATCCGCCGGCGGCGAAGGAGCCCGCCGCATGATCCTGTCTGACATCTCGGTTACCCGGCCTGTTCTCGCCACCGTCCTGTCGCTCCTGCTGGTCGCCTTCGGGCTGGTCGCCTTCGATCGATTGCCGCTGCGCGAGTATCCGGACATCGACCCGCCGGTCGTCTCGATCGAGACCATCTATCCGGGCGCCGCGGCCAACGTCGTCGAGACGCGGATCACGCAGCTCATCGAGGACCGCATCGCCGGAGTCGAGGGTATCCGCACGGTCGAATCCGTCAGCGAGGACGGACGCTCGGCGATCACGATCCAGTTCAACATCGACCGCGACATCGACGGGGCTGCCAACGATATCCGCGACCGCGTCTCGGCCGTGCTCGATCAGCTCCCGGCAGAGGCGGATCCGCCCAACATCCGCAAGGTCGACAGCAACGAAGACGTCATCATGTGGCTGAATCTGGTCAGCGACCGCATGAGCGTCCCGGAGCTGACCGACTATGCCTCGCGCTATCTGGTCGATCGGTTCTCGGTGATCGACGGCGTGGCGCGCATCCAGGTCGGCGGCAGTCAGGTGTATGCGATGCGCGTCTGGCTGGACCGCAACGAGCTTGCCGCGCGCGGCTTGACGGTCTCGGATGTCGAGGCCGCGCTGCGCGCCGAGAACCTGGAGCTCCCGGCCGGCAGCATCGAATCGGTCGACCGCCAGTTCAGCGTGCGCATGAACCGCACCTTCAATGGCCCGGATGACTTTGCCCGTCTCGTGCTTGCGCGCGGGAGCGACGGCCATCTGGTGCGCCTCGGCGATGTGGCACGGGTGGAGCGCGGCACCGAGGAGAACCGCACCTTCTTCCGCGGCAACGGCGTGCCCATGGTCGGGATCGGTGTGGTCAAGCAATCGACCGCGAATACCGTCGCCGTGGCAGACGCGGCCAAGGCGGAGGCCGCCCTGATCAACGCCAACCTGCCCGAAGGTATGGAGATCAAACAAAGCTTCGACTCCTCGGTCTTCGTCAAGGACGCCATCAAGGAGGTCTACAAGACGCTCGCGATCGCCATCGGCTTGGTCATCCTGATCATCTTTCTGTTCCTGGGCAGCGTGCGCGCGATGCTGGTGCCGGCCGTGACCGTCCCGGTCTCGATCGTGGCGACCTTCACGGTCCTGCTCGGACTCGGTTTCTCCGTCAACATCCTGACCCTGCTGGCGCTGGTCCTGGCGATCGGGCTGGTCGTGGACGACGCCATCGTGGTGCTCGAGAACATCCATCGCCGGATGGAGCAGTACGGCGAGACCCGGCTCGCCGCCGCCTATCGCGGAACCCGTCAGGTCGCCTTCGCCGTTGTGGCCACCACCATCGTCTTGATCTCGGTCTTCGTACCCATCGCCTTTCTGCAGGGCGATGTCGGGCGACTCTTCGCGGAGTTCGCACTCACCATGGCCGCAGCCGTGGCCTTCTCGTCCTTCGTGGCCTTGTCGCTGTCGCCGATGCTCGCCTCGCAGATCCTGCCCCAGTCGCACCGGCGCGCATCCCTCACCCACGGGGTCGACTGGGTGTTTCAATGGGTGCGGCGCGGCTACGGCACCATGCTGCGGTTTCTGCTGCGTCAGCCCTGGATCGTCGTGCTGGCCTTCATCGGCACACTCGGCGCCGCCGTTTGGCTGTTCGAGCAGATCCCGCAGGAGTACGCGCCGAAGGAGGATCGCGGTGCCTTTTTTGTCCTGATCAACGGTCCCGAAGGCGCGTCTTATCAGTACATGAGCGACTACATGGACGAGATCGAACGGCGCCTCATGCCCTATACCGAATCCGGCGAGGCGATCCGACTGCTGGTGCGTGCGCCACGCACCTTCTCCAATACCGCGCTCTTCAACACCGGCATGGCGGTGATGGTGCTGAACGACTTCGGCAAGCGACGCTCCGGCTGGGTCATTATGGACGAGGTGCGTGCGAAGCTCGCCGACCTGCCCGGCGTGACCGCCTTCCCGGTGATGCGTCAGGGGTTCGGCGCGCGCATCCAGAAACCGGTGCAGTTCGTGATCGGCGGCGGGACTTACGAGGAGCTCGCGCAGTGGCGGGACCTGCTGCTCGAGGCGATCGAAAAGGACAACCCCGGCCTGACCGGCATCGATTGGGACTACAAGGAAACCAAACCTCAACTCAAGGTCGAGATCGACTACGATCGAGCCGCCGATCTCGGGGTGACCGTCGGCAACATCGGGCGCACGCTCGAGACCATGCTCGGCTCGCGCAAGGTGACGACCTATTTGGACGCCGGGGAAGAATACGACGTCATCCTCGAGGGCGAGCGCGACGCGCAGCGCACGCCGGGGAGCCTGGAAAACCTCTATGTGCGCTCGGACCGCAGCGGCGAGCTGATCCCGCTGTCCAACCTGGTGAGCGTGATCGAGTCGGCCGACTCACAAAGCCTGAACCGCTACAACCGGCTGCGCGCCATCACCATCGAGGCAAACCTGGAGTCCGGACTGGCCCTCGGAGATGCGTTGAGCTATCTGGAGGCCAAGGTCGCCGAACACCTGCCCGAACAGGCCCAGATCGATTTCAAGGGACAGAGCCGCGATTTCCGATCGAGCAATCAGGACATCCTCTTCGTCTTCGTTCTGGGCTTGCTCGTGGTGTTCCTGGTCCTGGCGGCGCAGTTCGAGAGCTGGATCCATCCGCTCGTCATCATGCTGACGGTCCCGCTGGCCATGGCAGGTGCACTGCTTGCCCTCTGGCTGACCGGACAAACGCTCAACATCTACAGTCAGATCGGGCTGATCATGCTGGTCGGACTCGCCGCCAAGAACGGCATCCTGATCGTGGAGTTCGCCAACCAACTGCGCGACCAGGGCAAGGCGTTCCGCGAGGCGCTGCTCGAAGCGGCAGACGTGCGTCTGCGTCCGATCGTCATGACCGGCATCACCACGGCGGCCGGCTCGCTTCCGCTACTGCTCTCGAGCGGTGCCGGCGCCGAGACCCGCACCGTCATCGGCACCGTCATCCTTGCGGGTGTCATCGCGGCCACGCTCTTTACACTCTTCGTCGTCCCGGTCGCCTACGACCTGCTCGCTCGCCACACCGGGTCCCCGAGTGACGTGAAACGACGGCTGGAGCGCGAAATGGAGGCTTCATGAGACATGAGACCGAGCAAGCCGCCGGGCCGAATGTGCGCATCGGCAACAGGATGCCGGCGCGCCGAAAAGGACTGAAATAGGCCGGCTCAGCCGGCAACCTCGATCAATGCCCTGACCGGGCCAAAGCTGCGTCTGTGCTCCGGACAGGGTCCGAGTCGGCGCAGTGCCTCGATGTGAGTCCGTGTGGGATAGCCTTTGTGTCCGGCAAAACCGTAGCCGGGAAAGGTCCGGTCCAGTTCGCACATGAGCCGATCGCGCGCAACCTTGGCGAGGATCGAGGCAGCGCCGATCGATGGCACCAAACCGTCTCCGCCAACAATGGCTTCGGCCTCACACCCCACGTCGGGACAACGATTTCCGTCGACGAGCACCCGTGTCGGCTGCACCGTCAGGGCGGCAACCGCACGCTGCATCGCCAGCATGGACGCCTGGAGGATATTGATCCGGTCGATCTCCTCCGCGCTGGCCCACGCGATGGACCACGCCAGTGCGCGTTCGCGGATCTCGAGATCGAAGGCGTCGCGCCGAGCCGGAGTCAGTTTCTTGGAATCGTCGAGGCCCGAGATCGGGCGGGTCGGATCCAGGATGACCGCCGCGGCACTGACCGGACCGGCAAGCGGACCCCTCCCCGCCTCGTCGACGCCCGCGACCCATAAAACCGCGTCCGGAGTGACCAACACTGTCTGCCTCATATCCGCATCGTCGAGGCCATCAAATGACTCGTCCCCGACGCGGTTTTAGTAAAAAACGAAAAAATTCTTGAATCGCGTCCCCACCGGGGCCGTTTGCACATCCAAGCGACAATCCAAGGCGAGACGCCACCGATCACACCGGACGCGATTCAATACGCCAGGAGATCGAGGACGGCCTGTGCCGCGCTCGCTGCAGCATCCTTGCGCAACCAAAGATGAATGCGCCGATACTCGGCCTGAATCTCGGCCACGCGCTCCGCATCGTCCAAGAACGCAAGAACGGCCGGCGCAAGCAAGTCAGCGCGACAACGCTCTTGGATAAACTCGGGCGCAAGCTCCTTCTCGGCCAGAAGATTGGCCATCGCGATATAGGGCACCTTGACCAGACGGAGCTGTTTGACCAAGTGATAGGAGATCGGGTGGACCCGATAGGCGACGACCATCGGGCGTTTGGACAACAGGGTTTCCAGGGTGGCCGTGCCCGAGGCGGTCAGCACGACATCGGCGGCGGCGAGGACCTCGCGGCTGCGCCCGTCGACCAAGGTGATCGGGAGATCGGGGGCAAGCCGCGCCAAGACTTGGCTGAAGTATTCGCGCAGCCGGGCGTTGACCAGCGGGACCACAAACCGCAGGTCAGGGCGGGCGGCGAGACAACGGGCGGCGGTCTCGATGAAAGGTTCGGCGAGGCGCTCGACCTCGCTCATCCGACTGCCCGGCAGCAGGGCGAGGATGGATCCGGCCTGCGTCAGACCGAGGGCACGTCGCGCGCCCATTCGATCGATCTCGATCGGGATCTCGTCGGCGAGCGGGTGCCCGACATAGCGTGCCGGCACGCCGTGCTCGCGCAGGAAGGTCTCCTCGAACGGGAAGACGCTCAGCATGAGATCCACCGAGCGACGAATCGACTTGACCCGACCCGGACGCCAAGCCCAGACGGTCGGACTGACCATGTGGACCGTGCGGATCCCTGCCTCGCGCAGTCGGCGCTCCAGACCGAGATTGAAGTCGGGCGCGTCCACGCCGATGAAGACATCCGGGGGATTCTCGACGAAGTAGCGCACCAGCTCGCGTCTGAGCCCGAGAAGCTCGCGGAGCTGACCGAGGACCTCCATCAGCCCCATCACGGAGAGCCGTTCCATGGCGAAGAGGGTCTCGCAACCCTCCTCCTGCATCCGCGGCCCGGCAACACCGACGAAGCGGACCTCGGGGACCCGTTTGCGGATCTCGCGCGCCAACGCAGCACCCAAGATGTCGCCCGACGCCTCGTTTGCGACGATCCCGATCCGCAACATCAACGCACGATGCTGCGGCTGCTGTCGCCGATGAAGTCCGCCATGGCGCCGATCTCGGGAATCTCCGCGGACATCCGATTCAGCTCGGCGATCGCCTCGGCCAGTTTCAGGTTTCCCAGATAGAGCGTGCGATAGGCCCGCTTGATCGCTTGAATGGCAACCTCGGAAAACCCGCGGCGCCGCAATCCCTCGGCGTTGATCCCGCGGGGCTCGGCCGGGTGCCCGCCGACGGTCACGTAGGGGGGGACATCCTTGCTTAGAACCGATCCCATGGCACAGAAACCGTGAGCACCGATCCTGCAGAACTGGTGGACGATGGTGAAACCGCCGAGGATGGCCCAGTCCTGGATCTCGACATGGCCGCCCAGTGAGGCGGCGTTGGCCATGATGACGTTGTCGCCGATGCGGCAGTCGTGTGCAACGTGGACATAGGCCATGAAAAGGTTGTCGTTGCCGATCCGGGTCACACCCTGGTCTTGGACGGTGCCGCGATGCAGCGTCGTGAACTCCCGGATCTGATTGCGATCGCCGATCTCGAGACGCGTCGTCTCGCCGCCGTATTTCTTGTCCTGGGGATCTTCGCCGACGCTCGCAAACTGAAAGATTCGATTGTCGCGCCCGATCCGGGTCGGCCCCTTGATGACGGCATGGGGGCCGATCCGGCTCCCCGCGCCGATCTCGACATCCGGGCCGATGACGGCGAAGGGGCCGACCTCGACATCGCAATCCAGCGCCGCCCCCGGATCGACCAAGGCGGTCGGGTGAATCAAGCGGTAAAGTCTCGAGCCGTACACATGATCTCGGCGCTGGCCACCAGGCGATCGTCGACGCGCGCCTCGCCGTCGAACTTCCAGATCCCGCGACGCACGGGTCCGAGCTTCACATCCAGGATCAACTGATCGCCCGGCTCGACTGGACGCTTGAAGCGCGCCTTATCGATACCGACGAAGTAATACAGCTTGTTGCCGACCTCGTCCGGTCGGGAGGCCATCGCCAACAATCCGGTCGCCTGCGCCAGCGCCTCGATGATCAGGACGCCGGGCATCACCGGGCGCACCGGAAAATGGCCCATAAAGAAGGGCTCGTTGTAGGAGACGTTCTTCAAGGCGATCAGATAGTCGTTCACCTTGTAGTCGATGACCTTGTCGACCAATAGAAAAGGATACCGGTGCGGCAAGAGGCTCAGCACCTTATGGATGTCCATCGTGCTCACGACGTCCTCCGATCGATCAAGACGCAAATCAGAATCCGTCGGCATGGGATGCGATCCCTCCATGCTAGGTAGCCTCCCGCCCAGTTGTTTCATTCATCGTATCGATACGTATCTCAAGTTGTTTGATGCGTCGCGCCAGCTCGTCCAGATGTCTGAAGCGAGCCACGTTGCGTCGCCAATCCGCGCTTGGCATGGCCGGAATCCCGCTGCTGTAGGCACCGGGCTCCGTTACCGATCGCGTCACCATGGCCATCCCCGTAAAGTGAACCCGATCGCCGATTTCCAAATGACCCGCCATCCCGACGGCCCCCGCGATCGTGCAGTTCCGACCGATTCGGGTCGAGCCGGAGATCCCGGTGTTGGCCGCCATGGCGGTATTCTCGCCGATCTCGACGTTGTGGCCGATCTGGATATGGTTGTCCAGCTTCACCCCGTCGCCGATCAGGGTATCGCCGATCGCACCGCGATCGACCGTCGTGTTCGCCCCGATCTCGACATCGTCGCCCAAGATGGCGCGCCCGACCTGCGGAATACGCACCCACCGATCCCCGTCGCGCGCAAAACCGAAGCCGTCCCGCCCGATGACGCTGCCGGGGTGCAGCAGCGCACGTTTGCCGACATGGGTTCCCGAGCAGAGCGTCACGCGCGCCACCAGCCGACTCTCCTCACCGACTCGGACCCCTTCACCAAGGATACAACCGGGTCCGAGAAACACGCGAGGCCCGACAACCACGCCGGCCTCCAGAACACAGGTCGGACCGACCCATGCCGTCGGATCGACCTGTGCCGTCGGGTCCACGACAGCACTGCGGTGGATGCCGCCGACGATCGCCGGTTCCGGATAGAGAATCCCCGCCGCCTTCGCAAACGTCAGGTACGGGTTATCGCTCAGCAGAACCGGCACCCGACAGACATCGGCGTCGGCCTCCGAGAGAATCACGCAGCCCGCCCGAGTCTGCTCGAGATGGCGCCGCAACCGCACGTCGCCGAGGAAGCTGAGCCCGGTTGCGTCGGCGCACGTCAGCGACGCGATACGGCAGACGCGCGCATCGGGGTCGCCCCGCAACGGAACGGCCAAACGGTCCGCCAATTCGCCGAGCGAGATCTCCAAGGCGTCACCAACCGCGCCGAATCGTTGCCGACGGAATCATCACTTATCGCCAAACTCCTGTTTGAGTCGCTCGATGACTTGTGCCGAGATATCGATACGCGGACTGAAGTACACCAACCCTTCGCTGATGACCAGATCGATCTTCTCCTCCTTGGCAACCTCGACGATCACCTCGCGGACCTGAAGCGCCAGCTTGGTCCGAAGCTCGTTCTGCCGCAACGCAAAGTCTTCCTGAAACTCATCCCTTGCATACTTGAGCTTACGGGTCCGACTTCGGATATCGTTCTGCAGGCGCTGAATCTCGCTTTCGCTCATCAAGGCACCTTCTCGCTCCAGGCGGCCTTGAAGCGCGGAGATCTGATCCTGCTGCTCGCGCAGGATCCGCTCCCGATCCTCGACCTCACGCTGAAGCGCCGCGCGGGCGGCCTCGTATTGCGGCGACTGCTCGACGACCCGATTCGGATCGACCACGGAGATCCTGTAGTCGGATGCGAGCACAAAACCCGACAACACGAGCAAGATCGTCGTCGACAACCAAAGAACAGCTAACCTCAAGCTTGGACTCCCTTAAACCGCGCCCGGTGCGGTATGCGTAGTGTGTTGGATTGGCTTGGCCGCGCGGGCTCCGACGACCGCCGGAGCCGGCGCAGTGTTAGATTCTGAAAAATATTAATTTTCAAACCGCGTCTCGCCGAGGTCGAGGACATCTCCGAAGCCAAACGCAACATGAAAATGACGCATGTCGCTCTGGACGCGGTTTAGAAGGTTTGTCCGAAACCGAACTGGAAGACTTGGGTTTCGTCGCCCTCTTCTTCGTTGAGCGGAGCCGCCAGACTGATCGAAAGGGCACCGATCGGCGACAGCCAGGTTGCCGAAACGCCCGCCGAATAGCGTAGAGCGCCGATATCGAAACCGGTGGGCTCGATGAGATTCGAGCCGTTGGTCTCCCACACGTTGCCGAAGTCCAGGAAGGCCCCGAGCCGCAGCGTCTTGCTCAGCTGTGGTCCACCCGGCGCCGGCGCAAAGAGTTCGAGGCTACCGGCCATCCTGAAGTTACCGCCGACCGGATCGTCGTCGCCGACCTCGCGCGGGCCGAGCGAGTTGGCGACGAAACCGCGCACGGACCGCGGACCGCCGGCGTAATAGTTTTCGAAGAAGGGCAGCGAGTCGGTCTCGCCGTAACCCTCGCCGTATCCGACATCGCCACTGAGGGACACCACAAACCGGGAGGTCAGAGGGACGTAGAGCTGCTCCTGGTACGTCAGCTTATAGTATTGAAGATCGCTTCCGGGAACGGCGAGGTCTGCCCTGAGCACGCGCAAGCCGCCCTTGGTCGGGAAGATCGCGGTATCTCGGCTGTCGTTCGTATAGCTTGCCGACAGGATAAAGTCATTGAAGACATTGCCGTTTTCTTCAACGAACTGTTGCGCCAGCTCGGAAAAATTGCCGGCGATGAAGTTCGTATACTGATAGCGGACACCGAGACCGGCGCGGCTGGTCTCGGAGATGGGCAGACCGAAGTTCATGCCCAACACGCCGACGTCGGTCGAGTAATCCGCACCGATCAGCTCATCGAAATCCGTTTCGCGATAGGAGATGTTGAACCCTCGACTGATACCGTCCACGGTATAGAAGGGGTTGGTATAGGCGATCTGATAGAGCTGGGTTGCTTGACTCGTGTTGACGCCGAACGAGACACGCTTACCGGTACCCAGGAAATTGTTCTGCGTCACGCTGGCGTTGAACAAAATACCCTGCGACTGGGAGTAACCGACACCTGCCGAAAGATTTCCCGCGGGCTTCTCGGTCACCGTCACATCGACATCGACTTGGTCGGCGGAACCGGGTACGGCGGGCGTCTCGATGGTGACGTTCTCGAAGTAACCCAGTCGCTGCAGCCGCTCGCGCGACTTGCGGACCAGCTCGGCCGAGAACCAAGCCGACTCGAGCTGGCGCATCTCCCTGCGCAGGACCTCGTCGCGCGTTCGGGTATTCCCCTTCATGTTGACGCGACGCACATAGACGCGCTGTCCCGGGTCGACGAAGAAGGTCACCGTCACCGTGCGCGCCTCCTCGTCGATCTCGGGAATGGTGTTGACGTTCGCGAAGGCATAACCGCGATCGCCGAGCAGGTTCGAGATCCGCTCCGCACTCTCGGTGGTCGCACGACGCGAGAAATAGTCGCCGCGCGCGAGCTGGATCAGAGGGAACAGCTCCTCGGCCGGGATCGATGGCTCGCCTGCAAGCTTGATGTCGCCGATCCGGTAGGGTTCACCCTCGTCGATGACGACGGTGATATAGATCTCTTTCTTGTCGGCGCTGATGGAGACTTGCGTCGACTTGATGTCGAAACGAATGAAACCGCGATCCAGATAGAAGGAGCGCAGCGCCTCCAGATCACCGGCGAGCTTCTGCTTGGAGTACTGATCGTTCTTCGAATAGAAGGAGGTCCAGCCCGTCGAGCCGAGCTCGAAGCGCTTGAGCAGCTCCTTTTCGGGAAACGCCTCGTTGCCGATGATGGTGATCTGCTTGATCCGCGCCGTCAGCCCCTCGGTGATCTCGATGCGGACGGCGACGCGGTTTCGCTCGAGCGGCGAGACCGTTGACTGAATCAGCACGCCGTATTTGCCGCGGGAGAAATACTGCCGCTCAAGCTCCTGCTCGATCCGATCGAGGACCGAACGATCGAAGACGCGGCCCTCCCTGAGCCCGATATCGGACAAGGCAGCCGTCAACGCCTTGGTGTCGATATCCCGATTGCCGGTGATGTCGATCGAGGCGATCGCCGGTCGCTCGCGGACCCACAGAACGAGGACGTTACCCTCGCGCTCGACGCGTACATCGTCGAAGAAACCGGTTTGGTAGAGCGAGCGAATAATGCCGCCGGTCACGCCGTCACCGACCGTGTCCCCGACCTGTACCGGCAGATAGTTGAAGACGGTACCGGGTGCGATCCGCTGCAGACCCTCCACGCGGATGTCGGCAATCTGGAACACCTCGGCCGCGACCGGCATGTTGATGGCCAGCAGGAGGGTCATCAGAGCGAGCTGCCGACGTGCGCAGCAACGGAGCATCAGAGGTATCGCGCGCAAGACAGGGTCCCCTCGATCAAGCCGAAGTCTGCGGCGCAGTCGGCGTTTCAGGGTGGCAAGTATAAGGGATTCCCCACGTCTAGCCCAATAGCCGAGCGAAATCCAAGTAAAAGGCCAGCGACATCAGGCCGGCCAAGAGCACAAGGCCGATCTTTTGGCCCTGCATCTGTGCCTCCTCCGAGAGCGGACTGCCTTTGACCCACTCGATGAAAAAATACAATAGATGCCCGCCGTCGAGGATGGGCACCGGCAGGAGGTTCAGGATTCCGAGGCTGATACTGACGACGGCGAGGAATTTCACGAAGGATTCCAATCCGTAGCTTGCGGTTCGACCGGCCGTCTCGGCGATCGTAATCGGACCGCTGAGATTCTCCACCGAGGCTTGGCCGATCAACATGCGCCCCACGACCCGCAACGTCATGACGCTCATCTCGACGGTCTTGGAAACGGCCCGATCGAGCGACTCGACCGGACCGTAGCGGACCTCGACGCTGTAATCGTCCATCAGACCCTCAGGAACCAGCACACCGGCCCCGATCCGACCGATGGTGTCCCCGTCGGCCTGCGTCGATCGCGGTGTCATGTTCAAGGCAAGGCGCTCGCCGTCGGCGCGCTCGATCTCGATCGCCAAGGTCTTGTCCGGATGATCACGCACCACGCCGACCCAGTCCTGCCAGCCTTCGATCGGGCGCCCATCGGCCGTCAGGATACGGTCTCCGCTCTTCAGACCGGCGCCTTCGGCCGCTTCGCCCGGGACCAGCTCGCCGATGACGGCGGGCAGGGTCGGACGTTTCGGAGAAAGACCCAAGCGCCCGAGGAGGTCCGGCTCTTCGGCGAGACTCCGGACCGCGTCGGAGGGAATCCATCGCGTCGTCTCGAGACCCGAGGCGTCGCGCACCTGAACCGCCAGCTCTCGCCCGTCGAGCGATTTACCGACGAACGCGATCAGGGCCGTCTCCCAACTCCCCGCCTCGCGGTCGCCGACTCGAACCAGCTCGTCGCCGGACTGGAAACCGGCCGCGGCCGCGATCGATTGGGGCTCGACGTCGCCGACGATCGGCCTCAGGCCGGAATCCCCGGACATGAAGATGGCCCAATAGGCGAAGATCGCGAAGAGGAAATTGAACAGCGGACCGGCCACGACGATCGCCGAGCGCTTCCAGAGCGCTTGGCGGTTGAAGGCAAGATGCGCCTGCGCCGCCGGAACCTCCTCTTCGCGCTCGTCGAGCATCTTGACGTACCCGCCGAGCGGGACGAGCGCGAGGACATACTCTGTTGCATCGGGATGTCGCTGAACGCGAAGCAGGGGCCTGCCGAAACCGATGGAGAAACGAAGCACCTTCACGCCCAAGCGTCTGGCGACCCAAAAGTGCCCGAACTCGTGCACGGCGATGAGGATCGCGAGTGCGACGACGAAAGAACCGATCGTAAAGAGGATGTCCATCTTGAATCGCGTCCGGAGTGGTCGTTGAGGTTGAAGTTGCGGCCAATGACGACGGCCATCAACGGCAATCGGAGTAACGCGATTCAAGTCTTTATTTTTTCTTTCTTAAACCGTGTCGGCGGGGAGCAGGGACAGCCCCCTTTTCACGGCCACGGAATTCCGGTCCGGACGCGGTTTAAATCAGGCGCGATCGGACCAGGTGGTCGGCGCGCTCGCGTGCACGCCGATCCACGTCCAGGAGGAACGCGAGATCCTGGCCCGCGACATCTTCGTTGGGAAGGGACCCGAGCGTGTCCTCCACGACGGCGGCAATCCCGGGAAGATCGATACGTCGGTCGAGAAAGGCGGCGACCGCGATCTCATTGGCCGCGTTCAGGACAGCCGGCGCGGTGCCGCCTTGTCGCGCGGCCGTGAAGGCCAGACCCAGGCAGGGGAAGCGTGCAAGATCCGGCTCTTCGAAATTCAGCTGGCCGATCTTGAAGAGATCCAAGGGCGCAACGCCGGCATCCAGGCGCACCGGCCAGCCCAGCGCATGGGCGATCGGGGTGCGCATATCGGGATTGCCGAGCTGGGCGAGCACGGAGCCGTCTTGGTATTGGACCAAGGAGTGGATCACGCTCTGCGGGTGGACGACGACCTGGATGCGATCGGTGTCTGTCCCGAACAACCAGCAAGCCTCGATGACCTCCAGGCCCTTGTTCATCATGGTGGCCGAGTCGACCGAGATCTTGCGGCCCATCGCCCAGGTGGGGTGCGCACAGGCCTGCTCGGGGGTCACGGACGCGAGCCGCTCGATCGGCCAATCGCGCAGAGGACCGCCGGAGGCGGTCAAGAGGATGCGCTCCACCCCGACCGAGGGCAGACCCTCGCAGAAGTTCGGCGGCAGACATTGGAAGATGGCGTTGTGCTCGCTGTCGATAGGCAGCAGCTCCGCACCGCTCTCTTCCACGGCGCGCATGAGCAAGGCGCCGGCCACCACCAGGGACTCCTTGTTGGCGAGCAGCAAACGCTTGCCCGCACGAGCGGCGGCCAGTGTCGGCGGCAGACCCGCCGCACCGACGATCGCGGCCATGACGTACTGAGTCTCGGGCATGGTCGCGACCTGCTCCAGACTCTCGGCACCCGAGAGGATCTCCGGGCGGCCCGGCATGTCCGAGAGCAGCTCACGTAAACGCCGCGCCGCCTCCTCTTCGACCATGACCGCGATCTGCGGGCGGTGGCGCCGGCACTGCTCGGCCATCCGCTCGCTGCCGCGATGCGCCGTCAAGGCGACCGCGCGAAACTGCTCGGGATGACGCGCAACGACATCGAGGGTGCTTACGCCGACCGAGCCGGTCGAGCCAAGGACAGTTACGCCGATCACGTCGTCACTCCAATCAAGGTGATACCCAGTGCAAATACAGGTGCGGCTGCCGTCAGGCTGTCGATCCGGTCGAGCATACCGCCGTGCCCGGGCAAAAGATGACTCGAGTCCTTCAGACCGCGGCGACGCTTGAGGAGGCTTTCGTAGAGATCGCCGACGATCGAGATCACGACCGACACACCGCAGACCAGCAGGATCAAGAGGGTTGACGTTGCAGTTGCGGACAGGATCCACGCGAAGGTCAGACCGCAGACGACGGCCCCGACCATCGCCCCGTAGACGCCCACCCGCGTCTTGCCCGGACTCAACGCCGGCGCGAGCTTTGCGCGGCCGCCGCCCCAGGCACGACCGACGAAATAGGCCATGGAATCGGCCGTCCACATCAGAAAGAGCAGGAAGAGAACAAGGGCCGGCCCCGTGCTCGGAAGCCGATGCAGGTAGATCAGAGCCGCCCAAGGGCCGACCAGAACGAGAAAACCGGCGGCAAGGAGCGACCACTGAACGCCCTCGACCCTCGGAATCTCCCTGATGCGCGGCAGGACAACCGCCTGACCCGCCCACCAAACGGCACTCAGACCGAAGAACCAAGGCTGACCTTGCGGCCAGATCCAGAGGATCGCCATCGCGGATAGGATTGCCGTCGAATAAAGGATGCGCGGGATAGGCCGCGTCAATCCGGCCAACGTGCACCATTCGACGGCCGCCAGCATCATGACCCCGGCCAAGACGAGCGCGAAGGCAGGCGTCGGCAGCCAAAGGACGGCACCGATCACGAGCGGCACCAACGAGAGTGCCGTGATGGTCCGCCGCTTCAGTGCGTTGGATGCGGGCAAGACGTCAACCCCGCCCATAAGCACTCATCGGGGCCTGCGTCTCGACCTGCTCGCCTGTGCGCCCGAAACGCCGTTGCCGACGCGCGTAATTCTCAAGCGCTCGACCATACGCGGCCGCGTCGAAGTCGGGCCAGAGCAGGTCGGTGAAATACAGTTCGGCATACGCGGACTGCCACAGCACGAAATTGCTCAGACGCTGCTCCCCGCCGGTGCGAATGAAGAAGTCCGGTTCCGGGAGATCGGGAAACGACAGGCGGCTCGCGATGGCCTGCTCGTCGATCGCATCCGGATCGAGCGCCCCGCTCAGCGCATCCGCCACGAGCCGCCGGGTGGCGCTCGTAATGTCCCAGCGCCCGCCGTAGTTCGCTGCCACTTGGAGATTCAGGGCCACGTTGCTCGCAGTCAATTCTTCAGCCTCGGCGATCCGCCGTTGCAGCTTGTCGGGAAAGGCCCCGCGCTCGCCGATGATGCGCAGCCGAACATTGTTCTCGTTCAGGCGGCGCACCTCTCCTCGCAAGGCGCTCATGAACAGCTCCATGAGGATGTTGACCTCCGAGCGCGGTCGCTGCCAATTCTCGCTGCTGAAGGCGAAGAGGGTGAGGGTTCCGACGCCGCGGCGCACACTCTCCTCCACGACGGCGCGGACGCTTTTCACGCCCTCCCGATGACCGGCCGTGCGGGGGCGATCACGCTGCTTAGCCCAGCGGCCGTTGCCGTCCATGATGATGGCGACGTGCCGAGGTACGGATGGATCCGGATCACTCATTGCGACTGCGGGCGTTGCAATATCCACGGTGTCGTTGTCGGGATCGCCCGCCCGCCTCAGATCGACATCAAGTCCGCTTCTTTCTCCGCCAAGACCGCATCCACATCCTTGATGTACTGATCGGTCAGCTTCTGAACCAGCTCTTGACCGCGGCGCTCGTCGTCCTCGGAGATCATCTTGTCCTTTAGAAGCTCCTTGAGATCATGGTTGGCATCGCGGCGAATGTTGCGCACGGCCACTCGCGCCTGCTCGGCCTCGTTGCGGGCGACCTTGATGAGATCGCGTCGCCGCTCTTCGGTCAGCGCCGGCATGGGGACACGAATGACGGTCCCGGCGGTATTGGGGTTGAGCCCGAGGTCCGATTGCATGATGGCCTTCTCAACGGCCTGCACCATGTTTCGCTCCCACGGCGTCACGGCGAGCGTTCGCGCGTCCTCGGCGCTCACGTTGGCGACCTGCCGGATCGGCATTTCCGAACCGTAGTAGGAGACCATCACATGGTCCAAAAGCGAGGGATGCGCCCGGCCTGTTCGGATCTTGGCCAGCTCGTGGCTCAGTGCATCGACGCTCTTGGCCATGCGCTCCGCAGCGTCCTTCTTGATGTCGTCGATCATGTCAGTTCCCGCTTACGACCAAAGAGCCGACGTCTTCACCGCGGATCAACCGCAAGAGCGCACCGGGCTCGTTGATATTCATTACACGTAGTGGCATGCCGTGATCACGACACAGCACGATGGCCGTCGTGTCCATGACCTGCAGTCCTTCACGAAGCGCACGATCATAACTGATGCGAGGGTAGAAGGTCGCCCCCGGATCGATCATCGGGTCGGCCGAGTAGATGCCGTCGACCTTGGTGGCCTTGATCAGCACATCCGCACCGACCTCGATCGCACGCAGGCTGGCGGCCGAGTCGGTCGTAAAAAACGGGTTGCCGGTCCCGGCGGCAAAGACGACCACGCGACCCTTATCGAGATGCCGCATCGCGCGCCGCCGGATGTAGTCCTCGCACACCTGATTGATCTTCAGCGCCGACATCACGCGCGCCGGGACACCCAGACGCTCGAGCGCATCCTGCATCGCCAGCCCGTTCATGACGGTCGCGAGCATCCCCATCTGATCGCCGGTCACGCGGTCCATACCTTTGGCCGCAAGACCCGCTCCGCGAAAGATGTTCCCGCCACCGATCACCAGCGCCACCTGAACACCGACCGCCGCGAGATCGCGGATTTCACCGGCAAAGCGGTCCAGAACCTCCGGATCAATGCCGTAAGGCTCGGAGCCGACCAATGCCTCGCCGCTGAGCTTGAGCAGGATGCGTCGATAAAGTGGCGCCGTCATGGCAGGAGGACCTCGTCATGGTTTTGGTCGGAGAAGGCCGCGCGAGAGTCGCGCAGCCTTCGGGGCCCGGTCATCCGGATGGGGTCGTTTGGATGGCGTCGGGTCGCGTCGCGCCGATCGAATCGTGCAGCCTAAACCGCGTCCGGAGCGAGATGCTCTTTTCGAGTGGGTTCGACGTTTGGTGCATCCACAACCCTTCGCGCGGACGCGGTTTAAAATGAACTGCTTTTAAAAAACTTTAAACCGCGCCAGCTCCAGCGTCCGTCAAGTCTCTCGGGCCGACCCCATCCAAAAACGTCGCATACCGCGCTGGGCGCGGTTTAGGTCGAGCGAACCTGCGCCATGACCTCTTCGGCGAAGTTCTCGACCTTCTTCTCGATGCCCTCGCCGACCTCGACGCGCGCGAAACGGTGGACCTTCGCACCCGCCTGCTTCAGGAGCTTCTCCACGGAGGTGTCCGGATCCTTCACGAACGGCTGACCGAGCAGGGTCACCTCTTCGAGATACTTGCGCACGCGCCCGTCGATGATCTTGTCGACGATCGCCTCGGGTTTGCCGCTGTCGAGCGCTTGCGCCTTGAAGATCTCGCGCTCTTTGGCAAGCGTCTCGGGCGGAACCTCGTCGGCGCCGAGACACAGCGGGTTGGTCGCTGCGATATGCATCGCGATGTCGCGCCCGAGCGCCTCGTCGCCGCCGCTCATGTCGACCACGACGCCGATACGCACACCGTGCCGATAGCTGTAGAGACTGCCCTCGACAGCGTCGAAGCGCACCAAACGACGCACCTGGACATTCTCGCCGATCTTCGTGATCAGGGCTTCGCGAGCCTGATCGACGGTGCTCGCCGGGTCGTCGCAAAGGGCCGTCGCCGACAGGGACTCGGCATCGGCCATGTCCCCGGCGAGCGCCGTCGCGGCGGTTGACTGGGCAAAGCCGAGAAAATTGGTGTCCTTCGCCACGAAATCGGTTTCGCAGTTGATCTCGACCAAGACGCCGCGCTTGCCGTCGTGCGCGGTCTCGATCATGACGACGCCTTCGGCTGCCGTGCGACCGGACTTTTTCGCGGCCTTCGCCTGACCGGCTTTGCGCATCGCCTCGATGGCCGCCTCGATATCGCCGTCGGACTCCACCAGCGCCTTCTTGCACTCCATCATGCCGGCGCCGGTGCGCTCCCGGAGCTCTTTCACCAATGCCGCTGTAATCGCCATCGTTTGCTTCCTCGGTCCCTCGCGGGACGACTTCGGGTTGTACTGGATGCGTTCGCACCCGAGTGCTCGGGTGCGAACGGAGAATGGAGGCGCGCCCGGATCGGATCCGGAGCGCGCTCGGGTCGCGAAACCGCTCTACTGGGCTTCGGCAACAGCGCTCGGCGCCGACTCGCTCTCGACAGGTGCGTCGATGAAGGTGTCGCCACGGCCGACCATGGCGGCTGCCGTATTGCGGCCGTCGAGGATCGCGTCCGCCGCGCCGCTGATGTAGAGGCGCACTGCACGGATCGCGTCGTCGTTGCCCGGGATCACGTAGTCGACCTTGCTCGGATCATTGTTGGTATCGACCACGCCCACCACCGGGATACCGAGCTTGTTGGCTTCGGTGACGGCGATCTTCTCGTGGCCCACATCGATCACGAACATGGCGTCCGGGAGGCCTTCCATGTCCTTGATGCCGCCGATGCTCTGCTCGAGCTTCGCGCGCTCACGCGCGAGACCCAGCGCCTCCTTCTTATTGAAGCGCTCGATCGTCCCTTCGGCGAACATCGTCTCGAGTTCCTTGAGGCGCTTGACCGAATGCCGGATGGTCTTGAAGTTGGTCAGCATGCCGCCGAGCCAGCGATGATTCACGAAGGGCATCCCGCAGCGCAGGGCCTCTTCCTGAATCGCCTCGCGTGCCGCACGCTTGGTGCCGACAAAGAGAATACGGCCGCCGTTGGCCGTCAAGGAACCCATGAAGTTGACGGCCTCTTGGTAGAGCGGCAGCGTCTTTTCCAGGTTGACGATATGAATCTTGTTGCGTTGTCCGAAGATGAAGGCCCCCATCTTGGGGTTCCAGTAGCGGGTCTGGTGTCCGAAGTGGACGCCCGCTTCCAACATCTGGCGCATGGTCACGTCGCTCAAGGTCTTGCTTCCTGTAAGTCTGGGTTGGGCCTCCACGCATCCCAAACGGCAACCTGTTCGGCAGGCACCCGGCCGGTTGTGTCGATGCGTGTGCGGACATTTTCCGGCGCCCGTGGATCGGGGCCGGTCTCGATTCGGCGCTGCCCGGCCCGGATCCTCCGGGACTTAGGCCAGATTTGGGGCCGGGCGTGGAGCCGATTGCGCGCAGGATCTCGGCAGCTCTTCGACGGGTCGAAAGCCCGACAGCAGCCGATTTGCCGCAGCGCGCCGGGTTTTATACCATAGCGCGTTCATTATGAGCAATTACCTCAAGGTTTTCTGTGAGATCCGGACCTGATGTCGATTCAGCGACGCACGCCATGAGTGTGCCAATCAAGACCCCTGAGGCGATCGAAAAGATGCGCGTGGCGGGCCGGCTGGCGGCCGACGTTCTCGACATGATCGCCCCCCATGTCGTCCCGGGCGCGACGACGGACGAGCTCGACCGCATTTGCCACGACTATATGACGCGCGTCCAGCGGGCCATCCCGGCACCCTTGAACTACCGCGGCTTTCCCAGATCCATCTGCACCTCCGTGAACCATCAGGTCTGCCACGGGATTCCGGGCAACAAGCGCCTCAAGAAAGGCGATATCGTCAACATCGACATCACCGTCATCAAGGACGGCTATCACGGCGATACGAGCAAGATGTTCTTCGTGGGCGAGCCCAGCATCCTGGCGCGTCGGCTCGTGACGGTCACGCAACAGGCGATGCGGCTCGGCATCGCGAAGGTGCGCCCCGGTGCGACCCTGGGGGACATCGGCCACGCGATCCAGCAGTTCGTCGAGGCACAGGGCTGCTCGGTGGTGCGCGAATATTGCGGGCACGGGATCGGTCAGGCGTTTCACGAAGAGCCGCAAGTGCTGCACTACGGCAAGCCCGGCGAAGGCTTGGTCCTGAAGGCGGGGATGTGCTTCACCGTGGAGCCGATGGTCAATGCCGGCAAACGTTTCATCAAGCTGCTCCCGGACGGATGGACGGTCGTGACCAAAGATCGCAGTCTGTCGGCACAGTGGGAGCACACGGTTCTCGTCACCGATCAAGGGCATGAAATCCTGACCTTGCGCGCCGAGGAGCGCACCGACGAGCTCCCCGTCGACGAGGCCGATCCGACGCGCAACATCGTCGCCCGCCCATGAACACCGCACCGCGCCCGCACGCCTCGCCGAAGGAGGCCGTGGAGGCGAGGACGGCGGCCGATCCAATGGCGCTGATCGCCGATTGGAAGGGGCGCCTCAGAGCCGGGCGCGACCGACTCTTCGCAGACTTCGACCAAGGCGTACCGGTCGGGAGCCTGGTCCTGCAACGCAGTCTTCTCATCGACGAGGTCCTGCGCGAGGTCTGGGACCATCACCTCGGCGAGACCGAAGACGCCGCCTTGGTCGCCGTCGGCGGATACGGTCGGCAGGAGCTCCAGCCCGCCTCCGACGTCGACATCCTGGTCATCGTCGAGGCCCATGCCGACGCGCGTCTTGCCGCGCCCCTGGAAGGGCTGGTGACCTGTCTGTGGGACATCGGCCTGGAGGTCGGGCACAGCGTGCGAACCTCCGAGGAGTGCGCGCGCGAGGCCGCGGACGACGTGACCGTCATGACCAACATGATGGAGGCGCGCCTGATCCGCGGCAGCAGTGCGCTGTGCTATCGGATGCGCGAGGTCGTCAGCCCCGAGCGCATGTGGGACAGCGAGCAGTTCTTCGCCGCCAAGACCCGGGAGCAACGCACGCGTTGGCAGAAGTACGGCGGCACCGCCTACAACCTCGAGCCCAACATCAAGGAAAACCCGGGCGGCTTGCGCGATATTCAGATGATCGGCTGGGTCGCCAAGCGCCACTTCGACGCGGAGACCCTGCACGAGCTGGTCGGTCACGGGTTCCTGACCGAATCGGAATACGGCACCCTGATCGAAGGGCAAACACTGCTGTGGCGAATCCGCTTCGCGCTGCACCGCATCGCCGGCCGACGCGAGGACCGCCTCCTGTTCGAGTATCAGCGGACCCTCGCCACCCAGTTCGGCTTCGAAGACGGGGCGAACAACCTCGCCGTCGAGCAGTTCATGCAGCAATACTATCGCACCGTCCAGGAGCTCAATCGGCTCAACGAGATGCTGCTGCAGTTGTTTCGCGAGGCGATTCTTCTGCATGACGACATCGGCCCCCCGGTCCCGGTCAACAAACGCTTCCAGTCACGCAGCGGCTATCTCGAGGTGACCTCGGCGAGCGTCTTCCAGCGCTACCCGATCGCCCTCCTCGAGATCTTTCACGTCCTTCAGGTCCACCCACAGCTCGAGGGCGTACGCGCCAGTACCATCCGGCTGATCCGCGAGAACCGCCACCGGATCGACGACGACTTCCGCGCCGATCTGCGCGCGCGCAGTCTCTTCATGGAGATCCTGCGTCACCCCAGCGGGCTCACCCATGCGATACGCCGCATGAACCGTTACGGCGTGCTGGCCGCCTACATCCCGGCATTCGCCAACATCGTCGGACGCATGCAGTACGATCTCCTGCACGTCTACACGGTCGACGAGCACACGCTGTCGCTCCTGCGCAATCTGCGCCGCTTCACCGTCACCAAGCACGACGACGAGTTCCCGCTCTGCAGCGCGATCGCTCGCCGAATCCCCAAGCTCGAGCTCCTGTATCTCGCCGGTCTCTTCCACGACATCGCCAAGGGGCGCGGCGGAGACCATTCACTGCTCGGTGCCGACGACGCCCGCGTCTTCTGTCGGCTCCACGAGCTGCCCGAGTTCGACAGCCGTCTCGTCGGTTGGCTGGTGGAGAAACACCTGCTGATGTCGATGACGGCCCAGCGCAAGGACATCAGCGATCCGGAGGTCATCCAGGCCTTCGCCGCCGTCGTCGGCGACACGACACGCTTGGATTATCTCTATCTGTTGACGGTGGCGGATGCCCGGGCGACCAATCCCGAGCGCTGGAACAGCTGGAAGGACGCGCTGCTGCGCGAGCTGTATCACGGAACACGCCGTGCGCTGCTGCGCGGACTCGAGAATCCTCAAGCCCAGGACGAGCTGATCCAGCAAAAACAGACCGAGGCTCGGCGCCTGGTCGCGCGCTACGGCGGAGACCCCGCCGCCTGCAATCGGCTCTGGAACAAGTTCAGCCAGGATCTGTTCCTGCACAACTCACCCGACGAGATCGCCTGGCAGACGCGCCAGATCCTCGCCTGCGAGCCCGAGCAGCTGCCGCTCGTGGTCATTCGCCCGGTCACTGCGCGCGGAGGGACCGAGATCTTCATCTATACGACCGATCGCGCGAACCTCTTCGGACGCATCACCGCGCTCCTGGATCAGGTCGGCCTCAACATCATGGACGCACGCATCATGACCACCGATGGCGGAATGGCGGTCAACACCTACCAGGTGCTGGACCAGGACGGCAGTCCGATCCACGACACCTTGCGGATGGAAGAGATTCGATCCTGCCTGGTCGAGGATCTCGCCGAGGACGCCGGGGAGGAGATCCAAGTCGCACGTTCGATGCCGAGGCGCCACCGGTATTTTCCCACGGAGACGCGCGTGACCTTTTCCACCGACGAGCCGAACCGCCGCACCATCATGCGGCTCGCCACCCTGGATCGCCCCGGCCTGCTCGCAGAGGTCGGCGCGGTCTTCCAGGATTGCGGCATCCGTCTTCAGAACGCCAAGATCGCCACGGTCGGCGCCGAGGTCGACGATGTCTTCTTCATCACCAACGGCGATGAAACCCCCATCACCTGCGAGACCGCACTATCCTGCTTGCGACGCGAGATCCACGATCGGTTGGAAGGCCATGGGACGCGCTGACCCTCGCACTGCCGACGGACTCGGCGTGCCGACACACGGAAAGGTCGCGAAGGTCGGCGCCGCAGCGTTGCTCCTCGGACTCCTGTCGATCACCGCCGCCATCCCAGCCGACGAGAGCTTCTTCGCGCCCATCCAGTCGGTCAGCCAGACCCTCGGCGACCCTCCTCCCGGGAGCGCGCCGACGCCCTGGCTCGACGAGGTGCGCGCCCAGCGACAAGCCTGGGAGGCCAGACGGGACGCGACGCGAAACGCCTACGAGGCGCGTCGGTGGGCCAACAACCCAAGGGCGGCCGCCCAGCAGGAGGCGTGGGAAGAGGATGTACGCCGACGGCGCGCCGCACGTCTCGAACGCATGGAGCAGGAGCTGGAGATCTTTCGCAGCCTCGGTCCAGGGCAGCCGCCGCTACCCTGGCCGTGGGTTACCGGGATGCCAACCCTGCCGGAGTTCGGCAGCGGCCCGGCGACATCGGGCACTCCGGGCGACACGCCGATCTACGCGCCGCCCGGCTGGGACAACCATTGGTATTTCAGAGGATTTTAAACCGCGTCCAAGAGCGAGATGCTCATTTCCGAGTGTGCTCGACGTTTGGTGCACCCACAACCCTTAGCGGGGACGCGGTTTAAAAAACAGATTTTTTAATATCTTAAACAGCGCCAATTCCAACCTTCGTCAAGTCTGCCGGGGCCGATCCCATCCAAAAACATCGCATACCGCGCTGGGCGCTGTTTAAGGTCGGACGATGGCGCGGATCGACAGCTTACTCCGCGTCGATCAGCTCGAGCGCATTGCCGTCCGGATCGCGACAAAAGAGCGCGCGCCGACCCGAGCGGCTGAGGGTATATGGGAGACCTGCAGCCTCGAGCCGCCCGGTGATCGCGTCCAGGCTGCTCACCCGCATCGCGAGATGGCGGTCGCGGCCGCCGTGCTCGGGACGGCCCGCAACCGGATCCGGGTTCGGCAGCTCGAGCAGGTGGATCTGCCGATCGCCGACCCAAAGCCACGCCCCCGGAAAGGACAGATCCGGACGCTCGGGAGCAAGCTCAAGCTCCAAAATCCCTTGATAGAACGCAAGCGCCCGAGCGGTATCGGAGACAATCAAACTGACATGATGGATGGAGCGGACCAGCGGCATCGGATCCCCCTCGGCATGGAGCCGGCTTGGACGTTCGCCTATACTATACCGCCAACTCAGGATGACCCGATGAACCCGGATATCGGGCGCTTGCAGCCCTACCCTTTTGAACGACTCGCCGCGCTGAAGAGCGGACTGATCCCGCCGGCCGATCGTGACCACATCGCGCTCTCCATCGGCGAGCCGAAACATCCGACCCCGGCGCTCGTCACGGATGCGCTGATCGCGCACCTGCATCAGCTCTCCGTCTACCCGACGACGCGCGGCATCCCGGCCCTGCGCGAAACGATCGCGGCCTGGCTCTCGAAGCGATTCAAGCTCGGGTCGGTCGACTCGACGGGGACAGGCGCGCTCGGCATCGACCCGGACACGCAGATCCTGCCGGTGAACGGCACACGCGAGGCACTCTTTGCCTTCGCCCAAGCGGTGATCGATCGCTCGCGGGACGCGCTGGTCTTGATGCCCAATCCCTTTTATCAGATCTACGAGGGCGCTGCCTTTCTGGCCGGTGCACAGCCGCGCTATCTCGCCTGCGACGCGACGAACGGTTTCGTCCCGGATTTCGAGGCGGTCGACGATGCGACCTGGCGGGACTGCCGCCTGCTCTATATCTGCTCGCCTGGCAACCCGACCGGGGCTCTGCTCGATCATGCAACCTATGCCCGCCTCATCGCTCTTGCGCACCGCCACGACTTCGTCATCGCCTCGGATGAATGCTACTCCGAGCTCTACCTGGACGAGGCCGACCCGCCGCTCGGGTTGCTCCAGGTCTCGGCTGCCATCGGCAACGCCGCATTCAGTCGCTGCATCGTCTTCCATAGCCTCTCGAAGCGCTCCAATGCGCCGGGCCTGCGCTCGGGGTTCGTTGCGGGCGATGCCGAGCTGATCCGCGACTTCTTTGCCTACCGGACCTATCACGGCTGCGCCATGCCCCTACCCCATCAGCAGGCGAGCATCGCAGCCTGGAGCGACGAGGCCCATGTGCGGGAGAATCGACGGCTGTATCGCGAGAAGTTCGACGCGGTCCTGGAGATTCTCGGGGACGCGCTTGCTCTTGCGCCGCCGAAGGCCGGCTTCTATCTGTGGCCCGAGACACCGATCCCGGACACCGACTTCGCCGCGCGCCTCTTCGCCGAGGAAAATCTGACGGTGCTTCCCGGCCGCTTCCTGTCCCGTGTGGTCGACGGAGCCGACCCGGGGATGAACCGCATCCGGCTTGCCCTGGTCCCGCCGCTCGATGAGTGCGTGGACGCTGCGCATCGGATCCGACGCTGCCTGGAGCGGATCCAATAGCCTTGTTTTCACTTGAGCCTTTCGCGCCTTTGCGATTCACATTCCCGAGACCTGCGTTTCCCGAGGTCTTCAACACGACAGCAGAGAACACCTCATGAGCGACCAGCAATCCATCATTGAAGAGGCCTTCGAGCGACGCGCCGAGATCACCCCGCGCACGGTCGAGACCCGCGTGCGCGACGCCGTGCAGGACACCATCGAGCGGCTCGATCGCGGGGAGCTGCGCGTCGCCGAGAAGCGCGACGGCGATTGGGTCGTCCACGAATGGCTCAAGAAGGCGGTCCTGCTGTCGTTCCGGATCGAGGACAACGCCTTCATCAAGGGCGGTTTCACCAACTACTACGACAAGGTCGCGTCCAAGTTCGCCGACACCAACTCGCGCGAGTTCCGCGACGGCGGCGTGCGGGTCGTGCCTCCGGCGACCGCGCGCAAAGGCGCCTACATCGCACCGAGCTGCGTGCTCATGCCCTCCTACGTCAACATCGGTGCCTATGTCGACTCCGGCACCATGGTCGACACCTGGGCGACCGTCGGCTCCTGTGCGCAGATCGGCAAGAACGTGCATCTCTCGGGCGGTGTCGGGATCGGCGGTGTGCTCGAGCCGGTGCAGGCCGCGCCGACCATCATCGAGGACAACTGCTTCATCGGCGCACGCTCGGAAGTCGTCGAAGGTGTGATCGTCGGCGAGGGTGCCGTGCTGTCGATGGGCGTCTACATCGGTCAGAGCACCAAGATCTACAACCGCGAGACCGGCGAGATCCTCTACGGCCGCGTCCCGCCCGGCGCCGTCGTCGTGCCCGGCAGTCTCCCGGCCAAGGACGGAAGCCACAGCCTCTACTGCGCCGTCATCATCAAGCAGGTCGACGAGAAGACCCGCGGAAAGGTCGGCATCAACGAGCTGCTTCGGGATATCTAAACCGCGTCCAGAGCGAGATGCGTCGTTTTCATTGTTCGTTTAGCTTCGGAGATATCCTTGATCCCAGTGAGACGCGGTTTAGAATCTAAGATTTTTAATACTTTAAACCGCGCCGGCTCCGACAGTCGTCGGAGCCGGCGCGGCCAAGCCATCCACCAAATGACGCATACCGCACCGGGCGCGGTTTAAAGACGTGGTCGCGCTCTACGGCATTCCCAACTGCGACACCATGAAGAAGGCCCGCGCCTGGCTGGACGCGCATGGTGTCGACTATCGGTTCCATGACTACAAACGCGACGGGGTCGACGAGACCCGCTTGCGCGCCTGGGTGGATGAGCTGGGCTGGGAGACGCTCGTGAATCGTCGGGGCACCACGTGGCGAAAGCTGCCCGAGGAGGTGCGCGAGGGCATGGACGCGGAGGCCGCGATCCGGGTCATGCTGGAGACCCCGTCGATCATTCGTCGGCCGCTGCTCGACACGGGCGAGGTCCGGCACGCGGGCTTTTCGGAAACCGATTACGAGAGGCTGCTCGGCTGATGGCGATGTCCCCGACCCTGGAGCTGGCGTGCGAGCTGATCCGCCGCCCTTCCGTCACACCCGACGACGCGGGCTGCCAGGCCCTCATGTCCGAGCGACTGGCCGCGATCGGTTTTCGGATCGAGGACATGCCCTTCGGGGAGGTCGCGAACCTCTGGGCCAGACGAGGCGATGACGGCCCGCTCTTCTGCTTCGCCGGTCACACCGACGTGGTCCCGACCGGCCCGATCGAGCAGTGGGACTCGGCCCCCTTCGAGCCGACCATCCGCGACGGCCGTCTCTTCGGGCGCGGCGCCTGCGACATGAAGGGCTCGCTCGCGGCCATGATCACCGCGGTGGAGGCGTTCGTCGGCGATCATCCCGACCATCGCGGATCCATCGCCTTCCTGATCACGAGCGACGAGGAAGGCCCATCGGTCGACGGGACCCGCCGTGTGGTGGAGCGATTGGAGCAACGTGGCGAAAAGATCGACTATGCCTTGGTGGGCGAGCCCTCGGCGCGCGAGCGCCTCGGCGACACCATCAAGAACGGTCGGCGCGGGAGTCTGAACGGTGTCTTGCGGGTACAGGGCAAACAGGGACACGTCGCCTATCCACATCTGGCGAAGAACCCCTTCCATGCCAGCGTCGGCGCCTTGGCCGCACTCTGCGCCGAGGTCTGGGATCAGGGCAACGATCACTTCCCGCCCACCAGCTTTCAGATCGCCAATCTGAACATGGGCACAGGCGCCGAGAACGTGATCCCGGGCCGACTCGAGGCCCAGTTCAATCTGCGCTTCTCCACCGAGTTGGACCCGGAAGCCATCCAGGCACGCGTGCGGGCGATCCTGGACGCCGGTGACTTCGACTACGCGCTCGACTGGCGGCTCTCGGGAAACCCCTTCCTGACACCGGCAGGCGCGCTGGTTGCCGCCTCCCGCGAATCGATCGCAGCGGTCACCGGCGTCCAGACCCAGCTCTCCACGAGCGGCGGCACCTCCGACGGGCGCTTCATCGGACCCACCGGCGCTCAGGTGGTCGAGCTGGGTCCGGTCAACGCCACCATCCATCAGGTCAACGAGTGCGTCGGGGTCGCGGAGCTCGACGACCTCTCCCGGATCTACCACGGCATCCTCGAACGTCTCTTGGCTCCGGAGTGAACCGCGTCCGGGGCGACATGGAATGTATCAGTTTGGCTCGACCCTGCGGGGGTCAACAACGCCGGCGGTAGACGCGGTTCAGAATTTTTATTCTTCAATACCTTAAACCGCGCAGACTCCGACTCTCACCGAATGTGCCGAGGCTGATCCAACCCAAAACCATCGCATACCGCGTCAGGCGCGGTTTAACGGAGATCGACATGCCCTACGTCAACATCAAGATCACCCGCGAGGGTGCGACCGCGGAGCAGAAGGCGGCACTCATCCAGGGCGTCACACAGCTGCTGGTCGACGTGCTCGGGAAGAATCCGCAGACGACGATGGTCGTCATCGACGAGGTGGAGACCGACAACTGGGGCATCGGCGGGGAGAGCGTGACGCTGCGGCGCCGCCGAGAGTAAGCCACGCCCGGTGCGGTATGCGTCATTTGCGGGAGTGGATTGGCCGCGCCAGCTCCGACGACTTTCGGAGCTGGCGCGGCTTAAAGTCTTAAAAAAGCTTAAATTCTAAACCGCGTCTCACGGGAATCAAGGATATTTCCGAAGCCAAACGCACACTGAAAACAACGCATATCGCTCTGGACGCGGTTTAGGTTTCATCGCCCAGAATGTAACCCAAGTCGATCTCGACGGCGTCGAACGGCGGGATGCGCATCTTCCGCTCATCGACGCCGGGCGCTGCAACGCTGGCGATGACCCGGTAGCTGCCCCCGTCGAGTTGCCAGGCGACCAGTGAGCGTTCCTCGGGCCAGATCAGCCAGTAGTAGGGCACCTGTTGGCGCTGCAGCAGCAGAAACAGGGTCAGCGTGTCCTTACGCTCATGTCCAGGCGAAACGATCTCGCACACCCAGTCCGGGACGATCTCGACCACCCCGCTCGGGCGCTCTGGCAGCCGTTCCTTGCGCCAGCCCGCGAGATCGTGGGTCGGGCACTGGTGGTCGGAATAGTGGACGCTGACCTCGCTGGCGATCCACCAACCGCCAGGGCCGGAAGGATGATCGAACGGGCCAAGTTCAACAGAGGCACGATGCTGTGCCAAACCGTGCTCCATGCGCGCCATCGGGCGCTGGACGATCTCGCCATCGATCAGCTCGACGCGCTCATCGGCGGCATCGAACAGATCGGCCAGGGTCTTGAGTTTGAATGCTTCCATCGCTGTCGCTCCGCTGGGTTTAAATCAACGATTAACCTAAACCGCGTCAACTCCGACGTTCTAAGGATCCGGCCAAGGCAGCTCCAACCCAAAACCGATGCCGATCGCTCCGGACGCGGTTTAGAGCCCCCAGCCGCCCATCAAGGCCCGGACCTTCTCTTTGGTCGGGTGAAGCACCACGCCGCGCTCGGTCACGATGGCGTCGACCAGGTCCGCAGGTGTGACGTCGAACACCGGATTGCGGGCAACGCACCCGGCGGGCGCGAGACGACGATCCCCGCAGCTCAGCAGCTCTTCCGGATCACGCTCCTCGATCGGGATGTCCTCGCCGCGGGCGATCTCCAAATCGATGGTGGATGTGGGTGCCGCGACCATGAATTTGATGCCGTGGTATCTCGCGAGGATCGCAAGGCCGTAGGTGCCGATCTTGTTGGCGACATCGCCGTTGGCCGCGATGCGATCCGAACCGACGATCACCCAGCCGACCGAGCGCCCGGCCATTAGGCTTGCCGCCGCGCCGTCCGCCTGCAGGGTCACCGGGATGCCGTCGTGCATCAGCTCCCAGGCGGTCAGCCTCGCCCCTTGCATCCAAGGCCGCGTTTCGTCGGCGAAGACGCGCCCGACCTTACCGGCCGCGTAGGCGCTGCGGATCACACCGAGCGCGGTGCCATAGCCGCCGGTGGCGATCGCCCCGGCATTGCAATGGGTGATGATGTCGGTCGGACCCTCGATCAGCGCCGCGCCAAGGTCGCCGATCACGTGATTGGCCGCACGGTCCTCGGCATGGATGGCCAGCGCCTCGTCCACCAAGGCCGGGAAGGGATCGCGTTCATCCAGACGCGCGATCAGGCGGCGCATCCGATCGATCGCCCAGAAGAGATTGACCGCGGTCGGCCGGGAGGCGGCCAGGCGATCGAGGTCGGATTCGATCGCGGCCTTCCAGCCGGCACCGGCGGCCGCGTAGGCGTCCCGCCCCGCCAGTGCAACCCCGTAGGCCGCGGCGACACCGATGGCCGGCGCGCCGCGCACCACCATCGCACGAATCGCATCGGCCACCGCGCCCGCATCGGTCAGTCGCAAAAACTCCGCGCGGTCGGGCAGCAGACGCTGATCCGCGAGATAGAGGGCACCCTCGTGCCAGAGTGCCGCGTCGTCCGGGGTCGGCACGGTCGGGGTCGTTGTTTTCATCGGGGGCTCCTTGTGGCATGTTCTCGCCATTGTCACCCATCCCCCGCCCCGACTGAAAGGACCGACCGATGCAAGCCGAGCTTCTGATCCATGCCCAGTGGGTATTACCCGTCGATCCCCGGGATCGCCAGCTCACCGATCATGCGGTTGCGATCGCGGACGGGCGTATCCTCGCCGTGCTGCCGTCCGAGGAGGCGCGCAGCAGTATCGACGCCCAACGGGTGATCGATCTGCCGGGGCACCTGCTCATCCCGGGCCTGATCAATGCGCACACCCACGCGGCCATGGTGCTGATGCGGGGGCTGGCCGACGACCTGCCCCTCATGACCTGGCTGCATGAGCATATCTGGCCGGCCGAGCAGCGTTGGGTGGATCCCGCGTTCGTCGCCGACGGGACCCGGCTGGCCGTGCTCGAGATGCTGCGCGGCGGCATCACCTGCTACAACGACATGTATTTCTATCCGGAGGTCACCGCACAGGTGAGCGCCGAGGCCGGGATGCGGGCCGTGATCGGCATGATCGTCGTGGATTTCCCCACCGGCTATGCCGCGAGTGCCGACGAATACATCGCCAAGGGGCTCGCCCTGCACGAGCACTATCGGGACCATCCGTTGATCCGAGTGGCCTTTGCGCCGCACTCACCCTACGCGGTATCGGATGCACCGTTGCAACGCGTGCGCGCGCTTGCCGACGAGCTGGAGGTTCCGATCCATATCCATCTCCACGAGACACGCGACGAGATCCTCCAGTCGCTGCGCGACCACGGCGAGCGGCCTATCTCGCGACTGAATCGCCTCGGATTGCTCGGCCCCGGACTGGTGTGTGTCCACATGACCCAGCTCGAGGAGGACGAGATCGCCCTCTTGGCCGACACCGGTGCCCATGTGGTGCATTGTCCGGAATCGAATCTGAAGCTCGCGAGCGGGTTTTGCCCGGTCGCAAAACTCTTGGAGGCAGGGGTCAATGTCGCGATCGGCACCGACGGTGCAGCAAGCAACAATGATCTGAACATGCTTGGAGAGATGCGCACGACCGCCCTGCTCGGCAAGGGGGTGGCAGGCTCGGCCTCCGCGCTGCCGGCCGCGACCGCACTGCGGATGGCGACGATCAACGGCGCCAGAGCGCTGGGATTGGAGGATGAGATCGGCTCGCTGGAGCCTGGGAAATCAGCAGACTTGGTCGCGCTCGATCTGCGCGACTCCCACACCCAGCCCCTTTATCACCCCGTCTCGCAACTGGTCTACGCGGCCAGTCAGCAACAGGTGCGTCAGGTTTGGGTGCGGGGTCGCCACTTGATCCGCGACGCTCTACCGACCGGGCTGGACAACGCTCGGATCATCGCTGCGGCACAGACCTGGGGCGAGCGTCTCGGTCGCTAAACCGCGTCCGAACGACCTGGATCCGTTTCGAGCAGACTCCGCCTTCGACCAACCCTTGGGCGCCGCGGCAGACGCGGTTTAGAAGAGATCCATGAGAACGCGTTCGGCATCGGCGAGGGCGATGGTCTTCCCGGTAAGCCGGGAGGGACTGCCCGAGTCGACGACCTCCAGACTCACCGGGGCAACGCCTCTGGCCAACATCCCGATCTCCTTGGCGGCCGCCTTCGAGAGGTCGATCGTACGGCCACGTGAGAAGGGGCCTCGATCGTTGATGACGACGTCGACCGAACGTCCGTTCGCCTTATTCGTCACCGTCACCCGGGTACCGAACTCGAGGGTCCGATGCGCCGCGGTCAAGGCATTTTTGTCGAACCGGACACCGCTGGCGGTGCGCCGCCCGTCGAAACGATCTCCGTAGTAAGAAGCCACGCCATCCGTGACATTGGCCTGAAGGGTTGCCGTGGGAAGAAACGCCAACATTGCGAGCGCTGGGGTCAACCAGATGTACCGTCGAATCAAAACAGAGTTCTCCGTTCGTAACGTTTGGTGTTTTAGGCTGGATGCGCAAACCATGCGAATCGCCACGAAGCCGGAGTCTAACGGGAGAGAGGATTTCAATCTACCCCGGGGCAGACACGAAACGCACGGGGCAGTCCTTGGCACGACGTGCGGGGACTGTTTTGACGAAGGGGTCCATTTCAGAGCGGTGCAGAGATTCCAAGACCGTCCGAGATCATTTCCGTTGTCGTTGTCGTAATCGTATCGATGGTCGACGACAACGATAACGACAACGACAACGAATGGTCTCGACACGTTTGCCGTGCTGCACCAGGCAATCGGGAGAACGAAAGACCGAGGATCGCAGTCCTCAGAGCCGACCTGTGGGGCGCGCATCGGGACGATCGAGGGTCGAGACGGCAGGCTCGGAACCATCGGTGCCGGATCCGGGCTCGTCGCCGTGGCCTTCGGTGGAACCCCGGCCGGTGAGGCGAACCGATGTGTCTTTGTCGTTGTCGGAGGGATCCGGAGGATCGCTGTCCGGCGCCCGCTCGGGTGTCTCCGGGCTCATCGTCGGACTCAGGTTCGGGTTTGGGCTCGGGTTCGGGCTTTCATCCGCAGGCTCGGGGAAGCTGATGCGCGTGCGCAGGACCGGATTGGAGAAGGCGGTGCGCAACGCCTCGTCGCGTCCGTAGATATCCTGGCGAAAGCCCACCTGGCCTTGCCCGTCGGCGAAGGCCGTCAAATAGTAGAGCAGCACCGGCAGGGTGTCCGCGAGATCGACGTAGCGCGTCCGCCCACGCTCGACCACCCGCTCGATCCCGGACCGATCCCAGTTGGGTTGGTCGAGGAGCGCCTCGGCGAGGTCCAGCGGGTCTTGCACCCGGACGCAGCCGTTGCTCAAGGCCCGTGCTTGGCGCGCGAACGCTGCCTTTCCGGGCGTGTCGTGGAGATAGATCGCATGACGGTTCGGAAACATAAACTTGACGCGGCCGAGGGCGTTTTTCGGACCCGGCGCCTGGACAAGCCGATAACGCGCGTAATCACCGGCATTCCCGCTGCCGACCTGCCTCCCGGTTCGTCGATCGACCAACCGATAGTCGCTGGAGACACGCCCCATCTTCTTCTGGATGGACACAGGCACCGTCCAGGTCGGATTGAAGACCAAGTGGTCCATGGTGTCGCGAAACATCAGGGTTTGGGTCTCGGGCGTCCCGACGATGACGCGCGTCGACCACACGAAGCTCCCGCCGCGTGCCAGGTGAGCCTTGAACGCAGCCACATCGACGAAAACGTAGTCCTCCGGCAGGTCATGATAGAGCCAGCGCATCCGCTCTAGATTGATCCGGATCTGCTCGGCCTTCGTCTCGTCGCCATGCCCGTTGAGCGCCGCGAGGGTCGCGGGCCCCACGACGCCATCGGCGGCCAAACCCGATCGCCGCTGGAAAGACACCACCGCCTCGTGAAGTGCCGTATCGAAGAGATCGATATCGGATGCCTCCGAGACCGCCGCGCCTTCGATCCGCGCGAGACGCTCACGCAGCATCGCGACGCGCGCGTGCCGGCTTCCTCGGGCCAGGTTCGACCCGGCCGGAAGGGGCGCCAGTCCCACGAGGGAGGTCTGAGCGGTATAGCGCTGCAGCGCCTTCTTCAGGTCCTCATACCAGAAGGGTCGCGAGAAATGCTCGCTCAGGCTGCCTGCGAGATCATTGCCGTCGAGCGCCCGAGTCATGTCGGCCAGGATGACCTCGCTGGACGCCGGAGATCGGTCGTGCCATTTCGAATCGACCGCGACCGGATCGAGCTTGCCGTAGCGATGGTGGTGAACGTAGCGCGCCAAGGCATCGCTGAGGACGAGATCGGCTGCGAGACGTGCGTTGCCGGTCAGGGATTCGAGCGCACCCGGCGCCGCGAGTCGACGCAGATACTCGACATGGAAATCCTCCGCCCGGAAGCCCTCGGACACGCTGCGCTGCGCGAGGTCCAAGAGATCCGAAACCGGTGCCGGTTCAACCCAAACCAAGACATCGCCGCGCTGCGCGTAGAACTCCGCCAGCAGCCGACCGGACAGGAGCGGCACGCCCTCGACGGCGACGGTTCTCGCGTCCCGGATCGAATCGAGCGTCGGGCGCAGCAACCCATCCGCGAACGCCGGACCAGAGACGACCACCGAGAACCACATTAGACCAACCAAACGAAAACGCATACCGAATTATCCCTCAGGCCCGACCCCTCGCGGGCGGATCAACACTCGCCGATCAACTGTGTTCTGCCGTTCTCGTCCAAGGTCTCCAACCGGACGGTAAATCCCCACAGGCGCCTGATATGTCGCAGCATCTCTTCGACCGAATCACCCAGAGGCCGGCGATTGTGTCGATAGTGCCGCAAGGTCATGGAGCGGTCGCCGCGACGATCGACATTGAAGACCTGAATATTCGGCTCGCGGGAGCCGAGGTTGTACTGCTCGGCCAGTGACTGTCGCAACGCCCGGTAGCCCAGCTCCTCGTGAATCGCTGTGACCTCCAGGTGCTCCTCGCGGTCGTCGTCCGAGATTGCAAACAATCGCAGATCGCGCATGACCGTCGGCGAAAGATACTGTGCAACAAAACTCTCGTCCTTGAAGTTGCGCATGGCGAAGTCCAAGACCTTCAGCCAGTCACCGCCCGCGATATCCGGGAACCAGTGACGATCCTCGTCGGTCGGCTGCTCGCAGATCCTGCGGATGTCGCGCATCATCGCAAACCCGAGCGCGTATGGATTGATCCCGTTGTAGTAGGGCACATCGAACGTGGGCTGGAAAACCACCCCGGTATGCGACTGCAGGAACTCCATCATGAAGCCATCGTTGACGAAACCTTCGTCGTAGAGATGATTCATGAGCGTGTAGTGCCAGAATGTCGCCCAGCCCTCGTTCATGACCTGCGTCTGGCGCTGCGGGTAAAAATATTGACCCAGCTTGCGCACGATTCGAACGATCTCGCGCTGCCACGGCTCAAGCAACGGGGCATTCTTCTCGATGAAATAAAGCAGGTTTTCCTGCGGCTCGTCGGGCCAGCGCACGTCCTGCTCTGCGCCGTCCTCGGCATCGAAGGTCGGCAAGGTTCGCCACAAATCATTGACCATCGATTGCAGATATGCGGCGCGCTCTTTTTGGCGGCGTTGTTCCTCGGCGAGCGTCAAGGGCGTCGGTCGCTTGTAGCGATCCACGCCGTGATTCATCAGTGCGTGACAGGAATCAAGCAAGATCTCGACCTCGGCCTCGCCGTAGCGTTCCTCGCACTCGGCGATGAATCGGCGGGCGAAAACCAGGTAGTCGATGATCGCATCGGCGCTCGTCCAGGTGCGGAAGAGATAATTGCCCTTGAAGAAGCTGTTGTGGCCGTAGCAGGCATGCGCGATGACGAGCGCCTGCATCGGGAGCGTGTTCTCCTCCATGAGGTAGGCGATACAGGGATCGGAATTGATCACGATCTCGTAGGCCAACCCCATTTGACCGCGCCGATACGTCTGTTCGGTCGCAACGAACTGCTTGCCGAACGACCAATGCGGATAATTGATGGGCAGACCGACCGATGAGTAGGCGTCGATCATCTGCTCGGAGCTGATGACCTCGATCTGATTGGCATAGGTATCCAAGCCATAGACATCGCGGGCCAGGCGGCCGATCTCACGATCGAACCTCTCGAGCAATGGAAACGACCACTCGGAGGAGTCCGAGATGAGGTTCTTGGTCATGCCTCCTGCCTCCTGAACAGCTCCCGGAACACGGGAAAGATATCCTCGGCACCGTCGATTTCCTGCATCGCAAAGTGCCGGTGCGTGGCCCTGACCTCTTGGTAGGCATACCAAAGGCTCTGATGCTGACGCGGGGTGATTTCGACATAGGCAAAGTAGCGCATCAAAGGCATCAGCTTCTCGACCAGCAGATCACGGCAGACCGTCGAATCGGAATCCCAGTTGTCTCCGTCCGAGGCCTGCGCGGCGTAGATATTCCACACCGATGAATCGTAACGCTCCTTGAGAACGTCGTAGGCAAGATTCAACGCACTGGACACGACCGTGCCGCCGGTCTCGCGCGAATAGAAAAACTCCTGCTCGTCGACCTCTTGGGCAATCGTATGATGGCGAATGAAGACGACGTCGATCTTGTCGTAATTTCGCTGGAGGAATAGATACAGCAGGATAAAGAACCGCTTGGCGAGATTCTTGCGTACCTGATCCATCGAGCCCGAAACATCCATGATGCAGACCATCACCGCTTTGCTCGTCGGCTCGGGTAGCTTCGTGAAGCTCTGATAGCGAAGGTCGAAGGTGTCGATGAAGGGCAAGGCCGCGATCCGGGTGCGCAGCCGATCGATCTCCTCGCGAATCTCGCGCACGCGAGGATCGGTTTCCTCGATGCCGCTGTCGAGCAGCGTTTGAACCTCCTCCTCGAGCTCGCGCGCACGCGCACGCAGCGGCGCCCCGATTGCCGTCCGGCGTGCAATGGCCCCCTTGAGGGAGCGCACGACGTCGATATTGGAAGGTGATCCGTCGGTCGAATAACCCGCCCTCACCGTTTTGAACTCGGTTGTCCCCATCAACTGGTTCCGAACCAGATTGGGAAGCTCGAGGTCGTCGAACAAGAGGTCCATGAACTCTTCGCGCGAGAGCTCGAAGACGAAGTCGTCGTCGCCTTTCCCGCCCTTGCCGGCCTTGCCTTGACCCGAACCATCCCCGCCGCCGCCTTCCGGACGCCGGATCCGATCCCCGGTGACGAAGTCCTTGTTGCCGGGATGCACCATGTCGCGGACACCCCCTTTGCCGTGATGAAACACCGGCTCGGAGATATCTTTGGACGGGATACCCACACGCTCGCCCGAGTCGATATCCGTAATGCTGCGTTTGTTCACGGCATCGGCCACCGAGCGCTTGAGCTGCGATTTATATCGCTTCAAGAAACGCTGTCTATTGACCGTGCTCTTGTTCTTGCCGTTCAGTCGACGGTCGATAAAGTGTGACATAGGACTCTTGCCTTCTCGGCTGGGTGAAACAACGACGAATCGCGCAAGTCGGTTCCCGCACCTGCGTTCGACTCCCTGATCGCCCTCTTCCCGTGCTGCGCTCGACACCGCCATGATGCCGCCGGACCCGACGGCCGATCAAGCGATCGACCGCCGGCCGGCGAGGCCGAGGCGGACTGCCCTCGCCGCGAGAGTCACCCGTCCGTCGGGAGAGACACCGCTCCGACCGGTCTCTCTCCCTCACATCTACTGCGATTTGCGAACCCGCAGATACCATTCCGAAAGAAGCCTGACCTGCTTCGGCGTGTAGCCCTTTTCGGTCATGCGATCGACAAACTGATCGTGCTTCTTCTGCTCGTCGACGGACGCCTTGGCATTGAACGAAATGACAGGCAGAAGCTCCTCGGTGTTGGAGAACATCTTCTTCTCGATGACGACCCGCAGCTTCTCGTAGCTGGTCCATTTCGGATTGGCGCCGCCGTTGTTCGCGCGTGCCCGCAGAACGAAGTTCACGATCTCGTTTCTGAAATCCTTCGGGTTGGAGATCCCCGCAGGCTTCTCGATCTTCTCCAGCTCCTCGTTCAGACCGCTGCGATTCATCATCTCGCCCGTATCCGGGTCGCGATACTCCTGATCCTGAATCCAGTAATCCGCGTAGGTCACATAGCGATCGAAGATGTTTTGGCCGTATTCCGCATAGGACTCCAAATAGGCTGTTTGAAGCTCCTTGCCGATGAACTCCGCATACCGAGGGGCGAGATATTGCTTCAGGAAGCTCAGATAACGCTCATGGGTTTCCGGGGGCAACTGCTCACGCGTGATCTGACGCTCGAGGACGTACAAGAGGTGAACGGGATTGGCCGCAACCTCGCTGTGATCGAAGTTGAAGACCTGCGAGAGGATCTTGAACGCGAAACGCGTCGAGATTCCCGACATCCCTTCGTCGACCCCGGCATAGTCCCGATACTCCTGCATGGACTTGGCTTTCGGATCGGTGTCTTTGAGGTTTTCACCGTTGTAGACACGCATCTTTGAGAAAATGCTCGAATTCTCAGGCTCTTTCAGACGCGTCAGCACGGAGAACTGGGCCATCATCGACAGGGTCCCGGGCGCACACGGCGCATCGGAGAGCGAGCTGTTGAAGAGCAGCTTCTCGTAGATCTGAGTCTCTTCGTTGACGCGCAGGCAATAGGGAACCTTGACGATAAAGACGCGGTCGAGAAACGCCTCGTTGTTCTTGTTGTTGCGAAAGCTCTGCCATTCCGACTCGTTGGAGTGCGCAAGGATGATGCCTTGGAACGGCAGCGCGGACAGCCCTTCTGTACCGTTGTAATTGCCTTCCTGGGTCGCGGTGAGAAGCGGATGCAGCACCTTGATCGGTGCTTTGAACATCTCGACGAACTCCATCACGCCTTGGTTCGCGCGACACAGTGCACCGGAATAGCTGTAGGCGTCCGCGTCGTGTTGAGCAAATCGCTCCAACTGGCGAATGTCCACCTTGCCGACCAGCGAGGAGATGTCCTGGTTGTTCTCGTCACCGGGCTCGGTCTTCGCGATGGCGACCTGCTCAAGCACCGACGGATAGAGTTTCACGACCTTGAACTGCGTGATGTCGCCGCGGTATTCCTGCAGACGCTTGACCGCCCATGGCGACATAATCGTGCGCAGATAGCGGGACGGAATCCCGTAATCCTCCTCGAGGATGGGGCCGTCTTCTTCGGGCGAAAACAAGCCGAGCGGGGATTCGAATACGGGAGACCCGTGAATCGCGTAGAAGGGCCGCAGCTCCATCAACTCTTTAAGCTTTTCGGCAAGAGACGATTTGCCGCCGCCGACCGGCCCGAGCAAATAGAGGATTTGCTTCTTCTCCTCGAGCCCTTGAGCCGCGTGCTTGAGGTAGGAGACCAGATGCTCGATTGCCTCTTCCATCCCGTAGAACTCGGAGAATGCGGGATAGCGCCGAATCATCTTGTTCTGAAAGATCCGACTCAGTCTCGGATCGTCGCGGGTATTGACGAGCTCCGGCTCGCCGATCGCCGTCAGCAAGCGCTGCGCAGCCCCTGCGTAGGTGCTCGGGTCGGACTTGCACAGCTGCAAGTACTCGTCGAGGCTCATCACCTCCTCGCGGGATGACTCGTAGCGTGCCTGGTAGCGTTCGAAGATCGACATAAAAGTTACCTCGCTCGGAAGCTGTTGTTGCTCGCCCGACCCAGTGTCGACCGCATCTCACCTCAATACAGTGCTCGGGGCGAACTGTGGGAAAGACAAGGTTTGGATTCGAAGATTAGCAATATGCGCGCCATGGGATGCAATGCTGCCTCTGCACCGCGCCGGTACCGGTCCGGATCGCGCTCGGCGCACCAGCGCACCGGTGCGGCCGGATTGCGCACCAAGAAAGTGCAAGTACGTGCCGGGAAATCGACCGCGTCCACCGAACCCGCCGATGGAGGCTTACGCCCCCGCCGGCGCCGCTGCACAAGCGGCATAGAAGCGTCTTTGTCGAACGCATTCAGCCGCGTTCAGCGAAGGCTCAGCCGGACACTCCGTTCTGCACGCTTCGGCGGTGGGCAACCCTCGCCCCACACCGATGCATAGAGACTAGCACCAAGATGCCACGCCGGTTTAAAAGACAGCGCACCGGCGCCGGGGTTCATCCCGCGAGCAACATCGCCGAGAGGCGCTTGCGGGTTTCCGGTCCCGCCGGCGCCGGGCCTCGATCAACAGACGAACTACGCCCGAACGACGCTCGGTCTTGCGATCCTACGGGGTGCGCTGCGTCGACCTCAGGCGCGGCGGCCCTGGATGAAGTCGTTCAGCAAGGTGCGCGTCGATGCATCGTGATCCCCGCCGACACGCCCGACGCGGAGCTCTTCGAGAATCACCCCCGCAAGCTGTTTGCCGAGCTCCACGCCCCACTGGTCGAACGAGTTGATCCCCCAGAGTACGCCTTGTACGAAGATCCGATGTTCGTAGAGCGCAATCAAGGCCCCCAGCGTAAAAGGCGTCAGGCGCTCCATCAGGATGCTGTTGGTGGGTCGGTTTCCGGGGAAGGTCCGATGATGTGCGAGGAACTGCGCCCGCTCCTTGGGCACCCCGGCGCTCAGCATCTCGGCGAGCGCCTCCTCCGTGGTGCGCCCGCGCATCAGGGCCTCGGTTTGCGCGAAGAAGTTGGCCATGAGCTTTAAGTGGTGATCGCCGAGCTCGTTGTGGCTCTTGATCGCGCCGATGAAATCCGCCGGGATCAGTTGCGTGCCCTGATGAATGAGCTGGTAGAAGGCGTGTTGGCCGTCGGTGCCCGGCTCGCCCCAGACGACCGGGCCGGTGGTGTAGTCCACGACGACACCGTCGCGGGTCACGCCTTTGCCGTTGCTCTCCATATCGCCTTGCTGAAGGTACGCCGGCAAGAGCCTCAGATACTGATCGTAGGGCAAGACCGCATGCGTTCGCGCACCCCAAAAATTGGCATACCAGACCCCGAGCAGACCCAGCACGACGGGCATGTTTTCGGCCGGCGGGGCGGTCCGGAAATGCTCGTCCATCGCGAAGGCGCCCTCGAGCAGCTCCACGAAGCGCTCGTAGCCGACAGCCAACGCGATCGGCAGACCGATGGCCGACCACAGCGAGTAGCGACCGCCGACCCAATCCCAGAACCCGAACATGTTCCGGGTGTCGATCCCGAACGCGGACACCTTCTCGGCATTGGTCGAGACTGCGACGAAGTGCTTGGCGACCGCCGCCGGGTCGCGCGCCGCCGCCAGCAGCCAGTCGCGCGCACTCGTGGCGTTGGTCATGGTCTCCTGGGTCGTGAAGGTCTTGGAGGCCACGATGAAGAGTGTGCGTGCCGGATCCAGGTCGTTGAGCGTTTCGAGGAGATGGGTCCCGTCGACGTTCGAGACGAAGTGGACCCGCAGGTCGTTGCTGCCGTAAGCGCCGAGCGCCGTGCAGACCATCTTGGGCCCGAGGTTGGAGCCGCCGATACCGATGTTCACGACATCGCGGATAGACTGGCCCTGAAAGCCTTTCCAGGCGCCCGAGCGGACCAACCCGACGAACGACTCGAGACGCTCGAGCACGCGATTGACCCCGGGCATCACGTCTTGGCCGTCCACCTGGATCGGCCGGTTGGAGCGATTACGCAAGGCGACGTGCAACACCGCGCGCTCCTCGGTGTTGTTGATCGGTTCGCCTGCGAACATTCGCGCGATCCAACCACTCAAATCCGCGGTGTCGGACAGATCGAGCAGCAGCGCAAGGGTCTGCGGGGTGGCTAGGTTCTTGGAGTAATCCAGACGCAGCCCCGCGACAGACAGGCGCATCCTGTCGGCACGGCCGGGATCGGACGCAAAGAGATCGCGCATCGCGACATCCTGCATCTCTTGCCTGTGCTGCTCCAATGCCTGCCATGCAGGTGTTTGACTGATGAGCGACGTCATGAAGTTCTCCTGATAAGGCATCGACAAATTTTGCGGCTTCCCGGCGCGACGATCTCGCAACTCACGCGTCCATCCCCTCGCGCCAAGACTGATCGTCCCGGTCAAACAAGCGGTTGGCCTCGGGCGGACCGCAGGACCCGGCCGGATAGGTCTGGATGAAGTCACGCTCTGTGGACCACAGCTTCAGCACCGGATCGACCACCCGCCAAGCCCAATCGACCTCGTCGAAGCGCAGAAAATGGGTATGGTCGCCCTCGATCACGTCCAGGATGAGCGCCTCGTAGGCGTCGATCTGCTCGGAGGGGATGGTGCACCGGCTCGCGTCCAACCGCTCGGTCTGGGTGCGCATCTCGAGTCCGGGTTGCTTGACCTGGATCTCCATGCGGATGCACTCGTTGGGCTGGATATTGAGCAGCAGCCAGTTGGGCTTGAGCTGTTCGATGGCCGTATAGCGGAACAACTGCTGCGGCGGATGCTTGAACCGGATGGCGATCAGGGAGTTGCTGCGGGCAAGCCGCTTACCCGTGCGCAGATAAAAGGGTACGTTGCGCCAGCGCCAGTTGTCGATGTAGAGCTTCAGCGAGGCATAGGTCTCGGTGGTGCTGTTGTGTCCGACGCCGGGCTCGTCGCGATAGCCCGCAACCTTGCTTCCGCCGGAAGCGCCTGGTCCGTATTGTGCGCGAAAGGCTTGGGCATGCACCGCCTCGCGCGGGATCGGGCGGATGGAGCGCAGGACCTTGACCTTCTCGTCGCGCAGCGCCTCGGCATCCAGACAGGGCGGCGGCTCCATCGCCACCAGGGTCAGCATCTGCAGGAGATGACTCTGGATCATGTCGCGCATGGCGCCCACACCGTCGTAGAAGCCGGCACGCTCCCCGATTCCGGCTGACTCGGCGTGCGAGATCTGGACGTGATCGATGTAGTTGCGATTCCAAAGGGGCTCGAGCATCAGATTGGCGAAGCGGAACACCAAGATGTTCTGAACCGTGCTCTTGCCCAGATAGTGATCGATGCGAAAGATCTGCGACTCGCCGAAACAACGCTGGATGCGGCGATCGAGGATGGCCGCGCTCTCGAGGTCGAAACCGAAGGGTTTCTCGACCACCAGGCGCGACCAACGTCCGTCCTCGGCGTTCAGGCCCTGAGCGGCCAGGTTGTCGACGATACCGCCGTAATGCTTCGGCGCCACCGCCAGATAGGTCATGAGGTTGGCCGGGAAGTCCGTCTCCCCGCGCAGTCGTTCGGACAGGCGCACGTAACCGGCGGACTCCTCCAGGTCGCCTTCGACGAAGCGCATCCGACCGAGAAGACGCTCCAAGACAGGCGCGTGGGTGGCGCCGGGCAGGCGTTCGGCGAGCCTCGCCCGGACCTCCTCGCGCCAGTCCTCGTCCGACCAGGGGCGTCGGCCGAATCCGATGATCCGAGTCTCGGGATGGAGACGTTCCGCCGCCTCGATGTGATAGAGCGCCGGGAGCAGCTTGATGCTCACCAGGTTACCCGTCGAGCCGAAGATCAGGATGGTGCAGGGATCCAGCATGGACTTGGTGCCTCGGTCGCGGACAAATGTGATAACGTGAGCCCTGTCATACTGTTGCCAAGCCAGGCGTGCCGCGCCGGCAACCGCTTCGCTCGAAATTAGGGACCCTCCATGGAGCCATCGCTTCTTCTATCCCCGGACATTACCGCGCCGGAGCGGCCGCTGCATATCCTCGTGGCGAGCAGCGAGGCTCATCCGCTGATCAAAACCGGCGGGCTCGCCGATGTCGCCGCCAGCCTGCCGGCGGCATTGCGCGACCTGGGTCACGACGCGCGGCTGATCCTCCCGGCCTATCCTCGCGCGGCACGCCAGTTGCGCGAGACCAAGATCCTCTGCGAGATGAAGATCCCGACGAGCCGCACCCAGGTGCGCATCCTCGAGGGCAAGCATCCGGATCACGACCTGCCGATCTATCTGGTCGACGCACCCGAGCACTTCTGTCGCGAAGGCAACCCCTATACCGACCTCAGCGGACGCGATTGGGGCGACAACGCCGAGCGCTTCCTGCTGTTCTGTCGGGTCATCGCCCTGATCGCCCGTGGGCTTCCGGCAGTCGGCTGGCAACCGGATGTGCTGCACGGGAACGACTGGCAAACCGGGCTGGCTCCGGCGCTCTTTCAGGATCTGCCCAGACCTCCCGCAAGCGTGTTTACGATCCATAATCTCGCCTACCAGGGTCTGTTCGATCGTGCGACCTTCGACCGCCTCGGCCTGCCGCCTGCGCTCTGGAGTGTCTCGGGCTTGGAGTTCCATCAGAGGATGTCCTTCATCAAGGGCGGGATCATCTTCTCCGACCGGGTCAACACCGTCAGCCCATGCTATGCCATGGAGGTGCGCACGGCACGGTTTGGATTTGGCCTCGACGGACTGCTGCGCCAGATCGGCAGCCGCTTCAGCGGCATCCTCAACGGGGTGGATTATCGGGTCTGGGACCCGCTGACAGATCCTTTCATCCTCCAATGCTATGACCCGGAGACCTTCGGACTCAAGGCGGAGAACAAGCTCGACATCCAACGCGAGGTCGGACTGCCGCGCAACGAGGACGCCTTACTGCTGGGCTATATCGGACGCCTCGTCGAGCAGAAGGGTGTGGACCTGATCCTTGCCATGCTCCCGCGGCTTCTCGAAGACCCGCGCATCCAAGTCGTCTTCCAGGGCACCGGAGACCGCGGCACGGAACAGGCGCTTTTGGCCATCGCGGCCCTGTATCCGCGTCAGGTGGGCGTTTTCATCGAGTACGAGGAGGCGCGGGCGCATCGTATCGAGGCCGGCTCGGACGCCTTCTTGATGCCGTCGCGCTTCGAGCCTTGCGGGCTCAACCAGATCTACAGCCTGCGGTACGGGACTCCGCCCATCGCCCACCGCACCGGCGGGCTGGCCGACACCGTGGTCCACGCGACCCCGGCCACGCTCGCCGACGGCACCGCGACCGGCTTTCTGTTCGAGGAACCACGTGCCGACGCCCTGCTCGACGCCGTCCGACAGGCGCTGCAGCTGTATCGCGACGACCCGCAGACGTGGCAGAGGCTCGCAACGACGGGGATGCAGCAGGACTTCAGTTGGGAGGCAAGCGCACGCGGCTATGTGCGGCTTTATGCCGAGGCGATCGCCGAGCGGGCGATCACGGCGGAGACGGATCAGGCGAGCGGCCAGGCGAGTGCCGCGGTGGCGTAACCGCCCGGTCGGGCGGAGTCCAGTGGGGAGTCTATGGGTTGGCGTCTGCGGATCGCGTGTGCGGACAGCTGCCCGGTGCCGGCGTCGTTGGCGGGGCGCCCCTTCGCGCGGGGTTAGGCCACCTGAGCCGGGATGAAATCCCCGGTGCGGGTCACACGGTTGTGCTCGTTGAGATAGACGAGCGCCGGCTTGTGGGCATCGGCCTCGGCCTCCGTCATGGCGGCGTAGGCGCAGATGATCACGCGATCGCCCGGCGCGGCCTTGTGCGCTGCGGCCCCATTGACCGAGATCACACGCGAGCCGGGCTCGGCACGGATGGCGTAGGTCGTGAACCGCTCGCCGTTGGTGACGTTGTAGATCTGAATCTGCTCGTACTCGCGAATGCCTGCGAGGGTCAACAGCTCCTCGTCGATGGCACAGGAGCCTTCGTAATCGACTTCCGCATGGGTCACGCGCGCCCGATGCAATTTGCACTTCAACAAGGTCAGATGCATGTCTTGAATCCTCCGAAAGGCCGGGATGGCCGCGTCTTCGTGCCCTGAACGAAGCGCTCTCGATCTAAGAATCGGCGTAGTTTACCGCAGCGTTTGTTGCAGCGCAGCATTCGCGTCGGGCTGCACCCTGAGATTGTCGATCAGACGCGCTTGGCCAAGATAGGCGGCGGCGAGGATCACCAGATCTCGGTCGGCCTGCGTGGCCGGGCGCAGGTCGTGCGTCGCGCGGACTCGGACATAGTCTGGGGCTAAACCGGCCTCGCGCAAAGCGTCCTCGGCCTCGCGCTCAACCGACGCGGCAGCAGTCCCTGCCAGCAAGGATTGCCGAGCCGCCGTCAACACCCGCCGCAGTGCCGGGGCGCGCGCCCGCTCCGACGGGGAAAGGTAGCCGTTGCGCGAGCTCATGGCGAGACCGTCGGGCTCGCGTACCGTCGGCACGCCGACGATCTCCACCGGCATGGCCAGATCCTCGACCATCCGCCGGATCACCAAGAGCTGCTGAAAATCCTTCTCGCCGAACAGTGCGACATCGGGCTGTACCATATTGAAGAGCTTGCACACCACGGTCGCCACGCCGCGAAAATGTCCGGGGCGGCTCTCGCCGCAGAGGACATCGGAGAGCCCCGGCACCTCCACGCGCGTCTGCGCCTCGCTGCCGCGCGGGTAGACGGTCGCAACATTCGGGGCAAACACGAGGTCGCAACCCGCCGCCTCGAGCAGCTCCCGATCGCGTGCCAAGGTCCGCGGATAGGCGTCCAAATCCTCGGCAGGACCGAACTGCATGGGGTTGACGAAGATGCTTGCGACCACGCGCGGCGCGCGCGCGCGGGCCTCCGCGATCAAGGTCAGATGCCCGGCATGTAGATTGCCCATGGTCGGGACGAAGGCGACGCGCTCGCCCGCCCCACGCCAGGCCCTGACCTGCTCACGGAGGTCTTCCAGCGTTTCGATTGTTTTCATTGCCCTTTTCCGCTACCGCGGCCAACAGTGCCTGTTCGGCTTGAATTCGGCATCGCTCCGGCGTCAATACGGTGTCTCGTCACGACCGGGGAACTCATGCGCCTTGACCGCTCGGACATAGGCCGCGACGGCATCCCCGATCGAACCCTGCCCGGTCATGAAATTTCGACTGAAGCTCGGCGGACGACCCGGATTGAGCCCCAGCATGTCGTAGAGCACGAGCACCTGGCCATCGCATCCTGCCCCGGCGCCGATCCCGATGACCGGAATGGCCAGGGTCAAGGCGATCTCGGAGGCCAAAGCCGCAGGAACGCACTCCAAGACCAAGAGGCTCGCACCGGCCTCCTGCATGGTGATGGCATCGTGCCGGATCGCCTCCGCCGAGGCATGGTCCCGGCCCTGGAAACGATACCCGCCGATGCGGTGCACAGACTGCGGCAGAAGTCCCAAATGGGCGCACACGGGGACACCTTGCTCGGTGAGGCGCCGGACCGTTTCCAGCATCGGCGCCCCGCCCTCGAGCTTGACGACCTCCGCCCCGCCCTCCTGCATCAGCCGCCCGGCCGCGTCGATCGCGCGCTCGGGCGTCGCGTAGGCGAGAAAGGGCAGATCCACGACAAGCAGTGCCCGCCCCCGTCCGCGCGAGACACAGGCCGCGTGATAGACCATCTGCTCGAGGGTGACCGGCACGGTCGTGCGGTGCCCCTGAAGGACCATCCCGAGAGAATCCCCGACCAGCATCAGATCGACACCTGCCGTCTCGAGCAGGCGTGCGAAGCTGGCGTCGTAACAGGTAAGAGAAGCGATACGCTCGCCCTTCGCCTTCATACCGGCGAGGGTGGCGACCGAGATCGGCGCGAGAGACATGGTTGACTCCGAGGGTCAGGCTCGATATGAGCGAGGATAGTGGCCGAGATCGAGCAACGCTACCCCGCGCTCGATCAGGTCTAGGTTGGCGAATCAGCCACCGCTGTCCACAACGCCCGTCGCCCCCGTCCCCGGACCTGCGCCATCTCCCGTCTTGCGCCGCCGCGGACGACGCCGCCGCCGTTTGGCACCCCCTTCGGTCATGGTCGCGCGCTCCTGCCCGCTCGCCTCTTGGAAGCGCGTCCACCAGGCCGCCAGCTCCGGGTCCGCCTCGCCGGCCTCCGCTCGCAGGACTAGGAAGTCATACGCAGCCCGGAACCGCGGATGCGTCACCAGGCGCTGCGGACGCTTGCCGTCACGCTGCTCGAGGCGAGGCTGCATCGACCAGATCTCGCGCATCGGCAGCGAGAATCGCTTCGGGATCGCAACGAGGGATTGCTGCTGCGAACAGATCTCGCTCGCCGCCAGGAACATCGCCTCGTTGGCGGCCTCCCCGCCGGCCAGATACTCCTCGAAACGTCGGCGGACCGGCTCCCAGAGAAGCACGCCGAACAGGAAGGCCGGCGTGACGGACTTGTCCTCGTGCAGTCGCTTGTCGGTATTGGCCAAACCGCGACTGACGAAGGTGAGCGGAAACCCATGGTCTTCCCGCGCCAAGCAGTCCTCGGTTGCCGGGAACAACTCCCCGAAGAGCCCGTACTGGCGCAGCTTCTCGAAGACGCCGAGGCCATACCCCGAATGAAAGAGCTTGATCAGCTCGTCGAAGAGTCGCGCCGGGGCGATGTCGGCAAGCAGATGGGCGAGCTCGAACAACGGCTGCTCGGTCTGCTGTTCGATCGTAAACCCCAGCTTGCAGGCAAAGCGCACCGCCCGGAGCATCCGCACCGGATCCTCGCGATAGCGCTGCTCCGGATCCCCGATCAGACGCAGCCGACCGGCCTTGATGTCCTCGAGCCCGTCGGCGTAATCGATGAGCGAAAAATCGGCGATGTTGTAATAGAGTGCATTGACCGTGAAATCCCGGCGCAAGGCGTCCTCGGCAATGGTGCCGTAGGTGTTGTCTCGGAGGATCCGACCGTTCTCCATCTGCCGGTCGTTTTCGTCGCCCTCCGAGGTCGTGGTCCCTCGGAAGGTCGCCACCTCGATGATTTCACGCCCGAAATGGACATGGGCCAGGCGAAAACGCCGCCCGATCAGACGACAGTTGCGAAAGACCTGCCGGACCTCTTCGGGCGTCGCATCGGTCGCCACGTCGAAATCCTTCGGCTCGTGGCCGAGCAAAAGGTCACGCACGCCGCCGCCGACCAAATGGGCTTGGAAATTCTCTTGTTTTAGACGGTAGAGCACCTTGAGTGCGTTCTCGCTGATGTTCGCGCGCGAGATCCCGTGCTCGGGCCGAGGCACGATCAAAGGGGTCGCCGCGATCGCGTCCGAGCTCGTGTTTTGGAAAGGTTCCTGCATCACCTTTTCGGAGGAATTCCTGATCGCTGAGGGCCGCACCCACAAAGGCGACACCCGGTGCCGAGCACGACGGGGCGCGGGAATGCGGCCGTTGGTAAGAGCCGTTGGTAAGAGAAAGGTCACAGCCGGCTTGTAGAGCGCCGTGATGCGCGTATAATACGCGTTTCCACGCCGCAGTACCTGCTCCCTTCGTCTAGCGGTTAGGACGCTGGCCTCTCACGCCGGTAACAGGGGTTCGAACCCCCTAGGGAGCGCCAATCGCAAGCCAATGATCTAAAAGCCCATTCTGACTCGATCATGGCGCCCGCCTCGGGTGCAAAAGCATCTTTACCGTATTTCTGCACGGTCCTCGTCACGCTCGCGCCGATGGCAGTCGCCCGTCGACTCGTCGAACGCTGGCGGGGGAAGTGCATCCGGTCAGGCTCGGCTCTTCCATCCCGGACGACGGGACCGGCTGCAGGCTCCCGGAGAGCGACAGCCTTCCGCTCGAACATCCGCGAGCCGCCACCTTCGGCGTGCAATGCCGGGCCGTTCCGGCATTGCAGAACCGCCGACGCCGGCCAACTACATCGGAAACCCACCCGGAGGCATGCCGCCCGGCGGGAAGCCCCCGCCCGGCGGAAAACCGCCGGGCATGCGCCCCTGCATGGAGCGCATCATCTTGGCCATGCCGCCACCCTTCATCTTCTTGAACACCTTCTGCATCTGAGCGAACTGCTTGAGCAGCCGGTTCACGTCCTGCACCTCGGTGCCTGATCCCGCAGCAATGCGACGCTTTCGCGAACCCTTGATCACGGCCGGAAAACGGCGCTCCTGCGGCGTCATCGAGTTGATGATGGCGATCAGCTTGCCCATCTCCTTGTCGCTGGCCTTGTTCTTGACATGCTCGGGGATCTGCCCCATGCCCGGGAGCTTGTCCATGAGGCTCATCATGCCGCCCATGTTCGCCATCTGATCGAGCTGCTCCTTGAAATCGGCGAGGTCGAACTCCTTGCCCTTCTTGAGCTTTTTGACCAGCTTCTCGGCCTTGTCCTTGTCGACCTTGGACTGGACCTCCTCGACCAAGGACACCACGTCGCCCATCCCCAAGATGCGCGAGGCAACACGATCCGGATAAAAGGGCTCGAGTGCCGTGGTCTTCTCGCCGGTGCCGAGGAACTTGATCGGCTTGCCGGTGATGTGGCGGATCGAGAGGGCCGCACCGCCGCGGGCATCGCCGTCGGTCTTGGTGAGCACCACGCCGGTGAGCGGCAGTGCCTCGTCGAAGGCCTTTGCCGTATTGGCTGCATCCTGACCCGTCATGGCATCCACGACGAAGAGGGTCTCGATCGGCTTCAACGCAGCATGGACCGCCTTGATCTCGTCCATCATGGCCGAGTCGACATGCAGCCGGCCGGCGGTGTCGACGATCAGGACATCCTTGAAGTGCTTGCGCGCCGCATCGAGTGCGCGCTTGGCGATATCGATCGGGTTTTGATCGGGCGTGCTCGGATAGAATTCGGCTCCGACCTCGGTCGCGACCGTCTTCAACTGCTCGATGGCGGCGGGGCGGTAGACGTCGCAGCTCACGACCATCACCGTCTTACCCTGCTTCTCCTGCAGCCAGCGCGCGAGCTTGGCAACACTGGTCGTCTTGCCCGAGCCCTGCAGGCCCGCCATCAGCACCACGGCCGGCGGCTGGGCGGTCAGATCCAATTGCTCGTTGGCCTGCCCCATCAGCTTGACCAGCTCGTCGTTGACGATCTTGATCATCACCTGACCCGGCGTCAGACTCCGGGTCACGGTCTCGCCGAGCGCCTTCTCGCGCACATCCTCGACGAACTGTCGCACCACCGGGAGTGCAACGTCGGCCTCCAGGAGCGCCATGCGCACCTGACGGACGGTTTCCTTGATGTTCTCTTCGGTCAGTCGACCCTGACCGCGCAGATTGTTCAGGACATCGCCGAAACGATCCTGGAGATTCTCAAACATAGGATGGACCTCGATCCTCGTCGGGCCACGATGCCCGCACGGATATTCGATCTGAATTAGGCCGGCGTCGGCCCGGCCTGTCGCGAAAGTTCCGAGTATAATGCCCGCCACCGGCAGGCGATACGACAAGGCCCCGTCTCGACGACGTCAGGTTTGCGCTAGCCCCGTGGGCGACCCCACTTCAACCGCGTCCAGAGCGAGATGCTGACTTTCGAGTGAGTTCGACGTTTGGTGCATCCACAACATTTAGCGGGGACGCGGTTTAACATGCTATTTTTAATAGTTTAAACCGCGCCGGCTCCAACGGTCGTCAAGTCTGCCGGGGCCGATCCCATCCGAAAACAACGCATACCGCGCCGGGCGCGGTTTAGGCCGATCGGTTTCCATCTATGACCCATACCCTCATCGCCATCGTCGCCATCCTCTGCTACTCGGCTGCCGCCGCTTTGATCGGCATACGCTTGTTCCGCAAGACCGATGGCTGGACACCGCAGCGCCCGCTGATGCTCGGGCTGATGTTCGTCGGCCTGATGCTGCACAGCTGGCTGCTCTGGGACAGCATCTTCAGCCACGCCGGCCTGAATCTCGGGTTCTACAACGCGCTGGCGCTGACCACCTGGACCATCATCACACTGCTGCTGGTGTCGAGCTTGACCAAACCGGTCGAGAATCTCGGTCTGCTGCTGCTGCCGGCCGCAGCACTGAGCCTGGCGTTGGAGGCGTCGTTCGCCGATGTCGACTTCATGCGCCCGACTGCGGATTGGCCCCTGAAGATCCATGTCCTGCTCTCGATGCTCGCCTACAGCCTCCTGACCCTCGCCGCGGTGCAGGCGGTTCTGCTGGCCGTGCAGGACAGCCATCTGCGCAGCCGCCATCCGGGCGGTTTCGTGCGAACCCTGCCACCCCTTCAGACGATGGAAAGCCTGCTCTTCGAGATGATCACGGCGGGATTCGTGCTGCTCACGCTGGCCCTGCTGAGCGGTTTCGCCTTCCTCGAAAACATGCTGGCACAGCACCTGGTGCATAAGACGGTGCTTTCGGTCCTCGCGTGGCTGATGTTCGGCGGACTTCTGATCGGACGCTTCCGCAAGGGCTGGCGCGGCCGCACCGCCATCGGCTGGACGCTCGGGGGATTCGTCGTCCTGATCCTGGCCTACTTCGGCAGCAAGGCCGTCCTGGAGTTGGTGCTGCAACGCGCCGGTTAGGAACGGTTCAGAAACAATCGAAACACGTCGGATGGGTAGAGCGAAGCGAAACCCCTCAACGCGGTGGTTTGGAGGATGGGTTTCGCCGACGCTCTACCCATCCTACGCATTCCACAAGGTGCTCACCTTGTTTCCGAATCCTCACTTAGGCCGCAAGGCACGATAGCGCATCAGATCCTCGGGACGATCCAGATCCCACAGAACCGGAAGCTCCGGACATCGCCACCCCAGCGATGCGATGCGTCGCCGTGTGATCGCGGCGACGCGCTCCCCGCCCCACGGCATATCCGTGAACAACTCCGGCGCCGAGGCATTGAGCCCGAGCAACACGTAGCCGCCGTCCTCGGCCGGACCCAGAACCGCGTCGGATTCCGCAAGGGCCGCCAACGCCGAGGCGCAGTAGGCGGCATCGAGTTCCGGGATATCCGCACCGACCAGCAGCACCGTCTCTGCACGACCCAGCGCATCCTCCGCCGCCCTGCTCAGGCGCTCTCCGAGGTCATCGCCCCGCTGCGTGCGCAGCGCAACGCCGACCGATTCGGCGAGGGCTCGAAAGAGTGAATGCTCGGGGTCGGGGGAGCACCAGAGCTCCACCGGGGCGAGTCGAGCGTCCGAGAGCCTCCGAACCAGGCGCTCGAGAAGATCGCACGCAAGCTCGGCAGCGCCCGCAGGCCCCAGCGTCGGAATCAGGCGGGTCTTCACCAGCCCCGGGATCGGCGCCTTGGCGAAGATCAGGATTCGGGCATTCGGATAGCGCACCGACCCGCCCTCGATCCGACCCGGACCGCTCACCTCAGGCCAAGGCCCCGCCGCAGCTACTGCCCTGCCCCGCCGTACAACCATAGCAGTGCTCGGCGGTGCGGATGCGCGAACCCTCGAGCACATCGTGACCGAGGGAGGAGATATGGAGCCGCCGCGCGTCCCGCTCGAGCGCTAAACCAAGCATCTGATTGAAGTCGCAATCAAAGACAAAGCCCTGCCAATCCACGCTGATCAGATCGCGACACATGACGGCGTCGAGATTCTCCGCGCGATAGGCGCCCTTCAGAAGGGTCATATAGTCGGCGAACTGTCCGGTCGACTGGAGCAGACTGCCGAAGCGCTTGATCGGCATGTTCGTGATCGTCAACAACCGACTGAAGACGATGCCGTAACGCTCGCCGAGAGCGGCCCGGTAATCGGCCTCCAAAGCGCATTGTGCGGGCGGCAAGGTCGGACCCTGCGGGTTGTACACCAGGTCCAGCTCGAGACCGCTGCCCTCGACGCCGTAGCCCAGCCGATTGAGCTGCCGCAGACCTGCAATACTGGCCGCAAACACGCCGCTGCCGCGTTGAGTGTCGACGTTCTCCTCCAAATAACAGGGCAAGGACGCGATAATGCGAACGCCCTGCTCCGCCAAGAAAGCACCGAGATCCTCATGGCCCGGCTCCGAGAGGATCGTCAGGTTGCAGCGATCGATCACCTCCGCGCCACGACGACGCCCCTCGCGCGCCAGACGACGAAACTCCGGGTGCATCTCGGGCGCGCCACCGGTGATATCGAGCGTGCGCACCGGCTGCCGATCCAGGAATGCAAGCACCGCCTCGACCGTCTCCTCGCTCATCGACTCGGAGCGCTTAGGCCCCGCATCGACGTGACAGTGAATACAGCTCTGATTACAGCGATAGCCCAGATTGATCTGAAGGGTCTGTAGGCGACGCCGGTCGATCGCGGGAAAGTCGGACGGGAAGAGCAACGGCAGGGAATCCAGCATGCGCACTCCGGGGTGATCGTGGGGAAGGTTTGCAGGACTTGTTTCGAGACGCTGCCACGGTGCACAATGCGCCGTCGGCAACGCTTAGCCCCTGAACAGAGTCGGGGCAGATCTTCGCCGAAACAATCAGACACACGGGGCCGTAGCTCAGCTGGGAGAGCGCCGCGTTCGCAATGCGGAGGTCAGGGGTTCGATCCCCCTCGGCTCCACCACCGACACGAAAGCCAGGCTCCGGCCTGGCTTTTTTTTGCCTTTATCGCCACCGCCGACAGACCTTTTACACGGCTCACCGGCCAGAGCCCGCGCACCGTCGACAAGAGGATCACCGCTCCGACCGAGCTGGGTCTGGTGCGAGGCATGAAGCGCGAGCGCATACACGAAGACACCGCCTACCTGGAACTGCAGCACAGGGAAGACGCGCAATGACGAATCCGGAACGCCACCGATGCCCCTGACCCTGCCCCAACTGGAGCGCCACCTGTTCAAGGCCGCCGACATCCTGCGCGGCAAGATGGACGCCTCCGAGTTCAAGGAATACATCTTCGGGATGCTGTTCCTCAAACGCTGCTCCGACGTGTTCGAGCAGCGCCGGGAGGAGGTGATCGCCGAGCGGATGGACGCCGGCGAATCGCGGGCGCAGGCCGAGACGTCGGCGGAGTTGGATCGCTGGTACACGAGTGCCTTCTGGGTGCCGCGCCACTCGCGATACGACTACCTGTTGAACGAGGCGCATCACAACGTCGGCGATTCCCTGAACAAGGCCCTGACGGGGATCGAGACAGCCAATACCAAGCTCTATGATGTGCTGGAACACATCGACTTCACCCGTAAGGTCGGTCAGAGCAAGATCCCCGACATCAAGCTGCGCCAGTTGATCACCCACTTCGGCATCCACCGCCTGCGCAACGAAGATTTCGAGTTCCCCGACCTGCTCGGCGCCGCCTACGAATACCTGATCGGCGAATTCGCCGATTCCGCCGGCAAGAAGGGCGGCGAGTTCTACACCCCGCGCTCGGTGGTGCGGATGATGGTGCGGCTGATCAAGCCGCGGCTGTGCCACGACATCTACGACCCCTGCTGCGGCTCCGGCGGCATGCTGATCGCCTCCAAAGAGTACATCGACGAGCAAGGCGAAGAAGGACGCAAGGCCAACCTGTTCGGGCAGGAGTTCAACGGCACGGTGTGGTCCATCGCCAAGATGAACATGCTGCTGCACGGCATCAGCACGGCCGACCTGCAGAACGACGACACCCTGGCCGACCCGCAGCACGTCGAAGACGGGGAACTGAAGCACTTCGACCGGGTGCTCACCAATCCGCCGTTCTCCATCAACTGGGGCAATACCGAGAAGAACGCCGACGGCACGCCCGCCTGGGCGCCGAAGTTCCCCGAGCGCTTCCGCTACGGCCAGGTGCCGCTCGGCGCCAAGAAGGCGGATCTCATGTTCCTCCAGCATATGCTGGCCGTCACCCGCGACGGCGGCATGGTCGCCACCGTCATGCCGCACGGCGTGCTGTTCCGGGGCGGCGAGGAGAAGACCATCCGCGCCGGCATCATCGACGACGATCTGCTCGAAGCCGTGATCGGCGTCGCCCCAAATCTCTTCTACGGCACCGGTATCCCCGCCTGCATCCTGGTGCTGCGCCAGCGGGTACAAAACGGGGCAAATCGCGTCAGCGGCAAGCCTGCCGAGCGGCGGGGCAAGGTTCTGTTCATCAATGCCGACCGTGAGTTCTTCGAGGGTCGGGCGCAGAACCATCTGCTGCCCGAGCACATCGAGAAGATCGTGACCACCTTCGACGACTTCCGCGCCATCGACGGATTCTCGGCCATCGTCGACAACGCCACGCTCAAGGCCAACCAGTACAACCTGAACATCCGCCGCTACGCCGACAACGCCCCGCCGCCTGAGCCGCACGACGTGCGCGCCCATCTGGTGGGCGGCGTGCCCAAGGCCGAGGTGGCGGCCAAGGCAGTGCTGTTCAGCGCGCATGGTCTGGACCCGCTGGCGCTGTTCGTCGAGCGCGATGCCAAGTATCTGGACTTCCGGCCTGAGCTGAGCAAGCGCCGGGACATCAAGCCCGCCATCGAAGCCAACCCCGGCCTGGTCGCCAAGGAGGCCGCCATCCGCGCCGCCTTCGAGGACTGGTGGCAGCAACACAGCGCGCGCATCACCGCCCTGGCCGGGCAGATGGACAACACCGCCAGCCTCGTCGCCCTGCGCCACGACCTGCTGGCCAGCTTCAGCGAATCGCTCGAAGCCATCGGCCTGCTCGACCCCTTCCAGGTCCGCGGCATCGTCGCCGGCTTCTGGTACCAGACCAAGTACGACTTTCTCACCCTGATGGCTCGCGGCTCCAAGGGCGTGGCCGACGCCTGGCGCACCAGCATCGTGACCGCGCTGGAGGACAAGGCCAGCAAGGAAAGCCCCCTGGAGCATAAGCTCGTGAAGTTCCTGATGAGCGATTTCGTCGAGTCCATCACCGAGTTGGAGGCGAAGAAGGCCGAGCTGGACGGCCTGATCAAGGCCGCCGCGCCGCCGAGCAACGAAGAACCCGACGGGGCGGTGGACGCCGCGGCGGATGTCGACACCGGCGATGACAATCCGATCGACGAGGCGCAGATCCAGGCATGGAAGAAAGAGCTCGCCGTCGTCAAGAAACAGCTCAAGACCAAAAAGGACACCTTCGCCGCTCACATCAACAGGGCCGTCGATGGACTGACCGCCGAGGCCGCCGCCGACCTTCTGCTGACCATCCTGCACGACGACATGCGCGCCATCGTCGAGCGCTACATCGCCGCGCAGCGAAAAGACATCGTCGCCGCGTTCGAGACCTGGTGGGATAAGTACAGCGTGACGCTGACGGAGATCGAGGGCAAGCGTGATGCCGCGGCGCAGGCGTTGCGGGAGTACCTCCAAACCCTCGGATATGTGTAAGAGACGATCTGCAGGCCGTGGCGTCCGAAGTGTCCGGTCGATAGACTTGGCGTCGGAGAATTGACCCATCGACAGGCCGATATCATGGAAACACTGACCGTCTCCCCCAAGTTCCAGATCGTTATCCCAAAAACCATTCGCGACGATCTGCACCTGACCGCCGGGCAAAAAGTTCAGGCTATCGCCTACGATGACCGCATCGAACTGATCCCCGTGCGCCCATTGCCCGCCATGCGTGGTTTCCTCAAAGGGATCGAGACCGACGTACCCCGTGACGAAGACCGGGCATGAACGTTGTCGATTCATCGGGGTGGCTCGAATACTTCGCCGATGGTCCCAACGCGGGATTTTTCGCCGAGCCCATCGAGGCGGTGGCCGATCTGATCGTGCCCGTCATCAGCCTCTACGAGGTTTTCAAGCGGATTCTCCAGCAACGCGACGAGGGGGCCGCGCTCCAAGCAGTGGCGCTCATGCGACAAGGCCGGGTTGTTGACCTATCCGAGGCGCTTGCCTTGTCGGCTGCCCGACTCAGCGTCAAGCACCGGCTGCCCATGGCCGACAGCCTGATGCTCGCCACCGCTCGCCGTTTCGAGGCGACACTTTGGACCCAGGACGCGGATTTCGACGGCATCCCGGGGGTTCGGTTTCGGGCCAAGACCCAAGGTGAGACATGAACACGACTCCCGATCATGACGGCATGCCCGTTGAAATCGACTTCTCCGGCGGTACTCGCGGTACGTTCTTTCACCCTGGCGCACAGGTACGACTGCCGATCCATCTGGAAGCCGAGGTTCAGAGCACGCTCGCAGCTATCGCCAATGCAAAGGGCATAGAACTGTCCGTGTTGGTTAACGATCTGCTCAGGAAGGATATTGAACTGATTCAGATGGCGCGTTGAGCTCATCGCAACGGCGAGGCAATACCTATGAACTGCTGCATCTGCAAGCAGGGGATCCTGACGGACGGCCACACCACCATGACCTTGGAGTGCGATGGCGTCGTGCTGGCCTTCAAGCAGGTGCCTGCGCACGTCTGCGAGACCTGCGGCGAGGCCGATATGGATGAAGCCGTGACCCGCGATCTGCTTGCCTTGGCCGAGCGAGCCGTGGCGGCGGGGGTCGAAGTGGATGTGCGTCATTATGTCGCCGCATAAAAACAGTGGAGCGTCGTTCGAAAGCCGGTGGAACGAGCACCGCGAGACATCGACCGAGATCCAGGGCAAGCAGGATGCGGCGGCGCAGGCATTGCGGGGGGTTAAAGGGGTTGGGGTATGCCTGATTTGGGTTCGCTACTGACCCTTGAGTACGGCGAAGCAATGCCTGCAGAGGCGCGCTCCGGTCATGGTTTTCCGGTCTTTGGATCGAATGGTGAGGTCGGCCGCCACGGCAAGTTCTTGGTGGCAGAACCAGGAATCATCGTTGGGCGCAAAGGCAGTGTTGGAAAAGTCACTTGGTCAGATGAATCGTTCTGGCCGATCGACACGACTTACTGGGTGAAATGCGCGTCAGAGGATCGGCGATGGATTTACTGGGTGTTGACGGCTCTCCCGGAATTCAGGGAAAGCGCTAAAATATTTAAAAACATGACGTTGTAGTCATTTTGACCGAACACGTTGGTTGAAAATATCGCTGGACGCACCCCGTCCAAGCCATTTTTAAGCGGTTGTTTTTCATTGATCAGCGCGCGAAAACCCGATAACCGCACAGATCGAGGTACACCCTCTGGTAGAGCCGGCGCAGGTTGCTCAAGCCATAGCACCGCCGTTTTAATACTTTGATCTTGTTGTTGAGACCTTCGACGAAACCGCTCGTGTGTCGTTCGGTAAAATAATTGGTGATCTCGTCCCAATGACGGCGCAACGTTTTCAGGAAGGATTGAAAACACGTCATCTCGGCGTTCTTGACCCGTCGCATCCAGCCACTGAGTTTGCGCTTGGCCTGACCTTTGGACAGGGGCATGTCGTAGACCTCGGTGAGGGCTTGGCTGAGGGCATGAGCTTGCGCGAGTTGCGGGGAATAGGCGAACAACCGGGCGCGGATCCGCCGTTCCTCGGCGCTCAAGTCGGATTCGCGCTTGCGCAGGATCCAATGGACGTTCTTGAGCCCGCCGTACTCGGTTTTCGACAGGTCGCGCTTGAGCCGGCGCAGTTCTGTCTTGCGCAACGTCTCCACGGCGTCGCGATACAAACGCGCGACATGGAAGCGATCGGCGCAGATGGCGACGTGCGTGCCGAAGACGGCCTTGGCCGCACCGATGAAGCCGCTGTACAGGTCGGTGCACACGACGCGAACGGTGCGCCGCAAGGATTTTGGGATCGTGCGCAAAAACGCCTCGACGGTCGCGCGCTTACGGTCCTTGAGCACGGCGAGGATGCTCAGGGTGTCCTCGACCCTGGCGCTGACGATCACCACGAAATTGCCGTGGCCTTTGGTCAAGGCGATCTCGTCGAGCCCGAGCACGGGCAGCGCCGTGAGCGTCGTCCAGTCGATCTGGCTCGGGACGCACCGATCGAGAATACCGTCGAGGTGCTCCGGGGTGACGGCCTCCTTGTGCGCGACGTCTTCCAGGGTGCTGTTGATCAGGGCGCGCATCAGGCTGTGTTCGAACGCACGGGTGAAGCCGCTGCGCGGGTCGTACCAGTCCACCCGTTGGGTGGTGGTGGGATGATCCCGGCAATCGGGGCAGCGATACCGTTTGGGACGAATGAGAATTTCGGTGCGATGCTCGAAGATCGACAGATGGCGCAACCGCCGTTCTTCACCGAGTCCATGCGGCTCGGTGATGCGTCGGCCGCAGCTCCGGCACTGCGTGCCCTCCTCGGTGCTGTGCACATGAATTTCCAGCACAGCGGCGTCCGTGATCTCGACGCGGTCGATGGCGATCTGCGGCAGTCCGAGCAGGCGCAGGAGTTGGCTCTGGTCAATCATCGGTTTTCCATTGAGTTAAAAGCGTTCGAATGGAAGTTTACCAAGATTGGCTGCGTAGAACACTGATTTTACTAAACTTGGCGTTCCCTGAGATCCGGGAGAGCCGTGTTGACCTGGCTGCCGTTGGCTCGACTCGATAGCTCAACGGGCGTTCCCGGCCTTAATCGAAATGACGTCTACGCGCTGACGGTTAATCGCCCGAGAGCGGGCGAGAGGCACAAGATCGCACAAGTCCTCAACACCCTCGACACCGCCATCCATGATACCGAAGCGATCATCGCCAAGCTCAAGGCCGTCAAGCAGGGCCTGCTGCACGACCTGCTGACACGCGGCATCGACGCCAACGGCGAACTGCGCCCGCCCCAGGCTGAGGCGCCGCATCTCTACAAGGCTTCGCCGCTGGGGTGGATTCCAAACGACTGGGAAGCCAGCGGGCTTGCTGCCGTAGCCCCAAGAGATCGTTCTGTGATCCGAACCGGCCCCTTCGGATCGTCACTCAAAGGGGAGCATTGGCGAGAAAGCGGCAGGCCCGTCGTCACCATAGGATCATTGGGTGATGCAGCGTTTATCGCTTCAGAACTCCTGTTTGTCGATGACTCAACCGCTGCCCGCTTGGCCGAATTCGCGTTGATCCCTGGCGACATTGTCTTTTCAAGAGTTGCTGACGTCGGAAGGTCGGTCGTCGTTTTAGAGAGCGAGCGTGGTTGGATCATGTCCTCAAACCTCATGCGAATCTCCTGCGAATCGGCGAAGGCACAACCGCACTTTCTTCAGATGCTTCTGTCGAGTTCGGTCATGGTCCGGAAACAGTTGAGAACCACGGTGAACTCAGCCGGCAGGGATGTAGCCAACAGCGCAGTACTGATGGGTCTGTGCTTCCCATGGCCGTCGCCGACCGAGCAAGACCAGATCCTGAGCAAGGCGCGGGCGGTGAGCGATCGTTTGGTGTACGAGGAGAAGGATCTCAAGAAACTGCTCGACTCCAAGATCGGCCTCATGGACGACCTCCTCACCGGCCGCGTCCGCGTCACACCCCTGCTGGAGGCGGCGCCATGATCACGGAAGACTGGATCAAGCAGTGCGCGACCACCGACCACGACCGCTATTCCCGCCACGCCGATCGGGAACGCCAGAACGATGACCTCACACTCGCCGAGATCGAACAGGCGCTGGTCTCCGGCCGCATCCTCGAGCAGTATCCGGACACGGGCCGCCCATGCCGCCGAAGTTCAAGAATCCCTACGAGCGAGCTTAGAGCCATGAGTCAGCATTGCGCCTTCTGCGGCCACAAGCATCTGACCGCCAAGACCACGCGTTACATCCATCAGCAGGCCGACGAGCTGCTCATCGTCGATGATGTCCCCTGCCTGGCGTGCGACTACTGCGGGGAGCAGTATTTCGATGCTGCCGTGTTGAAGGCGATCGAGGCGGAGCACTCGGCGATTGTCCGGCACTGCAAGACGCCGCAAGCCGTCAAGCCGGTGGCAGTGGAATCCTTCAATGCACTGTCGGGTTGACCGACACTGCACCATTGGTGCAAGCGCCGCTTGCACAACACGTCCAACAGCCTGTTGGGCATCCCGAAGTCCGAGGATGAAGCGCATGACGACGCGCCATGTGGGGGAGGTCCGTTGATGGACTGGGAGCGCGAAGACGTCGAAAAGCCCTTCGTCGCCCAGTTGCAGGGGCTGGGTTGGACCCACGTCGAAGGCAGTTTGGACGACCCGGCCGTCACTGGCCGCACAAACTTCGCCGACGTCATCCAAGAGGAGGTGCTGCGCGAGCAACTGCGCGCCATCAACCCCGGCCCCGATGGCCAGCCCTGGCTGGACGACGCACGTCTGTCCGAAGCGGTGGCCGCGATCACCCGTCTAGGCACGCACAAGCTGATGGAGGCCAACCAGAAGGCCACCGAGCTGTTGATCAAGGGCCTGACGGTCGAGGGCCTTCCGGGCTGGGACGGCGGGCGCGGCCAGACGATCCGCTACATCGATTGGGATACGCCCGCCAACAACCGTTTCACGGTTGTCAACCAGTACCGCGTGGGCTGCCCGCCCGGCTACACCGGCGGCAAGGCGTTCATCGTGCCGGATCTGGTGCTGCTGGTGAACGGTATCCCGCTGGTGGTGGTGGAGTGCAAGAGCCCGTCGATCCCGGAGCCGCTGGCCGAGGCGGTCGACCAACTGCGCCGCTACAGCAACCAGCGCAAGGCCACCTTCGAGGTGGACGACAACGAGGGCGTTGAGGCGCTGTTTGCCACCAATCAGCTCCTGGTGGCCACCTGCAACGACGCCGCGCGGGTGGGCTGCATCGGCGCGGCCTTCGCGCATTTTGCGCAGTGGAAGACCCTGGTGGGACCCGATGGCAGCGGGTCGGAAACCGAGGCGGCGCAGGGGCTGGGCAAGTCCAGCCTTTCGGAGCAGGAACGCCTGATCGCCGGACTGCTTGCACCCGCGCACCTGCTGGATGTGGTGAGGCACTTTCTGCTGTTCCTGCAAGTGGGCGGTCAGACCATCAAGTCGGTGTGCCGCTACCAGCAGTACCGCGCGGTGAACCGCGCCATCGCCCGGCTCAAGACCGGCCAGACCCGGCTGCAGCACGGCGAGAGTGATCAGCGAGGCGGCATCATCTGGCACACCCAGGGCTCGGGCAAGAGCCTGACCATGGTGTTCCTCGTGCGCAAGATGCGCGCAGACCCCCAACTGCGGCGCTTCAAGGTCATCGTCGTCACCGACCGCAAAGATCTGCAGAGACAGTTGTCGGTCACCGCCACGCTCACCGGCGAGACGGTGGAGGTGGCCGACAGCACCTCGGGCATCAAGGCGTTGGCCCGCCGGAAAGGGCCGGGGCTGATCTTCGCCACCATCCAGAAGTACCGCGACACCGACACGGCAGGCGACGCGCCGCTGACGGCCGAGGACCTGCCCAAGATCCGTGAGCCGAAGGGGTACTACAGGTCCGGTGAGACCTTCGAGGTCCTGAACGAGGACGAGAGCATCCTGGTCTTGGTGGACGAGGCACACCGCACCCAGGCGGGCGACCTGCGCGCCAATCTACTGGCCGGGCTGCCCAATTGTGCAAGGATCGGTTTCACCGGCACGCCCATCATCATGGGCGAGAAGAAGCGCACCCATGAGATCTTCGGCGAGTTCATCGACCGCTACACGATCCAGGAAGCCGTCGCCGACGGCGCCACGGTGCCGGTGCTCTATGAAGGCCGGACGGCCAACGGCGCGATCAAGGACGGTGCCAGCCTGGATGAGCTGTTCGAGGATCTGTTCCGCCAGCACACGCCGCATGAGCTGGAGGCAATCAAGCAGAAGTACGCCACCAAGGGCCACATCTTCGACGCACCGGCGCTGATCGCCGACAAGGCGCGCGACATCATCCGCCACTACGTCACCAACATCCTGCCCAACGGCTACAAGGCGCAGGTGGTGGCCTACAGCCGGCTGGCCGCGATCCGCTATTTTGAAGCCCTGCAGCAGGCCCGCGACGAGTTGCTGGCCGAAGCCCGGGCACTGCGCCCAGAAGACAAGGCGCTGGACGACGACGCATTGTGCCGGCGCCCGCCGCAGGTGCAGGCCGTCGTTCAAGCCTGGCGCTATCGCGACACGTTGGCCCGCATCGCGTTTGCGCCAATCATCTCAGGCAGCAACAACGACGATCCGGCCTGGAAGGTCTGGACCGACGGCACGGCGCATGAGCAACTGATCAAACGCTTCAAGAAGCCGCTGTTGCCGGATTCCAAAGGGTCCAACCCGGAAAAGACCGATCCGCTCGCCTTCTTGGTGGTGAAGTCGATGCTGCTCACCGGCTTCGACGCACCCATCGAGGGCGTGATGTACCTGGACCGGCCGATTCGCGAGGCGGAGCTGCTGCAGGCCATCGCCCGCGTGAATCGCACCGGCTTCGGCAAACGCTGCGGCATCGTGGTGGACTACTACGGTGTGGCGCAGCACCTGAAGGAGGCGCTTGCCGCCTACGCCGACGACGACGTGGAAGGCGCGCTGGCGAGCCTGAAGGACGAGGTGCCGGTGCTGCGCGACCGACATCTGCGCGTGGTGGACCTGTTCCGCCGACGGGGCATCGAATCGCTGGACGATACGGAGGCCTGCGTCGAGCTGCTCGCCGGCGAGCGGTTGCGCGCCGAGCTTGCGGTGAAGCTCAAGGCGTTTCTGGCGTCGATGGACACGGTGCTGCCGCGCCCCGAGGGGCTGCCGTACTCAGGTGACGCGAAGCGGCTGGCCTACATCTACGCGCGGGCGCGCAACCGTTACAAGGACACTCCGGTTCTCGGCAAGGACGTCGGCGCCAAGGTGCGCAAGCTGATCGACGACCATGTGATCTCGCTGGGCATCGACCCCAGGATTCCGCCGATCCAGCTGACCGATGTCGAGTTCGACATGCAAGTCGCGCATATGGCCGGCGATCGGGCCAAGGCTTCCGAGATGGAGCACGCGATCCGCTCGCATATCCGCAAGCATCTGGACGAGGACCCGGTGCTGTACCGCAAGCTCTCCGAGCGGCTGAACGACATCCTCGAGAGCTTGGGCGAGCAGTGGAAGGAGGTCATCGACCAACTGCGGACGATCATCGACGAGCTGCGCAGCGGCAAGGCGGGCACCGCCGATGCGCCCGGCGACCTGCCCGAGCACTGCGCGCCTTTCCTGCGCACGGTGCTGGACGTGGTGTGTGCCGGGCAAACGCCGCCGCCTGCCGAGCTGCTGCGTCTGAAGGATGTGACGGTCGAGCTGGTGGACCTGCTGGTTCAGGAGTTGCAGAGCAACCGCAACATCTGGAGCCCATACAAGCGCGCGGCCCAGGACGAGCTGAATGGCCGGTTGTTCAATCTGCTGATGCTTCTGCGCCCGCCGCTGGTGGATGCGGCTAAGGCCGGCGCGCTGGCCGACAGGCTGATGGAGCAGGCCCGCGCCAATCACGAGAAGCTGGTGCAGGCATGAGCAACGCGCGTCGGGCCACCCGAGGCCGTTGCTCGCCTCCGCTGAAGGCTGCCGCACGGCGGCGAGGGGATCGAACAAGATTCCGATGCCGGCACCTGTGAAATCGCCCAGCCTCCAGGTGGATGACCTGCGCTTCACCATTCAGCGCAGTGCCCGCCGCAAGACGATGCAGATCACCGTCGAGCGCGGTGGCGACCTGGTGTTGTGCGCACCGCCGGAGGTGGACGAGGCCACGCTGCGGACCTTCGCGCTGGAAAAGCGCTTCTGGATCTACACCAAGCTGGCCGAGAAAGACCGCCTCCAGCGCCTGGTGCCGCGCAAGGAGTTCGTCGGCGGCGAAGGCTTCCTCTACCTCGGGCGCAGCCATCGGCTGAAGCTGGTCGAGGAGCAGGACGTACCTTTGAAGCTGACCGGAGGACGCTTCTGTCTGGCAACCGACGCCTTGCCCGCCGCGCGAGACCACTTCATCCGCTGGTACAGCACGCATGCCAAGGCGTGGCTGTCGAGCCGGGTCGCCGACTACCGATCGCGCATGGAGGTTGCGCCTGCGGGCGTCAAGGTGCAGGACCTGGGTTATCGCTGGGGCTCATGCGGTAAGGGTGATTGGCTGTATTTTCACTGGAAGGCGATCCTGCTGCCGGCGCGCATCGCCGAGTACGTGGTGGTGCACGAGATCGCCCATCTGCACGAGCCGCACCACACCCCGGGGTTCTGGCTGCGCGTGGAGCGCGCCATGCCTGACTACGCCCAGCGCAAGGCCTGGCTGGCCGAGCACGGAATCGATGTCGAAGGGATCTGAGAACGATGGCGGACTATTTCACGAGCGACCACTTCAAACTGCTGAACAAGTGGAAGGGACAGAAGCGGGACGCGTCGAACCCCGAACAAAACCGCGCCTACGAAGTCCTGAAGAAGGCCTACGACGTGACGGAGACGTGGGCAAACAAGGTGAAGGGCGAAATGTTCCCGGTCGGTCGCGTCGAGATCCGCAAGCGACCGACCAACCAGGGGAACAACTTTGCCGGCTACAACTGGGCCAGAATCTACCCATCCGCCGAGGCGCCAAAGGAGCTGGCCTATACCGTCGGGATCGATGCAGATGCCGGCTTCGTGGTCAAGATCGACACGGTCGGACTCGATGATTCGAATGCAACACGGCGGGCCTATCTGACGCTGCGCGGTCCCTATGAGGATTCGGCCCCCTTTGTTGCCAAACTACCCGCGGCCGATGGACTGGAAAGGACCCTGGAACAACTGGTCGCGTGGAGCGTCGAGGCGATCCGCAACTTCAAGCTGCGTTACGACGAGGTGCTTGCCAGCCTGAACCTTGGACAAACACCGAGCGACGAGGATCTGCTCAAGCATTTCGACGGCAAGCCCGCGTTCCAGACCTTCCGCGCTTCGTGGTCGCCGCAGGACAAGGCACTGTTTTGTCGACTGGCGAGGGCCGTGCACTCGGCCGGTCTGGACTGGTGGCACATGGGCAAAGGCATCCAGGTCCGCTTCGGTCGCAAGAACCCCGGCAGCGAGCGCGCGGTCGGGGTGCTCGGCGTGATACGGGGCACCCGCACGCGCACGCTGTCCTGGTCCCGACAGGTCGGCGCGGTGCCCGAGCTCAAGCGGGAACCATTGACGCAGGAACTGGTGGCGCAAGTCGAGTCAGCGCTCTCGACCGGGCGAGAGTCACTGGACGAGTGGTTGGCGCTCGACATCGAGCGGCCGGGTCTGTGGCCCGACCAACTGCGGGACGACCCGGTCGATCCGGGCGAAGGGTCGGATGAAGACGAAACGGGCGATGCCGAGGTCGCAAGGCAACCCATCAACCGCATCTACTACGGCCCTCCCGGCACGGGTAAGTCCTACGAGTTGTCGAAGTTGCTCAAGCGGGAGTACGAGCAGGCAATGACGTCGGTTTCCGACGAGGAATGGCGCAGTCAGTTCATCGCAGAGAAAATTGCGGACCTCACTTGGTGGGAAGGGACGGCAGCGGCTCTCTTCGATCTCGGTGGTATCGCCAACGTCGATGCGATTCTCGATCATGCATTTACGAAGGCCATTGCTGCTGTCAAGAGTGGCAACAAGAACGTTCGCAATACCGTTTGGGGCGCCCTTCAATACCACACGATCGAGGGATCCAAGACTGTCAAGATGAGTAAACGAATGGCGCCGGCAGTTTTCGACAAACGTGCGGATTCATCGTGGATTTTCGCGGGAGACTGGGAAGAGGTTGGTGGTGACCTGAAGCAGATGGTCACTGATTACAAGGCTGGCCCACCGTCGACTGACAGCATTCAGCGCTACAGCTTCGTCACCTTCCATCAGTCTTACGGCTATGAGGAATTCGTCGAGGGGCTTCGGCCGGTCCTCGATGGCGACGCGCAGGCCAACGAAATCCACTACGAGATCCGGTCTGGCGCTTTCAAAGAGTTGTGCCGCCGGGCGCGGTCCGCACCGGAGCAGCGATTTGCGATGGTGATCGACGAGATCAACAGGGGCAACATCAGCAAGATCTTCGGCGAGCTGATCACCCTGATCGAACCCGACAAGCGCGAGGGTGCCGAGAACGCCGTGTCGGTGATGCTGCCCTACTCCGGCGAGAGCTTTTCGGTACCGGCCAATGTCGACATCATCGGCACTATGAACACGGCGGATCGCTCCCTGGCGCTGCTGGACACGGCGCTGCGCCGTCGGTTTGAATTCGTACCGGTCATGCCGGATGCACGCGATGAGCCGGGCGCACCCCTGGCGGGGTTGCGGGTGAATTCGGGCGAGCAGCTGATCGACGTTCCCCGCATGCTCGACGCGATCAACCAGCGTGTCGAGATGCTTTTCGATCGGGACCATTGCATCGGCCACGCCTACTTCACGCCGCTGGCCAACGTCCACGATGGGGACGAACGATTGGTCGCCTTGCAGCAGGTTTTCAGTACCCGAATCCTGCCTCTGCTGGAAGAATATTTCTTCGAGGACTGGCAGAAGATTCGTCTCGTCCTGGCAGACAACCAGAAACCATCCTCCGCGCAGTTTGTCCGGGAGAGTGCTCATCACGAGGACGACCTCGCTCGCCTGTTCGGCAGCGACCACGGCCTGGACAGCTACGCCACCAAGCCCCGCTATAAAGCTCAGGATTCTGCGTTCTCCAATCCGGATGCCTACATCGGCATCTATCAGACCTTGTCGGCCTGAGCGCCGGAGCCAGGGTGAACGGCGTCACGATTTACGAATTCGACGCACTGATGACGGCGAGTTCGGGCGTCTCGTGCGCCGAGGGCTTGTATCCCGTTCCAGACAAAATTTTCGGGTGGCTCGAGGAGCAGAGTCTGCGGAACTCCGGGACAGGAGAGGCGGCGTGGCTGCGCTTGACCCAACGCCGCGGACGACGCGTCGTGCAGGTCACCAGCTTCGTCGGCGTGATCCGCGCACCGGACGGCTTCCAGATCGAGGTGCTGCCTAAGGTCGGCAAGGCGATCGGTGGCGGTGCCGTTGAGGCACGCCAGCTTCTGATCGAGATGCTCCGCTGCCTCCAAGGCTTCCGCCACGTTCAGACCGAAAGCGCCAAGCTATCGGCGGCCCGCATGCCGCTGCTGGAAGTTTTTATCGCAGAGTTTCTGCGCACGGTTGAAGGAATCGTGAAGCGCGGGCTGCGCAGCGATTATGTCAGCCGCCAAAGCAACCTCTTCGCCTTGAGAGGCAAGCTCCTGACGGCGCCACATCTGCGGGAGAACCTGTATCGGGCGGATCGCTTCTTCACCGAGCACGACGCCTTTTCGATCGACCGGCCGGAGAACCGCTTGATCCACACCGCGCTGAGGCGCGTGTTGATGCTGTCTGCTTCGCAGGCGAATCAGCAACTGGCCCGAGAGCTGCGATTCGTGTTTGAGGACGTGCCCGTATCGGCGCAGCCCGGTGTCGATTTTCAGCGGGTGCGGTTGGACAGGGGGATGGGGTATTACGCGGATGCGTTGGCCTGGGCCCGTCTCATCCTCGAGGAGGAGTCACCCTTGGCGTGCACGGGGGCACATCGAGCGCCGTCGTTGCTGTTCCCGATGGAGGCGCTGTTCGAGGCATTTGTCGCCAAGCATCTGGCAAGACAACTGGCACGGCCGCTGATCCTGAAAACCCAAGCCCTGAGTCATCACTTGGTTCGCCATCGTGAACAGAACTGGTTTCGGTTGAAGCCCGACCTGGTGGTTCGTCATGCCGACCACGACTCACTCGTGCTCGACACGAAGTGGAAGCTACTGGACGCTTTGAAGGCGAACGGCACGGACAAGTACGGCCTCTCGCAGAGTGACATCTACCAGTTGCAGGCTTACGGCCAGAGCTACCTGGACGGCCGGGGGGATGTCGTCCTGATCTATCCGAAAACGGCCGATTTCGACCGACCGCTACCGGTGTTCGAGTTCCCCAAGTTAGAGGGACTGCGGCTCTGGGTTTTGCCTTTCTGCCTGAAAACGCGCGGGCTCGAGGTCCCGAGTGAGGCGCCGTTCGCCGATGCCTTCACCGCTGATGGCGGGGCGGAGACCACCGAGGCCGAGTTGTGCTCGGGCGGCACGGCGTTGTCGACGACGGAAATCCAGCGCCGTGCGGCCTTCGGGCTGCCGTAGAATCACGTAGAATCAGGATGATTCCGGATCGCCGTGATCCCCGCTCTCCGAGAAGAGCCTCGACAAGGCCGCTTGCGTCTCCGCCGTCAGGCGCGCGAGCTCGGGTAGGTCGGAGGTCAGCCCCTCCAGATCGCCGCTCCGCCCGGCCTGTTCCATTCTCAACGCCAACGCCCCGAGACGGCAGGCGCCGAAGGTCAAGGCGCTGCCCTTGAGTGCGTGTGCCTCGTGGCAGGCCGCGGGTGCGTCGCGGGCGGTGACCGCGGCTTCGATCCGATGTCGGCGCCGCTCCGACTCCGTTCGGAAGAGGTCCATGAGGTCCACGACCGACTCCCGCCCCAAATCGTCGTTCAGCCGAGAAAGCACCGCGAGATCAAGCAGCGACGTGTCGGCGGGCGTCCCGAGCGACGCCGCCGCATCGCGGTCCAGGGGCGATTTCATGTGCTCACTCATCGGCTTGCACCGACCGGTCGTCGGATACCACGGCACGCCGATTGCGCGCATTGCCGACGAAGATCGAGACCTCGGGACGGGCTGCCGATCGCGGCGGGGCGAGCGGATCCCAAAGGGACAAAGTGACGCCGGCGTGGTCGATCCTGATCGAAGGCCCTGCGCTGAAGCCATGCATCGCGAATGCCTCTCTCGTAGACTGGGCAAGAAGCTGTGCGCGACAATTCGAGCCTCGGTGCCGGGGCGAGGAGCGATTGCGCGCGGAATCGGCCGATGATACGCCATTCACCAGCGTGCTTGATTTCGATATCGGGGCTAGAATCCGGCTCGGGGCCGCTCGGGAACCTAACGCACTTGGAGTGCCGCTCGACGTCGTCGATGCTGCTGCGCCCGGACATCGACCCCGTGCCGCTTGAATCGAGACCCCTTGACCTCATCAAAGTGACGCCAACAGTTGGTCCGGGACCAAACCATCCGGCGCACGACCCCGGACCCCACGCCTCGCGAGGAAGGACCCTGAATCGTTAATAACGATCGTCGCGATAAAAACAATCCACTTTCCTTATCACCGAGGCATCGCTATTCTGCATCCCATCGACGCAGACCAGTTACCCTCAACCTTTCACGTCAACTTGGAGAATGACCCCATGTTCGAGAATCGTACCGGAAGCCATGTCCCGCAGGTGACCTTTCATACCCGTCAGGGCCACGAGTGGGTCGACGTGACCACCGACGACATCTTCAAGGGCAAGACGGTCGTCGTCTTCTCCTTGCCGGGCGCTTTCACGCCGACCTGCTCCTCCTCGCATGTGCCGCGTTACAATCAGTTGGTTCCGACCTTCAAACAGCATGGCGTCGACGAGGTCGTGTGTATGTCGGTCAACGACACCTTCGTGATGAACGAATGGAAGAAGTCGCAGCACGCCGACAACGTCACCTTCATCCCGGACGGCAACGGCGAGTTCACCGACGGCATGGGTCTCTTGGTCGACAAGGACGATCTGGGCTTCGGCAAGCGGTCCTGGCGCTACTCCATGCTAGTGCGCGACGGCGTCGTCGAGCAGATGTTCATCGAGCCGGAGGTCGAAGGCGACCCCTATGGTGTCTCCGACGCCGACACCATGCTCGCCTACCTGGCGCCGGAAGCGGCCAAGCCGCTCGACGTGACCATCATGACCCGCGACGGCTGCCCCTTCTGCGTGAAGGCGAAAGAGGCCCTGCGCAACGCCAATATTGCCTACGAAGAGCTGGTCCTGAACCGTGACTACACCGAGCAGACCCTGCGGGCCGTCGCGAATGCGGCCAGCGTGCCGCAGGTCTTCGTCAACGGCAAGCTGATCGGTGGATCCGACGCCGTCGAGGCTTGGTTGAAGGACCACCGCGCCGCGTAAAACCGACTCGGCAAGATCGACGGGCGATCCGGTTACGGCCGGATCGCCCGATCCGAGAGGGATCCGAAAGACAGGACCGGGAGTCAAGAACATGAGTCAGCATTTCGACCTGATCGCCATTGGAGGCGGGAGTGGCGGCCTTGCAGTGGCCGAGAAAGCCGCGCAGCTCGGACGCCGCGTCGCCGTGGTCGAGACGGGAAAGCTCGGCGGCACCTGCGTGAACGCCGGCTGTGTCCCCAAGAAGGTCATGTGGTACGGCGCCAACCTGGCAGCGGCTGTTGCCGACGCACCCGGCTATGGCGTGAAGGTGCAGTCCGAGGGCATCGACTGGTCGACGCTCGTCGCGGGACGTAACCGTTATGTTGCCGATATCAATGGCTACTGGGACGGCTACGTCGAACGCCAAGGCATTACACGTATTCAAGGTCAGGCGCGCTTCGTCGACGCCAAGACCATCGCGGTCGGAGACGATCACTACAGCGCCGACCATATCGTCATCGCCACCGGCGGGCGGCCGATCGTGCCGCGGATGCCGGGTGCGGAGCTGGGCATTACCTCCGACGGCTTCTTCGCGCTGGAAACGCAACCCAAGCGCGTCGCCATCATCGGTGGCGGCTACATCGGCGTGGAGCTCGCCGGGGTCTTGCGCGCACTGGGTACCGAGGTCACCGTCGTGGCGCTCGAAGACCGAGTACTGTTTCTCTTCGACCCTATGATCAGCGAGACGCTGGCCGAGAACATGGCGGCCGACGGCATCGCGATGCGGCTCGAATTCGAGGTCGCGGCGCTCGAACAGAATGCCGATGGACTCGCACTGGTCGCACGCGACGGCGAACGCCTGGGCGGCTTCGACACCCTCCTCTGGGCCGTCGGGCGCACGCCGAACACGCGCGAGCTGAATCTGGAGGCCGCGGGCGTCACGATGCAACCGAACGGCATCATCCCGGTCGACGCGTACCAGAACACCGACGTGCCGGGCATCTATGCCATCGGCGACGTGATCGGGCGCGAGCCCTTGACCCCGGTCGCCATCGCTGCCGGACGCCGCTTGGCCGAGCGTCTGTTCGGCGGGAAACCGGACCTGAAACTCGACTACGACAACGTTCCGACCGTGGTCTTTGCTCATCCGCCGATCGGCAAGGTGGGCCTGACCGAGCCCGAGGCGCGCGAGCGCTACGGCGACACCCTGACGGTCTACGAGACCAGCTTCACCCCGATGCGCTATGCGCTGAACGCGCACGGCCCCAAGACCGCCATGAAGCTGGTCTGCGTCGGTCCGGAGGAGCGGGTCGTCGGCATCCACGCGATCGGCGACGGTGTCGACGAGATGATGCAGGGTTTCGGCGTCGCGGTGAAGATGGGTGCAACCAAGGCCGACCTGGATTCGACCGTGGCGATCCACCCGAGCAGCGCCGAGGAGCTGGTCACCCTCAAGGAACCGGTCAGACGTCCGGGTGAGGGCGCCTGATCGCCAAGGCTGCAATCGACCGACGGTGGGATGGGCAGAGCGCCAGCGAAACCCATCCAGCTGTTCGTTTAACCACCCGTTGCAAGGCACGTCTTTGTCTCCCCTCCCCGCACCTTCGCTGGATCGCCGCCTGTCTGTCGCCCCGATGTTGGACTGGACGGATCGACACTGTCGCTATTTCCTGCGTCTCGTCAGCCGGCACACCCTGCTCTATAGCGAGATGGTCACGACGGGTGCGCTGATCCATGGCTCCAAAAGGGGCGAGCGCGAGCGCTTTCTCGGCTTCGATCCGGCCGAGCACCCGATCGCGCTTCAACTCGGCGGATCGGACCCGCAGGACATGGCGCACTGCGCACGGATGGGCGCCGATCGGGGCTATGACGAGATCAACATCAACGTCGGTTGTCCGTCGGACCGGGTGCAAAACGGGCGGTTCGGGGCCTGTTTAATGGCCGAGCCGAGACTGGTCGCGGACTGCGTGGCGGCGATGAAGGATACCGTCGCGGTGCCGGTGACGGTCAAGACACGGATCGGGATCGACGATCGCGACAGCTACGGCGAGCTTCTGGACTTTGCCGGCACCGTGACCGAGGCCGGCTGCGACGCGCTCGTCGTACATGCGCGCAAGGCCTGGCTCGCCGGGCTGAGCCCGAAGGAGAACCGCGACATTCCGCCGTTGCGCTACGACGTGGTCGAGCAGCTCAAGCGCGATCTGCCGCACCGGACCATTACGATCAACGGGGGCATCAAGACCCTGGAGGAGACTCTAGGGTTTCTGAAGACGCTCGACGGGGTCATGATCGGTCGCGAGGCCTATCACAACCCCTGGATCCTGGCCGAGGCGGACCGGGTGATCTTCGGGGATGACCGTCGCGCGCCGACACGCAACGAGGTTCTCGACGCCTTCCTGCCCTACGTGGAGCGCGAGCTTGCGAAGGGCACGCCGCTGAGTGCCATGAGCCGGCACATCCTCGGTCTCTTCCAAGGCCAACCCGGCGCGCGCGCGTGGCGACGCCACCTGAGCGAGCAGGCGCATCGTGCGGGCGCAGGCGTCGAGGTCCTGACCGCCAAGCTGCCGCCCGAGCCGCGGCCTTAGACGGCGGGATCCGCGCGAGGCGCCATGGACTGGGTCAGCCTCTCCCTGCTCTGCGCCTTCTCGCTGGCGAGTGCGGATGCCGCAACCAAGGCGTGGCTGCAAGGTTTCTCGGCCCGCGAGCTGGTCGTGGTGCGCTTCGGCGTCGTCGGACTCCTCATGACACCGCTGCTGGTCGGCATGCCGCCGCTCCTGGATCTGCCGCCGGCCTTTTGGGTGTGGATCGCCGCTCTGATCCCGCTTGAGATCGCCGCGATGCTGGTCTACATGGCGGCGATCCGCGACCATCCGCTCTCGCTCACCCTGCCCTACCTGGCCTTTACTCCGGTGTTCGTCATCGCAGTGGCTTGGGTGCTGCTCGGCGAGAAGGTCAGTCCGCTCGGCGCGGCAGGGGTCGGGTTGGTGGTAGCCGGCGCCTGGCTGCTCAACAGCCGACACGCCAAACGAGGCAACTGGCGAAGCTGGACACGACCCTTTACGGCCATCGTCGAGGAGCCCGGCTCGCGGATGATGCTGGCGGTGGCCGCCATCTATGCCGTGACCGCGACCCTGGGCAAGGGGGCCATGCGTCACATGGATCCGGAGTTCTTCGGGGCCTTCTACTTTGCACTGCTCGGCGCGGCCGTCTGCCTGCTGATCGTCCTGCCGCGGCCTCGGATTCTGATCAAGCTGGCGCGTCGTCCCGCACCCGTGCTGCTGGTCGGCGTCTTGATGGGCCTGATGGTCTATACGCACTTCCTCGCCCTGCAACAGGTCGAGGTGGCCTACATGATCGCCGTCAAACGCACCAGTCTGCTGTTCGGCATCCTCTACGGGGTGCTGATCTTCCGCGAGACCGGGCTCTCGACCCGTCTGCCGGGCGGCCTGCTGATGCTCGCCGGCGTGGCGCTCATTGCTCGGTAGGTGCGTGCACCGAGACGAAGGCCGACTCGATGAGCGCGAGGATCTCCGTCAACGGCGGCGTTCGACCGGTATCGATAAAGACCGCACGGGCGCGTTCCTCGCCCGCCAAGGGTTCGAGGGCTAAGCGTTGACGCTCCAGAACCCGCACATCGGCATCCGAGGCATCCTTGTTTTCGGCACGGCGACACCTGATGCGGTCTCGCAGAACCTCCACGGGTGCATCAAGCGCCAGGATCGCAGCCTGGATGCGATATCGCCGAGCCAAGTCCCAAAACGGTGCGCGCCGCCCCGCGCAGATGAAGGTCGCATCCACCAACACGTCGTAGCCATAGCCGAGGATCGCCTCGGCCAGACGCAACAGCCGTGCGTAGGTCCACGCGGTCGCGGTCGGGAAATAGATACCGGCGTCGAGCGAGGCGCGGGTCGACGCGGTCTCGGAGATACCGAAGAGCCGCTTGCGCTCGATGTCCGAGCGCAGGTGGATCAAGGGGAGTGCCTCGCGAAGCAGACGCGCCATGTGGCTCTTTCCGGATCCGGACAGCCCGCACGCAATCAAGAGGCGGGGCGAACGGGGACGGATGTAGGACTCGGCAAGCTCCAGATAGCGCATGCAGGTCGAGCGATCGCGGGCCACTTGTGCCGGATCCAGGTCGGCCTGCCCGAGACGGATCGCCATGACCTTCGCCCGAACAAGCGCGCGATAGACCTTGTAGAGGTCCAGCAGAGCCAACAGTTCGAAGTCTCCGCTGCGCTCCAGATAGCGGTTCAGGAAACGCCGCGCCAACGGGGTGGCGCCGGATTCCTCCAGATCCATGATCAGGAACGCGATCTCGCTCGCCGTGTCGATCCAGCGCAGGGATGCGTTGAACTCGATCGCATCGAAGATGCGGATCTCCCCTTCGACCAAGGCGATGTTGCCGCGATGCATGTCGCCGTGACACTCGCGGACATAGCCGTTGCGGCGCCGACGCTCGATCGTCGGTATCAGGGCATGCCAACGTCCGCGTGTCCAGGTTTCGAGACGCTCGAGGCAGTCGCGCGGATCCGGCTCCAACGCACAGGCGCGAATCTGCACCAGATTCTCGACCATGGGTGCAAGCACGGCCTCGGGCGTGCCGAAAGGGCTCTCAGTGTCGGCGACGGGGATCCGGGCGTGAAACTCCTCGATTTCCTCCGCCAAGCGGTCGATCAGCTCACCGGACAGCTCCTGACGATCGAGCAGGGCCTCTTGCCGGAAACGATGCATCTGCACGGCATACTCCTGCACGGGGCCGGACCCGCCGATGCGCGGCGTGCCCGGGGTACCGGTGACGGCGACCACACCGAGATAGAGATCCGGTGCAAGACGCCGATTCAGCCGCAGCTCCTCCTCGCAACAGCGGCGACGGCGCTCCAGCGTGGAGAAATCGAGAAACCCCAGGTCGATCGGCTTCTTGAGCTTGTAGGCGAACGCGCCCGCAAGGAACACATGCGAGATGTGCGTTTCGATGTGCTCGACCGGCTCGGCGGGATGCGGATAGGCATCCGGTCGCATCAGGGCTTCGATCAAGCGCGGAAAGGCGTCGACGTCCACGGAGCAGCTACCCTCATCCGTCCGGCAATAACCTTACGTCAATCGACCTTGAACTGAGTATAAGCGTTCTTTAATATCCGGTAGGATACTCAAGTGTTCACAACCTTTGGAGAAGTCCATGTCTATCGAGCGCATCGTGTTCGCCGTCGCCGGCGCCTTCATCCTGATCTCGCTCCTGCTTGCGCACTACGTCAGCCCCTACTGGATGTGGTTCACGGCCTTCGTCGGCCTGAACCTCCTGCAGTCCGCCTTCACCGGATTCTGCCCCTTGGCCGTGATCCTGAAGAAGATGGGCAAAAAGGCCGGCCCCGCGTTCTGACGCCCTACTGAACCGCGTCCGGAGCCTAAACCGCGTTCGGAGCGACCCAAGTCGCTTCGTCCTTTGTCTCGACCTCGTCTTACCTAACAACCTCGGCGCAACGCGGTTTAGGAAAATTTAAAATTTATTAATGACTTAAACCGCGTCCAGAGCGACATGCGTCATTTTCATTTTGCATTTAGCTTCGGAGATGTCCTCGATCTCGGTGAGACGCGGTTTAAAATTTGATATGTTTAATATTTTAAACCGCGCCGGCTCCAGCGGTTGTGAAATCCGCCGAGGCCGATCCCATCCAAAAACGTCGCATACCGCACTGGGCGCGGTTTAAATCGCGTCGGCGCCGGCCTCGCATGGATGTGAGGGTCCCGCCCAACGCTCCGAGTTCATAGATCGCAAGGGACGCGATTTAATCGGCGATCGGCTGCGCCCACAGATCATGGTCGCCCGCATCCATAACCTCGACCTCGATGAAATCTCCGGGATCCAGCTCCCAGGCACCGGCGATGATCACCTCGCCGTCGATCTCGGGTGCGTCGGCGTAGCTGCGGGCGATCACCTCGTCCTCACCGACCTCGTCGACCAGCACCGTCATGCGCTGACCGATGCGCCCGGCGAGCTTCGCGCGGCTGATCTCGGACTGCACGGCCATGAAGCGCTCGACCCGCTCGTGCTTGACCTGCTCCGGGACAGGATCGGGCAGCGCGTTCGCGCTCGCACCCTCGACCGGCGAATAGGGAAAACAGCCGACGCGGTCCAATTGGGCTGCGCGCAGGAAGTCGAGCAGCGCCTCGAACTCGGTCTCGGTCTCGCCCGGAAATCCGACGATGAAGGTGCTGCGCATGACCAGCTCCGGGCACTGCTCGCGCCAGCGCGTGAGCCGATCGAGCACCTTCTCGGTCGCCGCGGGACGACGCATCGCCCGCAGGATAGGCTCGCTGCCGTGCTGCAGCGGCATGTCGAGATAAGGCAGGATCAGCCCCTCCGCCATCAGCGGGATCAGCTCGTCGACATGCGGATAGGGATAGACATAGTGCAGCCGGACCCAGGCCGGCAGCTCGCCGAGTGCGCGTGCGAGATTCACCGTATCCGTCTTGAGCGGGCGACCCTTCCAGAAATCGGGACGGTAGCGCAGATCCAGCCCGTAGGCGCTGGTGTCCTGCGAGATGATCAAGAGCTCGCGCACGCCCGACTCCACCAGCCGCTCCGCCTCCGCGAGCACCTCGCCGATCGGGCGGCTCGCCAGATCGCCGCGTAGACTCGGGATGATGCAGAAGCTGCACCGATGATTGCATCCCTCCGAGATCTTGAGATAGGCAAAGTGCCGCGGCGTGAGCTTCACGCCCTGCGGCGGTACCAGACTGACGAAGGGATCATGCGGCGCCGGAAGCTGCGCATGCACGGCCGCCATCACCTCGTCGAGTGCATGCGGACCCGTCACCGCAAGAACCTCGGGATGGGCCTTGCGAACGATCTCTGCACGCGCACCTAGGCAGCCGGTCACGATGACGCGACCGTTGGCGTGCATCGCCTCGCCGATCGCATCGAGCGACTCCTCGACCGCGTCGTCGATAAAGCCGCAGGTGTTGACGATGACCAGATCGGCATCCTCGTAGCTCGGCGGGATGCCGTAGCCCTCGGCACGCAACTGCGTGAGGATCCGCTCCGAATCCACGGTCGCCTTGGGACAGCCGAGGCTGATGAATCCGACCTTGGGGGCTTGCGTCATCGACATAGGGTCAACCGGGATCTACAACATTCAAAGAAAGCCGACACGCGTCAAGGGTGCCCGAACTGGATGACGGCGAAGATGGCGCCCTGCGGGTCGCCGAGGAAGGCGAATCGGCCGACATTCTCGACCTCCATCGGGTCCATCACGATGCTGCCGCCCAGACGCTTGGTCGTGGCGACGACGCTGTCGCAGTCTTCGACGCCGAAATAGATCGACCAGTTCGGCGGCATCGAGCCCCAAGACGCATCGAGCTCGATCATTCCGCCGACCTCCTTGCCGTCGAGCTCGAACAGCGTGTAACGCCCGTCCATCAGGCTCGCGCTGGTGCGTGCGCTCCAGCCGAAGAGGTCTTGGTAGAAGCGTGCCGCGGCCTTGGTGTTGCGGGTCTGCAGCTCGCTCCAACTGCGCGCGCCGTAAGTGTTGTCGAGCTCCGCACCGAACAGTGAGCCCGGCTCCCAAAGTCCGAGCACGGCGCCGGTGGGATCCTGAATGAAGGCCATGCGTCCGAGCTGCATCACATCGACCGCAGGCATCACCAGACGTCCGCCCAGCTCGACGGCCTGCTCGACACTCGCCTGAACGTCCATCACCCGGACATAGCTCGCCCAGTAGGGGAAGGCGCCTTGTTCGGGCGCCATCTCGTAGAGCGCGGCGGCGCGCTTGCCGTCGCGCTCGAGGATGCTGTAAGGCACCTCGTAATCGGTCGCGAGGTCCTCGGAGGTCCAGCCGAAGATCTCTCCGTAGAAGGTCTTTGCGGCCTCGGGCGCATTGGTCGCCAGATCGACCCAGCAGAAGGTCCCGGCTGGGTAGCTTGTCATCTCCGCCATGGGGCGTTCCTCGGTTCGGATCCTTGATTCGGATCCTTCAGGTTGAAAGCGATCGGCTCAATCGAGATCCGCATCGGCGCGCCGGCCTTTGCGACCCGTCAAACGGCGCGGCGGCGGGTCGCCGTCCATCATCATCAGCATGCGCTCCTCCTCGGCGAGACGCTTGGCCGCGAGATGCTTCTCCTGTCGCACCCGGGCTGTGTAGCCGAGCGCCGCACCTGCGGCCGTTGTCACGGTGAGCAGCCCCAAGGTGACGAACTGGGCCAGCATCATGGCCACTCCGAGACCCACCGCGCCGCCGACGACGACGCCGGTCTTGAGGTTGGCACCCATCGAGCCCCGATGCCGGACCTTGGCCTGAAGAACGGCGTTGTCGCGACCGACCTTGGCACGGATCTGCTCGGCCTTGACCCGGATCTTCTCGCGCTCCTTGGAGAAGCGCTCGCTCACGCGCGAGACGGTGCGATGGCGATCCGCTGCGACGATGGTGTTGAACCAGAATGCGACCAGCGTGCCGATCGAGCCACCCAACAGCAGGAAGAGCGGCCAGGTCGTTTGCCAATCGGTGCTCAAGGCCGTGTAGACCAGGAGTCCCGTGACACCCTGGAGTAGAAAGATCCCGATCAGGAAGCGGACCAAGCTGCCCAAACCGGTTGGAATAATATTCATAGTCTAAGTCTGCACTCCCTGGCGTCGAGCGAGTCAGGCACTCGGCGGCTCGTTCTTCAAGAGGTCTGCAACGCCGAGCATCAAACGACCGATCGCGGCTCCGGCTCCGGCTCCGGATTCGCCCGGGTCGCCCAACAGGAACAACCAGACCGACTCCGAGGTCGCAACTGTCCCCGCATCGCTCGATTGTGGCGCGCGCACGTCGCCGAGTCGATCGCGGATTGCCTCCAGGCTCTCGGGACGGCCGGCGAGATCCAGGCCGATATCGCGATCGAAGGCATCGACAACCGCGTACAGGTGCTCGATTCCGAGTTCAGAGAGATCCGCAACAAGCCGGTGTGCGCCGACCCGTCCGGGCAGGAGATCCGGCTCGAGAGCGGCAACGAGGAAGGGACCGGCCCCCTTTTGCAGTCGCGCCGCGAGGCCCGCCTCGCCCTGCCCGCGCAGATCCTCGATCAACTGCCTGCGCATCCGGTCGGAAAGATCCGCGGCGACCTGGTTGAACAGGGGCATCCCGCCGAGCTCCGCATCGACCGGGATCAGAAAGACGTGGGCGTCGGGGCGGGGCGCGGCATCGCCGCCGACCGCCGCATAGGTCTCGACGAGTCGAAACAGCTCCTGGTGACGCGCCTGATCCGTCTGCGCAAGCCGCTCGACATTCGGGCCGACCATGACGAATGTATAGACCCCGAAACCAGACACCGCACGACGATAAAGGCGATCGAGGCCACCCGAGCTCTCGATACGCACCGCCGACCCCGCCGACGGGAAATACGCCATGGCATGGTCGCGTGCAAGACGCGTCGGACCGCTGCCCGAGCCGCTCAACTCGCGATGCCGCGTGAGCCCGTCCGCCGCCGCCGTCTCGATCGCGCGTCGTGCCCGAGGCGCACTCAGTACGAGCGCCCGCTCCGCGACGGAGCCCTGGACCTGCTCGCCCCCTTTGGCCACCATCTCGCGCACAATGTCCGCCAGCGGTGCACAGTTGCCGAGGATCAGCGCCTCGGTGCCTTCGGCCGGATCGATCACGGACGAATAGAGACTGGACACCAAGGCATCGAGCCCGTCCCGCGTCGAGATCGACATGGATCGCGCAGACAGACACTCGGCCGCCACCTCGGCACGCAAGATTTCGGGATCCTGACTGAACAGCACCGGGGGCGCGCCGGGATCGTTGAACAGAATACCCTCGGTCGGACGCGCCGCTCCCGGAAGCGAATCGGACGGTAGCAAGGTCGATGGCCGCGCGTCCTCCGCAAGGGTCTCGTCGATGCCCTGCCATGGCGGGGGCTCCGTCGCCCGCGCAACTGGTGGAACCCGTTCCGACGCGGCGCCGACCGGAAGATCCGGACGCGTACCGGCACACCCGGCGAGCGAGACGGCGAGCCCGAGCACACCACAAGCAGCGACGGATCGCACCCGCCCATCCGCGCGAAAACGGCGAAACCGCCGCACGGCAGCGGCAAGGGTGTGGTGCAAAGGTGTCTCCACGATGTAACCGTCTCCCGGTATCGGGTCAGTAAAAGTCGATTCGGCGCCGACCGCTGCACTGGCGGCACCCTGACCGGCGTCTGCGTTGCGGACTCGGCGCGGTGTGCAGCATAACGGATCGCGCAGACCGATCCGACGCCATTTCGATCCGTTGCACCGCCGAGCCGGTTGCCGATCGACCCGCACGCCCCGACATCCCGGAAAACGCAACCGGGGACCGAGCATCGCGCACAACCCGAACATGCGAGCACTGCGGCCCGATTCATCCACGACCCGATTCATCCCCAACAGCGAAGACCATGTATCCGATCGATAAACCCTACTCGGAAGCCTGCGAAGAAAACAAGCAACCGATTCTCGACGTGATCGGCCCGCTCTTTCAAGAGGTCCGACATCTGCTCGAGATCGGGAGCGGCACCGGTCAGCACGCGGTCTTCTTCGCCGCCGCCCTACCCCATCTCGTGTGGCAAACCAGCGACTGCGCCCACTATCTCCCCGGGATCCGGGCCTGGCTGGACGATGCCGACCTACCCAACCTGCCACCCACGCGCGTGCTCGACGTCACCGGCACCTGGCCCGACGAACGCTTCGACGGCGTGTTCAGTGCCAACACCGCCCACATCATGTCCGAGCCGGAGGTCGAGGCCATGTTCGACGGAGTCGGGCGCGTCTTGGTCGACGGCGGTTGTTTTGCGCTCTATGGCCCCTTCAACATCGGCGGTCGCTACACCAGCGAGAGCAACGCACGCTTCGACGCCATGCTGCGCTCGCGCGACCCCGCGATGGGCATCCGCGACCTCGACCGCTTGATCCGGATGGCCCGCGACAACGGCATGGAGTTGATCGCGGATCACCCGATGCCGGTCAACAACCGCACTCTGGTCTGGCAGCGCATCCCTTAAACCGCGCCTGACGGGGTATGCGGTGCTTTTGGATTGGATCAGCCTCGGCAGATTCGGCGAGAGTCGGAGTCTGCTCGGCTTAAAGTATTGAATAATAAAAACTTCTAACAGCCTCTCCAGCGAGACCGAGGAAACCTTCAAATTCAAACACAGAATGAGAATGACGCGTTTCACTCTGTATTTGTGAATCGTTCCTCAGGAGCATCTATGCCCGAGACACCGAAAGACGACCCCCGGATCGCACGCGCCCGCGCGGCATGGCAGTTTCGCGGTCAGAAACGACCCGACTTCGCCGTCGAGCCCGGTCCCGATCAAGAGTCCGTGTGGGACTACCCGCGCCCGCCCGCGATCCGCCCCGAGCCGCGCCCCGTCCGGGTCATCTCCGGGGCGGTGACCCTCGCCGATTCGATCCACGCGGTTCGTGTCTGCGAGACCGGAAGCCCGCCGACACTCTATGTTCCGCCGCAGGACGTCGCGATGGACCTCATGACGGTCTCGCCGACACGCAGCTTCTGCGAATGGAAAGGTCAGGCACGCTATTTCCGGCTCAAGGGTGCCGCCGGTTCCACAACCGACATCGCCTGGTGCTATCCGGACCCGCTCCCGGGCTTCGAGCCCCATGCCGGCTGGATCTGCTTCTACCCCGGACGCGTCGCCTGTTTTCTCGACGGGGAGCGCGTCATCGCGCAGCCCGGCGGCTACTACGGCGGCTGGATCACCGCCGATGTCGTCGGTCCATTCAAGGGCGAGCACGGCACATCCCACTGGTAACGAAACCGGCGTCGAGGCATTCGGTATCCCGGCACCTGAACCCTGTAGGGGCGAATTCATTCGCCCAGACACGTCGGCAGATGCCTTCCCGGAAATGACCCCACCGTCTGAATCAAACGTCTGAACCGCGTTCACGCCGAGAGGCTTGGTACGCTCGACAGACTGGGCTACCTTAGAGACCGATCGTCACTCTGAACGCGGTTCAGCATGAAAGCCTCGAAAGCACCCGTCACGCAAGCCATCCGCGCACTGCGCGCCGCCAAGGTGGCCTTCGAAGACCACCCCTATACCTACATCGACGGGGGCGGAACCGCGCAATTCGCGCGCGAGCACGGCGTCGACGAGCATCTGGTCGTCAAGACCCTGATCATGGAGGACGATCGGGGCAACCCCATGATCGTCCTGATGCACGGCGACCGGCAGGTCTCTACCCAGGCGCTGGCGCGCGCGATCGGGGTGAAACGCGTCCAGCCCTGCGCGCCGGCGATCGCGGACAAGCATTCAGGCTATCAGGTCGGCGGAACCTCGCCTTTCGGCACACGGCGCGTCATGCCGGTCTACTGCGAAAGCGGGATCGCCGCGCTGCCGCGGATCTACATCAACGGGGGCAAGCGCGGCTACATCATCTCGCTTGCGACCGCCGATACCCTCGCCCTCCTCAAGCCCACACTGGTCGAGATGGCGACCTGAACGGAGTCCCCTCATGAGCGTTCCAGTCTGCGTCATCGTCGGAACCGGGCCGGGCAACGGCGCGGCCTTCGCCCGACAGTTCAGCCGTGCCGGCTATCTCGTGGCCCTGCTCGCGCGCAGTCGGGACGTACTCGACACGCTGGTCGCGGAGATTGCCGGGACCCGGGCCTACGTTTACGACGCCGCCGATCCGAACGACGCCGTGCGCGTCTTCGACGAGATCCGCCGTGCCTGGTCGCGCCTGCAATGCCGACTGGTCCGAACAGCGTTCCGGCCGAATCGAGCCCCGACGTCCAACCGCCGGAGCCGGACTCAAGAGCGCCGAACCAACCTCTGCGCCAATCCATCGCGACGCCAGAAGCGACGAACCGTCGATCGCGTCAACCGATAGGCGATGTCTTCGCAGGGATCGAGCAGGACCGCGGCGAGCCCCCCCCGCTTGATCTGCGCTTCGAGCACGGCGATCGTCGTGTCCAAGGCGAGCAACGCCGTCGACCAGCCATCGAGATCCCGCTCAAGCAGCGCCGCACCGAGCCGGTCCCAGAGCACGAGATGACGGCGTCCGGGGAGCGACTCCAGCGGCGACCACCCTTCGAGCGCGCGATGCGCAACCCCGCACCATCGCGCCAAACCCGCGGCCAGCGGATCATCCCCGACCACCGCATCCGGCGGTGCCCCCGAGCGATCCGGCAGCACACCGCCTCCCCAGGTCCAGATGCCGTTGATTGCCGGACGCCGGGCCTGCTCGCGAAGACGATTGACCTCGCTGGCGTAGAAGAGCATCTGCACCTCGTTCATCAGGCCGCGCCAGCGCCGGGCATCCGCACCGCTCGGGACCTCGAGCGGGACAGGCCCCCCGATGACGCGCTCGAGCGGTTCCGTGCGCAGGTCCAAGGCCCGATCCGCTCCCAGATACCAGCGGTTCGGGTGCGGCGCCGTAAGCCTCAACCCGTCCGCGGCGAAGTGGCTGTTGAAGAGCGCGACCAAGGCATCCGCCTCCGCCCGGTCGGGCGCGACACCGGTGCCGGCGAAGAGCAGCAGACGGTCGCGATCCGGGCGCAGATGGACCGGATCGGCATGCATCCAGTAGCCGTCCGGCCGTTCATCGGGCGCCTCGCCCAAGAGGCTGATCGCGGCCGTCGGGGCATCGCGTTCGGGGTCGGTCGAGACGCCGACGTGCCTCAGAAGGGCCGTCGCAGCGTCGTGCCCACCGGTCGGGATGCGCTCCGCACGCGCGAGCAGCCGATCGATGGCCGGGACCTTCGGGAGTGTCTCCGGAGCCGTCGGGATCGGGCCGAGCAGGCCGGGGCAGATGAGGGTCAGCATAATGGTTCCGGAACGGCGGAGACGGTGATGGCGTGCCCCTCAGGGACGCTCCGAGAGCCTCACCGACACCCAGCCCAGACCGAGCAGAAGGACGGCCAGCAACACCGGAAGCGGTCGCTCCAGCGCGAGAAACACCAGACTCGCCAGGCTGACCAGGACAAACACCAGCGGCGGCAGCGGATACCAGGGCACCCGAAAGGGTCGCGGAAGATCCGGCTCGCGCCGACGCAGACGGATGACACCGGCGACGGTGATGACCGCGAAGAGTGTGAGCGTGAAGCCCGCAAAGCTCAAGACGCCCTCGAACGAGCCCGTCAGGATCATCACGAGCGCCAGACCCTGTTGCAGCAGTACCGCACGGGTCGGCGCCCCTCGCCGATTGCGGACACTGAGCGGTCGGAAGAACGGCAGGTCCTCGCCGATACGCTCCAAGACGCGCGGTCCGGCGAGCACCATGGCACTGACGGTCGAGACCAACAAGAGGGTCAGCACCAGGCTCATGAGATGCCCGCCGACGGCGCCGAAGATGGTCTCGGCGGAGAGCGCACCGACCTCGACGCGACCGACCAAGGCGTCGTATTCGACGGTGCGCAGGAAGGTCAGATTCAGCAACAGATACAGCAGCGCGACGATCAGCGTGCCGAGCAGCAGCGCACGCGGGACGGCGCGACGCGGATCCTGGACCTCGTCCACCACATAGGCGGCGGCGTTCCACCCCGAGTAGGCATAGGCGACATAGATCAAAGACACCGCAAAGGGTGCGCTCCAGACCGCGTCGAGCGTCGATGCCGACGGCAAGACCGAGAGGCTGCCCGAGGTCGCCGGCAAAGCGAGCCCCGCGGCGCAGAACAGCAGGATCACGGCGATCTTCAACCAGGTCGCGACCACCTGCACCCGCCGCCCTAGATCCAGGTCGAAGGCATGCACGGCGGTGACCATGAGCAAGGCCGTCACCGCGATCGCCGTGGGCGGCGCCGGGAGGACGGTCGCCGCATAGTACCCCATCGCCATCGCCGCCAAAGCCACGGGCGCCGCGAAGCCAACCGTCACCGAGACCCAGCCGGCCAACTGACCCAACAGGGGATGGAAGATCCGCGACAGAAAGTGGTACTCCCCGCCCGAGCGCGGCAGGGCAGCGGCCAGCTCCGCATAGGAGAGTGCGCCGCAGAGCGCGATCAGACCGCCGATCAGCCAGAGCAAGAGCAAGGCCGCGCCGTCCGGGATTCCGGCCGCTTGGAGGCCGAGTGTCGTGAACACGCCCGTGCCGATCATGTTGGCGACCACGATGAGGATCGCGGTGCGTTGGTCGATGAAGCGCGGTCTGTTCATAGTGCCGACATCCGAGGTCGTGTCCCGATCGACGTCGCGCCGATTGCAAGCGAATCACACGACAAGCCGCGGATCGAGATCGAAGGGTTGCAGGGTCGCCGTCGCGAACACCGTGCCGGCTGCCCCATGAGCGGGATTCAACAGCAGGTTGCGTTGCTGCGGGATCAACACACTCGGGACCGAGAGTGCGAGCGATTGGCCGCCGGTCAACCAAGCGGTACCGATCGCTGCGGTCGAGTCGGGTGCGGGATCCTCGCGCCGGTCCGCAGGCAGCCCGGTGTCATCCAAGAGCAAGACCTGGTCATCGGGAAGATCGAGGGTGACCAGACGATACCGATTGAGCACCTCGCTTCGATGCAGATGCACCAGCAGCTCAAGCGCCGCCAGCGCGATGCTGTCCGAGGCGTACACCGCCGCATGACCCTTGCGGTTCCAGCGTCCACCGTAGATCTTCGCGCCCGAGCCGTCCAACGCCGTATCGGCGAATCGTTCCTTGACGAGCCGATAGACCCGCATCAGCTGTAGACGCCGTGCTCCAGACGTCCGATGAGGTCATGCACCTGCGTGGCACCGGCCTCGGTATCCAGATGCTCGATCGGCGCCGTCCCGCCCAGCGCCTTCGCCGGCTCGCCGAGCCACCCGGACGCGGCGGAGGTGTCGCCCTCGAAGAGATCCACCGCATCGCTGAACGCGGCCGCAATCCGGTAGACACGATCGCTCTCTTCCGGAGACAGACGTCCGTCGGGGCTGCGCCGACGCCGGGTCAGCGTCGATGGCGCGATCTTGGCGATCCGTAGCAGGGTTTGCTGCGGCCGGCCGAGGACCTCGGCCAGACGCTCGATAACCGCCACCGGAAAGCCGCGGCGGCTCTCCGCGACCAGCTCCGCCCGATCGGTCGGGAGCCCGAGCCGCAGGAAGACCGTCGCCCCGGCTCCGGGAGCGATATCGGCGTCGGCGACCCCGGAAAAAACCGGAATCCGGAAGAGACCCGCGTGCGCTGTCATCAGGAAACCCTCCAAATGCGATATGGCATTTAGAGTACACCCAAATGGAAATCGCGCAACCACTCACCCTTCCCCGGCCTGAGCGCAACGCGACGATCCCAGCCGAATCGACCGACCCGCCCACCGCAACGCGGACGGTCACCAAAAACTACAAACGCCACCTCCCTGCAAACTCCCAAAAAAATCACATAAAACGCGCCGCTCCAACCCCACAGAGATCCACAACGCCAACACCACCCACCAAGACCCCACATCCCCCCGAGCGCGTTTTATACGGAGAACATCGCCTCGAGGTCATGCCGCGAATACGCCTTGAAGGCCAGCAGGGTGTTCGTCTTCTCGATCCCTTCGATCTTGAGCAGATGGTTCGTGACCAGCTCGGCGAGATCGTCGTTGTGGACGACACGCACGATGGCGATCAGATCGTAGTTGCCGCTGACCGAGAAGACCTCTGAGATTGCGCTCATACCGGCCAGCTCGTCGGCGATGTCGTTGATCTTGTCGCGCGCGACATTGATGAGAATGATTGCCGTGACCATGACTTACTCCTCGTAAAAGATGTCCGAATCCGATCGATCCTGAGTGCCCTTTAAACCGCGCCCGGTGCGGTATGCGTAAATGTGTTGGAATGGCTTGGCCGTGCCAGCCCCGACGACTGTCGGAGCTGGCGCGATTTAAAGTATTAAAAAATATAAAATTATAAACCGCGTCCCCGCTAAGGGTCGTGGATGGTAGCTTCTCAATAAGTCGGGGCGAACTCGCGTGATCACTAGAGCAAATCAACAACTTGCGGAACCGCATCGGCTGTTTGCCACGGGTTATTGAGAAGTTACCGTGGATGGACCAAACGTCGAACCCACTCGAAAGTGAGTATCTCGCTCTGGACGCGGTTTAAGCCATTCCGGTTCATTCCCCCCTCTCCCCAACCCCTCTCCCGCGAGGGGGTGAAGGGCTAAGATGGATCACTCAGCGATCGCCCCGCGGTCGACCCCACTTGGGACCGCGTGCGAAGGGGGACTCGCCGCTCGGTTGTTTGGACTGCCAAGGTTTTGCCCCGGGGCGGACCTGCCGGCGCTTGGGCACCGGCGGTGTCAGACCGGCCTGCGCCATCAAGGTCTTTTGCTCGTCCTCGGACAGGGGTCGCCAGTTCCCGGTATAGAGACGCCGACCAAGCTCGATGTTGCCGTAGCGGATGCGGATCAGGCGACTCACCTGGCAGCCGGCGGCCTCCCAAAGCCGACGCACCTCGCGATTGCGGCCCTCGCGCAGGACGACATGAAACCAGCGATTCGCACCCGTGCCGCCGCGTTCGGTGACCGCATCGAACTTGGCGAGCCCGTCTTCCAGCTCGATGCCGGTCGCGAGTCGCTCGAGCGTTCCCTCGGGGACATCGCCGAGGATGCGCACGGCATACTCGCGCTCGACCTCGCGCGAGGGATGCATAAGCCGGTTTGCCAGCTCGCCGTCGGTGGTGAAGAGGATCAGACCGGAGGTGTTGATGTCGAGCCGGCCGACCGCGATCCAGCGGCCCTCTTTGGGTTTGGGCAGACGACGAAACACCGTCGGGCGCTCCTCGGGATCACGCCGCGTGACCAGCTCGCCTTCGGGCTTGTGGTAGGCGATGACTTGGGGAAGCTTCTCTCGCCGCCCCCTGAGCTTGACGTCTTGCCCGTCCACGCGGATCCGATCGCGGCTGGTGACTCGATCCCCGAGCTTGGCGAGATCGCCGTTGACCCGGATCCGCCCCTCGCTGATCCAGCCCTCGATGGTGCGCCGCGAGCCCAGGCCCGCATCGGCGAGGGCTTTTTGCAGGCGCACGGGCTCCTCGGCGGGAGGCGGCGGGGGCGATGGGGGCAAGCGTCGGTCGGTTTTCATGAAGGTTCTCGGGTTGGAGGATGGGTTTCGCTGTGCTCTACCCATCCTACGACTGGGTGTGGGTGCCTCGCGGCGATCATACACCAGCGTCGTCTCGGGGCTTTTCATCCACGGCATCGCGGGTCGGCTCCTCGAGCCTCAACTCCTCGTCGATCAGGAAATCCGGGGAGCGGATCTCGGCGAGTGTCGGCAGCTCGTTGAGAGAGCGCAGACCGAAATAATCCAGGAACTTGCGCGTGGTGGCGAAGAGTGCGGGCCGCCCGGGGACGTCGCGATGACCGACCACGCGGATCCACTCGCGCTCGGTCAGGGTCTTGACGATCTGGGTGCTCACGGCAACCCCGCGGATGTCTTCGATCTCGCCGCGCGTGATCGGCTGACGATAGGCGATCAGCGAGAGTGTTTCGAGCAGGGCGCGCGAGTAGCGCGGCGGGCGCTCGTCCCAGAGACGTGCGACCCAGGGGGCGATGGTCGCGCGCACCTGAGTACGCCAACCGCCGGCGACCTCGACGATCTCTAGACCGCGCCCGGCATAGTCTTCCTGAAGCGCAGCGATCACCGCAAGCAGCTCCGCACGCGACGGACGCTCGTCGTCCAGGAAGAGCGCAAGAAGCTGATCCAGGGTCAGTGGCCCACCCGCGGCGACCAGCGCGGCCTCGACGATCTGTTTAAGCAAGTTCCGCCTCGTCGAGGACGACACCTGCTGCGGTCTCGCGCAGACGCACATGGATGGGCGCGAACGGCTCGGCCTGGACCAACTCCAGAGTCGCCGCCTTGATCAGCTCCAAGAGTGCGAGAAAACTCACGACGACGCCTGCACGCCCCTCGGTGACATCGAACAGATCCGTGAAGGCGAGGAATCCGCCATCACTCAGGCGCTCGAGCACCCACGACATGCGCTCGCGCAACGACAAGGATTCGCGCTCGACGCGGTGGCGTGTGAAGAGATCGGCGCGTGCCATGACCTCGCGCATGGCGAGAAGCAGCTCGCGGAAATCCACATCCGGCGGGACGCGCTGAACATGGCCCGGCGGCACCTCGACGCGGACGGCAAAGACATCCCGCTCGAGCCTGGGCAATGCGTCCAGATCCTGCGCCGCCTGCTTGAACCGCTCGTACTCCTGGAGCCGACGCACCAGCTCGGCACGCGGATCCTCGCCCTCATCCTCCGCGGCCTGCACACGCGGCAGGAGCATCCGGGATTTGATCTCGGCCAGCATCGCGGCCATGACCAGATACTCCGCCGCCAACTCCAGGCGCAGCTCGGTCATGAGGTCGACGTATTCGATGTACTGGGCGGTTATGGCTGCAATCGGGATATCCAGGATGTCGAGATTCTGTCGCTTGATCAGATAGAGCAACAAATCCAACGGTCCCTCGAAGGCATCCAGAAAGATCTCGAGCGCATCCGGCGGGATGTAGAGGTCCACGGGCAAGGTCAGGAACGGCAGGCCCCGCACCATGGCGAAGGGCGCCACCTCGAGCGGCATCTCCACCTGTTGCCCCGGCGGCGGCTGACGGTCGGTCCCCTCGTCCGCCATACTCAAGTCCCAAAAAAAGTAAAGATTCTAAACCGCGCCCCACCGACGCCGATCTGTGCTTCGAGGCCCGCAGCACCTCCAAGACAGCACCGAAACACCGGGCGCGGTTTAGGTCATGACCAGGGACATGGCGTGCCGAACCTCTTCAAGTGTCTCGTGGGCGACATCGCGTGCACGCTCGCAGCCGTCGTTGATGACGTTGCGAATGAGATCGGGCTGGGAGGCATACTCCTGCGCGCGTTGCTGCATCGGCATCAGCTCGGCGAGCACCCCGTCGATCACCGGCTGCTTGCATTCGAGACAACCGATGCCGGCCGAGCGGCAGCCCTGCTGCACCCAGTCGCGGACCTGATCGTTCGAATAGACCAGATGGAACTGCCAGACCGGACACTTCTCCGGATCGCCCGGATCGGTCCGGCGCACCCGCGCCGGGTCGGTCGGCATGGTCCGCAGGGCCTTCTCGACAACGGCGGGTTCGTCGCGCAGGGCTATGGTGTTGCCGTAGGACTTGGACATCTTCTGCCCGTCTAGACCCGGCATCTTGGACGCCTTGGTCAGCAGCGGCATCGGCTCGGGCAGGATGACGCGCCCGCCGCCTTCCAGATAGCCGAGCAGACGCTCGCGGTCGGCCAGGGTGATGTTGGCCTGCCCTTCCAGCAGCGCATGGGCGACGCTCAACGCCTCTTGATCGCCCTGCTCCTGATAACGTCGTCTCAGCCCATCGAAAAGCTTGGCGTTCTTCTTGCCCATCTTGCGCTTGGCCTCTTCCGCCTTCTCCTCGAAGCCGGACTCGCGACCGTAGATGTGGTTGAAACGCCGCGCGACCTCGCGCGTCAGCTCGACATGCGCAACCTGATCCTCGCCGACCGGGACCTGCCCGGCCTTGTACATGAGGATGTCCGCACTCTGGAGCAGCGGATAGCCAAGAAAGCCGTAGGTCGCGAGATCGCGCTCCTTGAGCTTTTCTTGCTGGTCCTTGTAGCTCGGCACGCGCTCGAGCCAACCCAAGGGCGTGATCATGGAGAGCAGCAGATGCAGCTCGGCATGCTCAGGGACCCGCGACTGGATGAAGAGCGTCGCCGAGCCCGGATTGATCCCGGCGGCCAACCAGTCGATCACCATCTCGCGGGTGCTCGTCGGGATGATCGAGGGATCCTCGTAGTGCGTCGTCAGGGCATGCCAATCGGCGACGAAGAAGAAACACTCGTATTCGTGCTGAAGCTCCAGCCAGTTCTTCAGGACGCCGTGATAGTGGCCCAGGTGGAGACGGCCCGTAGGACGCATCCCGGAGAGGACGCGCGAGTGATGTGCGGAGACGGAAGTCAAGGTTTGGCAGCCTCGTAATCAGACGAAGAAGAGCTCTCTTACGATCGCCGAGCCGGGGAGCAGGCCCACGGTGCCGATCACGATCGGAAGCAGGACGGCACCCAGGAGCCCGGTGATCAGCAACGCCAGCAGGATGATCAACCCGAAGGGTTCCAGTCGCGAGAACTGCAGGGCCACCTTCGGCGGCAGCACGGCGTTGAGCACGCGCCCGCCGTCGAGCGGCAGCAGAGGGATCAGATTCAGGACCATCAGGAAGACGTTGATCAGGATCCCGGCGGCGCCCATGTAGATCAGAGGAAGGGCGATCCATTGGTTGGCAGGCAACAGCAGCACACCCAGCTTGATCATGCCCCCCCAAAAGAGCGCCATCAGCAGGTTTGCACCCGGACCTGCGACCGCCACCAAGGCCATGTCGCGGCGCGGATGGTGCAGGTTGCGCCAGTTGACCGGGACGGGTTTCGCCCAGCCGAAGAGAAACCCGACCAGGAAGAAGGTGGCGAGCGGGACAACGATGGTTCCGATCGGGTCGATATGCTTGATCGGGTTGAAGGTCACGCGACCGAGCATTAGCGCGGTCCGATCACCGAGCCGACTCGCCACCCAGCCGTGCGCGGCCTCGTGGACCGTAATCGCGAACAGCACCGGGATGACGAGGACGGCGAGCAGTTGGTAAGGGTTTAGGGCTTCCATCGCGGCATTATATACCGAGCGCGCGCCGGTTCTTCGCCGCATTGCACGCCCCGCGCACCGCTAGACCGCGCCCGGTGCGGTATGCGTCATTCGTTGGAATGGCTTGGCCGCGCCAGCTCCGACGACTGTCGGAGCTGGCGCGGTGAAAAGGATTGAAAAATTTAAATTTTGAACCGCGTCTCGCCAAGATCGAGGAACCCCCCGACGCTGAACACAACGTGAAAATGACGCATTTCGCTCTAGACGCGGTTTAACTGGGGTCATTCCTCGAACATGCTCGCATCGCCCTTGCCGCGCCGCATGAGGCTCGGCGGTTCCGCCGTCATGTCCACGACGGTGGTGGGCTCCAAACCGCAAAACCCGCCGTCGATGATGAGATCGACCTGCTTGTCGAGCAGTTCCCGCATCTCCTCGGGATCGGTCAGGGGTCGATCGTCGCCCGGCAAGATCAGCGTGGTGCTGAGAATCGGTTGGTCAAGCTCGCCGAGCAGTGCACGACAGATCTCGTTGTCCGGCACCCGGATGCCGATCGCCTTGCGCTTGGGATGAAGCAGCCGCCGCGGGACCTGCTTGGTCGCTTCGTGGATAAAGGTGTAAGGGCCGGGCGTCAGGCTCTTGAGCAACCGAAACGCCTGGTTGTCGATCTTCGCATAAGTCGTGATCTCGGACAGATCGCGACAGACCAGGGTGAAGTTGTGCTTGTCGTCGAGCTTGCGAATCCGGCGGATCCGCTCCATCGCAGACTTCTCGCCGATCTGACAGCCGAGCGCGTAGGAGGAGTCCGTTGGATAAAGGATGACGCCGCCCTCCAACAGGATCTCGACCGTGCGGCGAATCAGACGCGTCTGCGGATTCGCTGGATGGATCTGAAAAAACTGCGCCATGGCTCGAGATCAACCGACAGCGGCTCGACGGGGACTCGGTTCCTCGTCAAGCTCGGGCCAGTCGTGCCAGATCGGCGTACAGGCGGGCGGCAGGGCGGGCAAACGCCCCAGATCGATCCAAGGATTTTCAGGTCCGTGGTAGTCGGAACCAGCGGAAGCGAGCATGCGCTGGTCGCGTGCAAGGCAACCAAAGTTGAAGACCTCGTCCCGGCTGTGGCTCCCGGAAACCACCTCCAGGCCCACTCCGCCGCACTCGCGGAACTCGCCGAGCAGCTTCAGCAGACGGGTGCGCGTGAGCTTGTAGCGCGCCGGATGTGCGATGACGGCTTGACCGCCCGCGCCCGTGATCCAACCGGTTGCCTCCTCGAGTGTCGCCCATTCGCCGCTCACATGGCCGGGCTTGCCGTTGACCAGATAGCGGTTGAAGACATCCCGCAGGTCAAGCGCATGGCTCTTCGCGACCAGGAAGCGGGCGAAATGGGTGCGTCCGATAAGACGACCGTTCGAGAAGGCCTTCGCGCCCTCGTAAGCGCCCTCGATACCCTTTTTGGCCAGACGGCGCCCGATCTCCTCGGCACGCCAGCCACGATAGGCGAGCAGACGGCTCAGTCCGGTCTGAAGCGCGAGATTCTCGGGATCGACATTGAGACCCACGATATGAACGGTGCGACCGCCCCAGGTCACCGAGATCTCCACCCCGGGGATGAGCCGCAGACCGAGCACGTCGGCCGTTGCTCGTGCCTCGGCCAGACCCTCGGTGGTATCGTGATCGGTGAGAGCAATGACCCGCACACCTGACGCGAACGCGCGCTGCATCAAGGCATCGGGGGTCAAGGTGCCGTCGGAGGCTGTTGAATGGCTGTGAAGATCGGGGCTTTTGGTCATTGTTCTAGTCTAACTGATCCCTCGGATGCGTGCCTCGGGCCGGCGAGAGGCCGGATGCGAGACGGGGATGGTCACGCTTGCTATATTTCCAGGTATGGGGGTCGGAGTCTCCTTGCAACGGCCGATGCCGCAGCGCTCCGGGATGCAGGCCGGATCGGTCGATCCGACCTCAGTTTCTTTATTGTTGCCAGGATGATCAGCCCATGCTCCCGAAGGTCGACCTCATCGATATCGCGGACGAACTCACCCGACTCGGCGACGAGATCCAGCGCGCCTTCGACGACTCGGAGCAAGCCGTCGAACCCACACCACAGGTGTTGTTGAGCGGACTCGCGCAACTGCTCGACACCGTGCGGACCGGTGAGGCCGAGGCGCGAGGAGAGTCGGTACAGGTGCTGCGCTCAGCCACCGGCGTGGTACCCGACGCCCTGCTCGAGCATGGCCTCGGCCTCCTGCGTCAACTCGGCGATCTCGCGCGTCGCCTGAATCTCGAATCGCAGGCGCAATCCGTCGAGGTTCTCGCGGTTCCTTTCGCCTGTTGGATGTTGCGACGCGGCGGCGAGCTGCAGCACCCGGAAGACGTCGTCAATGCCCTGTCAACGCTCGCAAATCGCTTGGAACGACCCGAAGAGCTCGCCGAGCTCTACGGCCTGATGCGCGAGATCGCGGAGGGCATCGGCGCGGACCGCATCCAAGGGATGGACCCGACCGACCCGACCGATCCTTGGCTGTTGCTCCTGATCAATCGCGGAATCGTCGCCACGCGCAGCCACCAGCCTGCCCTAATGATCGAGGCGTTCGACGCGATCGGCGAGCAACTGCCCGATCATGCCCCCCACTTTTTCCGCGAGGGCATGGGAGAAATGGAGTCGCTGCACTACCCCGCGCAGGTCCGCGAGGTGATGCAGCGTTACTTCGACACATGGTGCAGTGGTCAGCGCCTACACTGAACCCGACTGAACCGCGTCGGCGGTCCATGCATCCTTTCGAGCAAACTCCCGGCGTAACGCATTCCAGCGCCGCCGGTGGAGACGCGGTTCAGAAAATATCTATTTCCTACTTTCCTATTTCCTATTTCCTATTTCCTATTTCCTATTTCCTATTTCCTATTTCCTATTTCCTATTTCCTATTTCCTAAACCGCGTCCAGTGCCGACTGTCGGGAACCCCTCCGACCTATCGCCACATGGCAACATCGCCGGACAACTCCGGGGCGCGGTTTAGCTGGTGATGAGGTGTTTTTGAAGGCGATACAACAACGTATCCCGAGTCAACCCGAGCAGACGCGCGGCCCGACTCTTGTTTCCGCCGGCCAGCGAGAGGGCTTGGCGGATCAGCTCCGCCTCCAGGTCGTTGAGATCGATCCCGTGCGGCGGGAGCGAGAAGGCGATGTCGTTCTCCGACAGAGGCGCCCCCCGTACCAGCTCCCCCGGTAGGTTCTCGGGTCCCACCGCCGTACCGGGCAGGAGAATCACGAGACGCTCGCACAGATTGGCAAGCTCGCGCAGATTGCCCGGCCAGGTGTAACGGCGCAGCAGGCGCTGCGCACCGGGCGTCAGCCACGGCGGATCGAGCCCGTGTCGCGCCGTCGCCGTCGCGATGAAATGCTCCGTCAGCGCCGGGATATCGAGTGCGCGTTCACGCAAGGGCGGCACCTCCAGCGGAACGACACAGAGTCGCAGATACAGATCGCGCCGAAACGCCCCTTGCTGGACCTGCCGATCGAGGTCCAAGGCCGATGCCGCGATGATCCTCAGACCGGAGCCGGAGCACGTGCCGTCGCTGGCGGAATCCTGCACGAGGATCTGGTGAAGGAGTCGCGCCTGATCCGCCGCATTCAGCTCACCGACCTCGTCAAGATAGAGGGTTGCGGGACCCTCCTGCACGAGCGTCGACACGCAGCGGTCGAGCGCGTCGGGCGGTGCCCCGGTGCAGGCGAGCACGCCGAACCGGCCATCCCGACGGGCGCTGCACGCATGGATCTCGCGCGCCAGGGTCTCTTTTCCGGTGCCGGGTTCACCCAGCAGCAAGACACCCACGTCCGTCGCGGCAACCATCGACAGGGCATTGCGGAGTCGATTAAAGGCGGGAGACCGGCCAATCAGAGTCGTCATGACACCCATCCGAAATCGTTTGCATTGTGCTCGTGTAGGTTCGACTGCGCTCGCGACGCCCTCTCTGGCATGTCCGGCGCTATCCGTTGACGATGAAGGTCAAGAGCCCAAGCAGGATCACGCCGAGACCGGCCATGGCCTGAAAGCGTCGGTCCTGCCCGAGCCGAAAGAGCTGTCCGGCAAAGAGCCCCCCCAGGACCAATATCGGCAAGGTCCCCGCACCGAACAGGGCCATGTAGAGCGCCCCGGCCAGAACGCCGCCTTGCGCGGGCGTGCTCAGAAGCATGCTGTAGACCAGCCCGCAAGGCAACCACCCCCAGACCATGCCGAACAAGACCGAGCGCGGCAGCGTGGTCACCGGCAACAGGCGTCGCCCGAGCGGCTCGAGCCGGCGCCACAGGGGTATGCCCAGGCGCTCGATTGTCGCGAACCGGGGAAACCAACCCCCGATATAGAGTCCGATGCCGATCATGATGCCGGCGGCCAGCCAACGCACGCCTTCGAAGAGCCAAGGTGAGCCACCCGAGCCGAGCAGCATCGCCCCGAATGCACCCGAAACGGCCCCGGCCACGGCATAGCTGGCGATGCGGCCCACGTTGAAGGCCAGCACGAACAGACCGAGCCGTTTGCGATCGTTGCGCGTCTCGGGCGGCAGCGAGTAGCTCAAGGCACCGCTGATCCCCCCGCACATGCCGATACAGTGCAGGGCACTGAGCAGCCCGACAACGAACGCGAGCGCGTAAGCGGAGCCCGTCATCCCGCGGAAAACCGTCCGACCCGATCGCCCGTCATCCTGCCCGACTCCATCGCGACACCTCTCGCCGGGATCGCTCCCCGGCCCGAGACCAGGCTAATCGGAAGATTCAGCGCCCGCGATGACATCGATCAGGCACCCATCGTCTCGTACTGGAGATTTAGCGCCCGAACGCCTTATATTGTCGATTCAGTGTCGACTGAAATACTGAAATAACGAGGACGGGACTCATGGCATCACTGAACCTGGACCACATCCGGCCCCTGCAGGAACAGCTCAACGCACATCCGATCTACGGCGCCATCGAGCGCATCGAAGACCTCCAGGTCTTCATGAGTCACCATATCTTCTCGGTCTGGGACTTCATGTCCTTGATCAAGTACCTCCAGGCCCGGGTCGCTCCCGTCGCGGTACCTTGGATGCCGCATGGTGATGCCGGTGTGCGCTATTTCATCAACCAACTGGTCCTCGAAGAAGAATCCGACAGCCTGCCGCTTCCGGGCGGCGGCGTGGAGTACGCAAGCCATTTCGAGCTGTACTGTCGCGCCATGACCGAGGTCGGCGCCGACGGCGAGATGCCGAGACGTTTCCTCGATCTGGTCGCCGAGCAGGGTGTCGACAAGGCACTCTACGCATCGATGGTCCCGCTGCCGTCGCGCTATTTCTCCGAGACCACCTTCTGCTTTATCCGCGAGGACAAGCCGCATCTGGTCGCGGCCGCCCTGGCCCTCGGACGCGAGAAACTGATCCCCGGCATGTTTCGGCAGTTCCTCGAGCAGATGCGGATTACCGAGACGCAGGCACCCGTCTTCCATCACTACCTGAACCGGCATATCCACCTCGACGAAGACTTCCACGGTCCCCTGTCGATGAAACTCCTCGAGCAGCTGTGCGGCGACGACCCGCAACGGCTCGACGAGGCCGAGACCGCCGCTGAAGAGGCAATCTGCGCCCGTATCAGGTTCTGGGACGGCGTGCTGGAGGCGATCCAGAGCGGCCGCGGGGGATGATGAGCGGATGGACAGACGGGTAACGAACGTCTTGTATCGATCGGTGTCGCCACCACACTCTATTGGAGTTCTCAATCCTGACCACACAGCCTCTCGGAGTTGTACCCATGACCGAAGCACTGAGCGTTCCCTTGGACAATGAAGGTTTTCTCCTCAACCGCGACGACTGGAGCGAAGAGGTCGCCGTCGAGCTAGCCAAGGCGGACGACTTCGAGATGACCGATCAGGTCATGAACTTCATCCGCGAGGCACGAGCCATGTACGAGTCCGACGGCGTCGTCCCGCCGATCCGCATCTTCGCCAAGAAGCAAAAGGTCTCGACCAAAGACCTCTACGACATCTTCAGGAAAGGGCCGATGAAGCTGATCTGCAAGTGGGGTGGGTTGCCGAAGCCGACCGGGTGCGTTTAAAGCGCATATTTCAACGACAAGGAGAAGAGCGTTCGACCACTTTTCCTGGTTGCGGCGCTTCCGTTAGACCTTTTCCCGGAAATCACCTAAACCGCGTCCAGAGCAATATGCGTCATTTTCACTTTGCGTTTGGCGTTGGAGATATCCTCGATCTCGGTGCGACGCGGTTTAAAATTTAATATTTTTCAATACCTTAAACCGCCCCGACTCCGACGGTCATCGGAGCCGGCGCGGTCAAGCTCATCCAACAAACGACGCATATCGCACCGGGCGCGGTTTAAGCCGTCATGGCAAGCCGCAGATCCCCTTCGGCATCATTTCCGCTCAAACGCAGATCGAATCGCTCCTGCAGGATCGCAAAGACGTTCGGCGAGACGAAGGCCGGTGCGTTCGGGCCCAGGGTAATCCCCTTGACCCCGAGGCTCAGCAAGGTCAACAGAACAGCAACCGCCTTCTGCTCGAACCAACTGATAACCAGGGTCAGAGGCAGCTCGTTGACGCTGCACTCGAATGCCTCGGCCAAGGCGGATGCGACCGCGATGGCGCCGTAGGCGTCGTTGCACTGCCCCATGTCCATGAGGCGCGGGAAGCCCAGGTGCTCGCCGTACTCGTGATCGCGGATTCGGTACTTGCCGCAACCCAAGGTCAGAATGAACGAATCATCCGGCGTGCCCTGCGCATAGTCGCTGAAATAGTTGCGGCCCGGATCCGCCCCGTCGCATCCGCCGATCACGAAGAAGCGGCTGATCTGCCCCGCCTTCACCGCATCGACGATCGTTTGTGCGTGATCCAAGAGTACCGTGCGATGAAAACCGACGGTCGACTCGCCCGTCAGCAGCTCCTCGCAGGGCTCGCAACGCATGGCCTCGCCGATCACCTCGGAATAATCCCCGTCGAGCACCCGCTGACCATCGGGAACCGCTGTCCCGCGGGTCGTGAAGAGCCGACCCTTGTAGCTCTGAGGCGGGATCAGGACGCAGTTGGTCGTCGCCACCACCGGACCCGGGAAGGCCGCAAACTCGCGCTTCTGGTTTTGCCAAGCACCGCCGTAATGCCCGGCCAGGTTCGGATGGTTCTGAAAGAAGGGATACATGTGCGCGGGCAGCATCTCGCCGTGCGTATAGACCTTGATGTCGGTCCCTTCGAGCTGCACGAGCAGATCCCGCAGGTCAGCCAGATCATGACCGGTCACCAGGATGCCCCGGCCCGCTTGCGTCCCCTCCTTCACCTTGAAGGGTGCTGGCTTGCCGAAGGCCTCGACATGACCTTCGTCGAGCATCTGCATCACGCGCAGATTCATCCGTCCGCATTCCAGACAGTATTCAAGCAGACTCTTCACGTCGAAGTTGACGTTGGTCATGGTCGCAAAGAGCGCCTCCTCGATGAAGGCCGACACCGTCTCGTCGGACTTGCCCAAACGCCGCGCGTGATGCGCATAAGCGGCCATCCCTTTCAGACCGTAGAGCAACATCTCTTGAAGGGACTGGACATCGGCGTCCTTGCCGCACATCCCGGGGGAGGTGACGCAGCCGGTCTTACGGTAGGTCTGTTCGCATTGGTTGCAGTGCATGGGTGCCTCTGAATCGAATCGGGATCAAGGTGCCCTTGTCGCTCCCGCGGATCGGTTCTGTTGATCGTTGGGGTCGATGAGGGGCGCTCAGTCTGGCGAGGGCGCACCGCTGTATCCTTGACTTAGATCAAGGCGAGCGGAGTCCAGAGGCCGCAAGTCCGGCTGTTCCCCGCTCCAAGCCTCAGCCGAGCATCGCTTTTCGAGCGGAAAGACCGTTATGCTTTGCAGCATCGTCGAGCCGAATGAACCCGACGCCATCCAAGCCGGCCATCAGCAACCTGGCCGGAGCCCGATTTACCCTTTGCATGACGAGACAGACGATGAAGCGCAGGGCGATCGCGACCTTAACCTTGATTCTCGGCACCGTGCCGATCGGCACCGGGCTCATCGGAGCCGGGTTGGCCGAAGCAGACGAAGGAACACACTGGGACTACTCCGGCGCCCGGGGTCCGGAACACTGGGGCGAAATCGACCCGCATTTTATCGCCTGCAGGTCCGGCCAAGCTCAAACACCGATCGACATCGCAAGCCGGATCGACGCCGATCTGCCGCGTATCGGCTTCCACTACAGGCCGGGCGGCCATGACGAGGTGCATAACGGTCACACCATTCAGGTCGACTACGACGCCGGCAGCACCATCACGCTGGACGGCCGCGATTACAGCCTCAAGCAGTTCCACTTCCACACGCCCAGCGAGAACCATGTCGACGGCAAGACATTCCCGATGGAGGCACATCTGGTGCATGCCGACACCGAGGGCCATCTCGCGGTCATCGCGGTGATGTTCGAGGAAGGTCCGGAGAACCTCGCCCTGTCCACCCCGTGGGCGGCGATGCCGCGGCTGCAGGGCCGCACCGCGCATCTTGGAACGAAGGCATCGGCCGAAGCGCTGCTGCCCGCCGATCGCGCCTACTACCGTTTCGAAGGCTCGCTGACGACGCCTCCGTGCACCGAGGGCGTGACCTGGCTGGTGATGAAGCATCCGGTGAGCGCCTCGCACGGACAGCTCGTGAAATTCGCACGGGCGATGGGACACCCGAACAATCGACCGATCCAGCCGCTGAACGCGCGGGTGGTGTTCGAGTAAGTCGCCAGTCCTCTGACCAGGCGTCTCGGAGACCGAGACGGACCGCACCCCTTAATCAGCCGGGTATCACGATGAACGACAACGCCGTTGAAGTGCTCAATACCCCCTACTCGGACGTGCACTATTACGAGTGCAAGATCATCCTGCAGGCCCATCATTTCATCACTGCAAAAGCCTTCAAGGACTTTTGGTCGATCGTGCGTCATTCGGCCAAGAAGTGCGGCGTAAAAGTCAAGGAGGCCGATGGCGCATTCGACAATCATGTGCGCGAGGTGCTTTTCTTCGATACGCCGGGGTGCGATCTCTACAACAACCA